>NZ_JBHVRR010000055.1:0-31939 GCF_042885635.1 Streptomyces sp. NPDC058045 | reverse complement strand
GGGTCTGGTGCGTGCTCTCGGTGCGCCGGCCAAGCGCCCTCGTACTGGACGTACTTGGGTGTTTGGCCGGTGCAGCGAGAGTGCGTGCCAGGGCCCGTGACGCCACGGAGATCCAAACGACACGGCCTAGGGGGGAGAGCCGCACCTCCAGGCAGGCGATGCGCTCGCCCCGCAGCCGCACCGCCCCGGACGCCGGTGCGGCGACGAAGCTTCCGTGCTGCCGCCGGCCGGCCGCCGCCTCCACGGCGAGCGGTCCGGCGCCGAACTCCACGACCAGCGTGACACCGGGATGCGGGACCACCGGCACTTCCACCGGCCCGATGCTCCGTCCCCGGAACCCGGCCATGGCGACACCGTCGGCGGCGAAGGCCCGCGGTGGCCTGGCGACCTCCCACGCCGCATCCCGGGTCGCCGTAACGCCGCGGCCCCGCACGGTGGTTGGCATGGACCCAGGCTAGGCGGCGTCATAGGAAGGGGTAGCCGCGATGGATCGGAGAGTGGGCGGAACATTCGTCCAAGACGTCCGTGGCGAGTGCCGGTCAGAGTGGGGTCATGACCGAAGCCGTACTTCAGAACGCCTTCCGGGTGCTGGCCGGTGGTGACCGGGCGGAGATCGCCGCGGTGTTCACCGAGGACGCCGAGTGGCTCTCGCCGCCCGGGAACGCCACCAGCGTCGCCCTGGACGCGCCGCACCACATGATCGGGAGGGACGCCATCGCGCACTTCTTCGCCGACGACTTTCCCCGCCTGTTCGCGCGGGACCTCGCCGTCGTCTTCAACCACCTTCATTCCGGGGGCGGTTGGGGGCTCGCGGAGGCCAACGTCGCGGCGGTGCTCGCGGACGGCGGCCGCTATGACGTCGACCACTGCTTCGTCTTCGAACTCCGGGGCGGCCTGATCCACCGGGTACGCGAATACGCGGACACGGCTCGCGCGCACCGGATGGTCCTCGGCACGCCCCACCGCTGAGCCCGAACCGGCCTCGGCGGGGCATCCCGGGGTCACGCCGCTCAGAAGGCTGGGCTATCCGCTTATCGGATTGGCAAAGAACCCTCTGGACATCTGTTCACAGGCTCTCCACAGCAGACAGGATCCCGTACCGAACGACGTAACCGTCGAACCGACGTACGGGAGGCCCCACTTGAGCAGGACTGGACGCGCGGGTAGAGGGGTGCTGCTGGGCTCTGCCGGCACGCTCGCCGCGGGCACGCTGATAGTCGGCGCGCTCGCCGCACCGGTGGCGAGCGCACAGGACAGCCGCGGACCGCACCTGGACAAGGAGGCACGCGGTGCCGCCATCGCCGCGGCCGCCGCGGAGAAGCAGGGCATCAACTGGCAGAAGTGCGCCGCCGACTGGGGCCTCCCCGACGGCATCGAGTGCGGCTGGGTCACGGTGCCCGTCGACTACGCCAAGCCGCACGGCAAGCAGATCAAGCTCGCGGTGGACCGGGCGGTGAGCACCGGCACGGCCGAGGAGCGCCAGGGCTCGCTCATCTACAACCCGGGCGGTCCCGGCGGATCGGGGCTGCGCTTCCCGACCCGTGTCACCAACAAGAACCCGCTGTGGCAGAAGACGTCGAAGGCCTATGACTTCGTCGGTTTCGAGCCGCGCGGGGTGGGCCACTCCGCGCCCATCTCCTGTGTGGACCCACAGGAGTTCGTCAAGGCGCCGAAGGCCGACCCGGTGCCGGACAGCGAGGCCGACAAGCTGGCGCAGCGCAAGCTCGCGGCCGAGTACGCCGACGGTTGCGCCGAGCGCAGCGGCGACATGCTGCCGCATATGACCACCCCGAACACCGCGCGCGACCTGGACGTCATCCGGGCCGCCGTCGGCGACAAGAAGCTCAACTACCTGGGTGTCTCCTACGGCACCTACCTGGGCGCGGTCTACGGCACCCTCTTCCCGGACCACGTCCGCCGGATGCTGGTGGACAGCGTGGTCAACCCGTCCCGCCAGAAGGTCTGGTACCAGGCCAACCTGGACCAGGACGTCGCTTTCCAGGTCCGCTGGGACGACTGGACGACCTGGGTCGCGCAGCGCGATGACACCTTCCACCTGGGCGCCACCAAGGCCGAGGTGCAGGCCGGTTGGGAGAAGCTGCGGGCCACCGCGAAGAAGAGCCCGCTGGGTGGTGTCGTCGGCCCCAACGAGCTGATCTCCTTCTTCCAGAGCGCCCCCTACTACGACTCGGCGTGGGTGCCGACCGCGCAGGTGTGGAGCAAGTACGCCGCCGGTGACACCCAGGCGCTGATCGACGCCGCCTCGCCCGATCCGTCCGACACCAAGGGCAACGCCAGCGAGGAGAACGGCAACGCGGTGTACACCGCCGTGGAGTGCGCCGACGCCAAGTGGCCCACCAACTGGCGCACCTGGGACCGGGACAACACCCGGCTGCACCGCGACAACCCGTTTATGACCTGGGCCAACGCCTGGATGAACCTGCCCTGCGCCACCTGGTCCGGCAAGCAGCACAACCCGGTCGAGGTGGGCACCGGCAAGGGGCTGCCGACCGTGCTGATGGTGCAGTCCACCCATGACGCCGCCACCCCGTACCCGGGCGCCGTCGAGCTGCACAAGCGCTTCAAGGGCTCCCGGCTCATCACCGAGAAGGATGCCGGCTCGCACGGTGTGACCGGTCTGGTCAACCCGTGCATCAACGACCGCGTGGACACCTATCTGCTCACCGGCAAGGTGGACGACAAGGACGTGACCTGCACCCCGCACGCCACCCCGAAGCCGTAACTCCCGCCTGACGGGCATCGGTTGACGCCTCCCCGGCCGCGCCACCTCCGCGGCCGGGGAGGTGGCGCCGTCTTCGGGCAGCGTCAGCGGTCGATCAGCCAGGCGTCCTCCGCGGCGTAGTCGAAGAGGTCGAACCAGGTGTCGTAATTCCGTGCCAGGGTGGGGAACGCACGTCGCCAGTCCGGTACTTCGGCCAGCCGCCCGCTGAGCCAGGCCACCGTCTCGGGCACCGCCTCCCGGTAGGTCGCCACCGGCCGGTAGCCCAACTCCCGTTCCGCCGTGGACGGGTCGTACACCACCGGGCGGGCGGTGGACCAGGGGGTGAGGCCGACCGGGGGAGCGGTGGGCTCGCCGGGCACCAGTACCGTCTCCGCCGTCACCCCCATCGCCGCGTCGATGGCGGCCGCGATCTCGGCCACCGTGGGGGCCTGCGGATCGGCGGCGTTCAGTATCCGGGTGCCCGGGCGGGCGGCGGCCAGTCTGATCAGCTCGGCGACATTGCGGGCGCTCACCGGATGGAAGCGGCTCTCCCCGCCGTACGCCAGCACCCGGCGCCGGCGGCCGTCCAGATTCCGCTTCACGAAGAAGAGCTCCCGCGGTGTTCTGCAATGCGGCCCGTACACCGCGCCGGCCCGCAGCAGGGTGGACGGCAGCCGCCGGCCCGCCGCCACCAACTCCCGTTCCAGCGCCACCTTCCGCGTCCCATAGGTGCTCTCGCCGGGGGCCACCGTCGGCTGGGTCTCCGGCAGTGGCACCGGGTAGGCGGGGAAGCCGTCCGGCTCGTCCTGGGTGTCGAAGCTGCGGCCCTCGCCGTCCGCGTAGACGGCGCCGCTGGACACCACCACCGCGGAGCCGATGCGGTCGCCGTGCCGGAGCAACTGGCGGGCGTGCCGGGCGTCGAACGCCACCAGGTCGACGACCACCTCGAAGCCGTCGGACAGCAGCTCGTCCAGCGGCCCGTCCTCGTCCCGGTCCAGGCGTACCGTGCGCACCTTTTCAGGCCAGGACGGGTCCCGGCCGCCGCTGCGGGAGGCCGCCGTCACCCGCCAGCCGTCCCCGGCCAGCGCCGCCACCGCGGGCCGCCCCAACTGTCCTGCCGCGCCGATCACCAGTGCATTCGTCATGCTCCGAAGCTAGGCGGACGGGCCGTCAGCAAGCCAGCGAATCGGCCGTCAGCAGATCCGCCGCCGACCGGGAACCCGGACCGGTGTCCGCCCTCAACTCAGCGGCAGCCGCGGGAAACCGCGCCCCGAGGCCCTCTCCCCGCGCTCCGCGGCCTCCTCCGCCTTCACCTCGGCCGCGTACCGGTCGACGTACTCCTGTCCGGAGAGTTCGAGGATCTCGTACATGATCTGGTCGGTGACGGCGCGCAGGATCGCCTTCTCGTTCTCCATCCCGTCGTAGCGGGAGAAGTCCAGCGGTTCGCCGAAGCGGATGGTGATGCGGTGCGGGCGGGGGAGGCGGCGGCCGGGCGGCTGCGCCTCGAAGCTGCCGATCATCGCGCACGGCACCACCGGCACCCCGGCCCGCAGCGCCATCGCGGCCACCCCGACCTTGCCCTTGTAGAGCCGTCCGTCGTGGGAGCGGGTGCCCTCCGGGTAGATACCGAGCAACTCGTCACGGGACAGCACCCCGAGGCCCTCCCGGATCGCGGCCTGCCCCGCCTCCCGGCCGGAGCGGTCCACCGGGATCTGGCCGATGCTGCGGAAGAACGCCGCGGTCAGCCGCCCCTTGACGCCACGTCCGGTGAAGTACTCGGCCTTCGCCAGGAAGGTGATGCGCCGCCGCAGCATCGCCGGCATCAGGAAGTGGTCGGCGAACGACAGGTGGTTGCCCGCGACGATGGCGGGACCCGTTTCCGGAATCCGGTCGAGCCCCTCGATCCGCGGCCGGAACAGCAGCCTCAACAGCGGGCCCAGCACTACGTACTTGAGCAACTGGTAGAACACGATCTCTCTCCCCGTATCCGGACGACACCGAGACGGTACGTCCCCGGCGGCGCCCGCAAAATGCTACCGGGGGGTAGTCGTCGCTCCGAGGCTTGTTATACGGTCCGTCTAACAAGGGGTTCGCGCACCCCGACGCACCGGACCGTCCCGAGCCGAGGAGAGCCGCACCATGGGCAGCAGCACCGTTCGGTCCCAGGACCGGCACCCGTCGGAAGAGCCACAGCACGAGCACCAGCAGCGGAGCGTGGCCGCCCGCCTGCTCGGCTCGGCCGCCCGGCTCCAGTACGACCCGGCCACCGAGGTGGACTGGGACACCCCCCTCGACAAGCGCTTCCACGGCGCCAGCCCCGAGTGGAGCACCCTCTACGGCACCGCCTACTGGGGGGAGTTGACCGAGGAGCAGCGCACCGAGCTCACCCGCCAGGAAGCCGCCTCGGTGGCCAGTACCGGCATCTGGTTCGAGATGATCCTCCAGCAGATGCTGCTGCGGGACTGGTACGCCAAGGACCCCACCGACCCCCGCTTCCAGTGGGCGCTGACCGAGGTCGCCGACGAGTGCCGGCACTCCATCATGTTCGCCCGCGGCGCCGCCAAACTCGGCGCCCCGCCCTACCGCCCGCACCGCGCCGCCGTCGAACTCGGCCGCGCCTTCAAGACCTTGGCCTTCGGCGAGGCCGCCTACGCCGCCATCCTCGTCGCCGAGGAGGTCCTCGACGTGATGCAGCGGGACTGGATGCGCGACGAGCGGGTGGTGCCCTTCGTGCGCACCATCAACAACATCCATGTGGTGGAGGAGTCCCGGCACATGAAGTTCGCCCGGGACGAGACCCGTAAGCACCTCGCCCGCGCCGGCCGCGCCCGCCGCCACTTCCACGCCCTGGTCATCGCCATCGCCGCCTGGGTCATCGTCGGCAGCATGGTCAACCCCCGGGTGTACGCCGAGGCCGGGCTCGACGTACGGCGGGCGCTCGCCGAGGCGCGGGCCAACGAGCACCACAAGTCGATGATGCGGGCGAGTTGTTCGGGCCTGATGGAGTTCCTCGCCTCCTGCGGACTCCTCACCCGCCCCGCGCTCGCCTTCTACCGGCGCGCCCACCTCATCTGACCCGCCTCCCGGACCCGAGTGAGCCCCGACCATGACCTACGCCATCACCCAGACCTGCTGCACCGACGCCGCCTGTGTCGCCGTCTGCCCGGTCAACTGCATCCACCCCACCCCGGAGGAACGCGCCTTCGGCAGCACGGAGATGCTGCACATCGACCCCCGCGCCTGCATCGACTGCGGGGCCTGCGCCGACGCCTGCCCGGCCGACGCCATCCACCCTGTGGACACCCTCCCCCTCACCGGCCCGCAGCACGCCTACGCCGACGTCAACGCCGCGTACTACGAGCGCCCGTACGCCGACGGCGGGGGAGTGGGCGGGGAGCGGGACACCGGGCCCAACTTCCACCACTGGGACGCGCCCCGCTTCACCCGCACCCTGCCCGCAGACTTCGGCCCGCTGCGCATCGCCGTCGTCGGCACCGGACCCGCCGGGATGTACGCCGCCGAGGACCTGCTGCTGCACACCGGCGCCGAGATCACCCTCATCGACCGGCTGCCCGTCGCGGGCGGCCTGGTCCGCCACGGCGTGGCACCCGACCACCCCGGCACCCGCAAGGTCGCCGACACCTTCGCCCGCTTCCACGCCCACCCCCGGGTCCGGCTCCATCTCGGCCTGGACATCGGCCGCGACCTCAGCCACGAGGAACTCGCCGCCCACCACCACGCCGTGGTCTACGCGGTCGGCGCGCACACCGACCGCCGCCTCGGCATCCCCGGCGAGGACCGCCCCGGCAGCCTGGCCGCCACCACCCTCGTCGCCTGGTACAACGCCCACCCCGAGACCGCCCCCGGCGCCGTCGTCCCGCACGGGGAGCGCGCCGTCGTCGTCGGCAACGGCAATGTCGCCCTGGACGCGGCCCGCATCCTCGCCGCGGAACCGGACACCCTGGCCGGCACCGACATCGCCGACCATGCCCTGGCCGCACTCCGCGCCGGCACCGTCCGCGAGGTCGTCCTGCTGGGCCGGCGCGGACCCGGGGACGCCGCCTGCACCCGCTCCGAACTCCTCGGCCTGCGCCATCTGCCGGGCGTGGAACTGCTGGTGGACGACCACGACCCGCGCACCGGCGCCGCCCTCGACGCGGCCGACCCGCACGACAAGGCCGCCCTCCTCGCCGACCTGCCGCGCACCACCGTCGACTGGTCCGCGCCGCCCGCCCCCGGCCGCCGTATCGTGCTGCGCTTCCACTCCGAGCCCACCGCCGCCCTCGGCCCCGGCCGGGACGGCGCCCTGCACTCGGTACGCACCACCGGGCCCGGTGGCGGCACCGAGATCACCGCCGGGCTGCTGGTGCGCGCCGTCGGCCACCGCGGCCGGGCCCTCGCCGGACTGCCCTTCGACGAGGCCACCGGCACCGTGCCGCACCAGGCGGGACGGGTCACCGGGCGGCCCGGCAGCTATGTCGTCGGCTGGATCAAACGCGGCCCCTCCGGCGGCATCGGCACCAACCGGGGCTGCGCCGCCGAAACCGTCGGCACCCTCCTCGCGGACGCCGTCGCCGGCACCCTCGCCGCCCCCGCGCACCCGCCCAGGGCCTTCGCCCGGCTCGCCCGATCCCGCACCCGGTACCTGGTGGACGCCCGGGGAATGGCCGCCATCGAACGCGCCGAGACCGAGGCCGGCCGCCGCGCCGGCCGCCCCCGCGTCCGGCTCGCCACCGTCCCCGATCTGGTAGCGGCCGCCCGCGGGAGCCGTCGCACACCCCGGCGGTGAGCCGGCGCGGCGGCGGCAGGTGTAGCGGCCGCGACCACGGGCACTTGGGAGGCCCGTGCCGGTGGCACGGGGGCTGGGCGAAGCCCGCTGAGAGGTGCCCATGGTCCGAGAACACCCGGCCGACCCGTGGCCGCCCGCAGCCACGGCGGCCACCGCCGGGACCGGTGCCGACCCGGTGGACCGCGCCCTGCTGCGGTTCCTCGCGGAGACCGGCGCCTCCGCGGGCTGCGTCTACGAGCTCGCCCCCGAGGAGCAACTCCTCTACCTCACCCTGGTCAGCGGCATCCCGGTGTCGTTCGTCGCCCCCTGGCAGCGCGTCGCCCTCACCTCCCAACTGCCCGTCGCGGACGCCCTGCGCCGCCGCCGCCTGGTCAGCAGCAGCAACCACGCCGACCTGGTACGGGACTATCCGCGGATCGCCGTCGCCACCCCGTACCCCTTCTCCACGGCCTCCGTCCCCCTGGAGGAGGGCGGGCGCTGCCACGGCGCCGCCATGCTGATGTGGCCGGTGCGCGAGGCACCCATGCCGGACGCGGAACGCGAGCACATCACCCGCGCCGCCCGCCGCCTCAGCGCCGTACTCCGCACCCGCGCCGGACCCGCCGGCTCCCCCCGCCGGGTACCGTTGCCGCGGCGCGTCGTCCCACCCGCACAGGGCGCCGCCGCCGTCGACTACCTGGAGCGGCTGCCGGGCGGCGCCCTCTCCCTCGACCTCGACGGCCGCACCGCCCTCGTCACCCAGGGCGCCGCGGAACTCCTCGCCACCCCCGCGGAACTGCTCCTCGGCCGACCCCCGTGGGAGGTGGTGCCGTGGCTGGACGACCCCGTCTTCGAGGACCGCTACCGGGGCGCCGTCATCAGCCGTGCCCTGACCTCGTTCACCGCCTGCCGCCCACCGGACACCTGGCTCTCCTTCCGGCTGGTGCCCGACGGCCGCGGCGTCAGCGTGTGGCTCACCCCCGCCGACGCCGACCCCGCCGGACTCGCCGCCATCCCCGGCGAACCCACCCCGATCCGCGCCGGGCAGATGTACCAGATGCTGCACCTCTCCGCGGCGCTCACCGAGACAGTCGGCCTCCGGGACGTCCTCAACCTCATCAGCGACGAACTCGCCCCGTCCTTCGGTGCCCAGGGCGTCGTCGTCTACCTCGCGGAGAACGGGCGGCTGCACAACATCGAGCACCGCGGCTACTCCGCCGAGGCCATCGAGCACTTCGAGGGCATGGCGCTGGACGACCCCCGCAGCCCCGCCGCCCACACCCTCAGCACCGGCCGGGCCGCCTTCTACGCCTCCCCGCAGGAAGTGGAGGTCGACTACCCGGGCCTCGACGTACCCCGCCGCACCGGAAAATCCGCCTGGGCGATCCTCCCGCTCATCATCAGCGGCGGTCCCGTCGGCGTCTGCGTCCTCTCCTATCTGCACCCCCGGGAGTTCTCCCCCGACGAGCGCCGCGTCCTCACCTCACTTGCCGGCATCCTCGCCCAGGCCATCGACCGGGCCCGCCTCTACGACACCAAGCAGGCCCTCGCCCACCACCTCCAGCAGGTCCTGCTGCCGCACAGCCTGCCCCCGGTCGACGGGCTCCGCGTCGCCGGCCGCTATCTGCCCTCCACCCGCGGCATGGAGATCGGCGGGGACTTCTACGACCTGCTCCGGCTCGACCAGGACACCGCGGCCGCCGTCATCGGCGACGTCCAGGGCCACAACGCGACCGCCGCCGCACTGATGGGCCAGATCCGCACTGCCGTCCATGTCACCGCCAAGGCCGGCGCCTCCCCGGCCGAGGTCCTGACCCGCACCAACCGCCTCCTCACCGACCTGGACACCGGCCTCTTCGCCAGTTGCCTCTACGTCGAGGTCGACCTGCGCGTCCACCGCGCCCGCCTCGCCTCCGCGGGCCACCCGCCGCCCCTGCTGCGCCACCCCGACGGCACCCCCGAGGTGCCCTACATCCCGCCCGGCCTCCTCCTCGGCCTCGACCCGGACACCCGCTACCGCAGCACCGAACTGCCGCTGCCGCCGCGCAGCGTCCTCGCCCTCTACACCGACGGCCTGCTCGAAGTACCGGGCGAGGACCTGGGGCAGGCCATCGAGGCGGCCGCCGCCCACCTGGCCCGCGCCCCGGAGGAGGGCCCCGGCGCCTACGCGGACAGCCTCCTCGGCTACGGCGGCGGCGCCCGCCAGCGCCAGGACGACATCGCTCTCCTCGTCCTCCAGACCGAGTGAGCCCGGCCGGACCGATCAGGCCCGGCGGCCTCCCGCTCGGAAAACCCGTACCGCCCCGCCCGCCGATCCCCGATCATGGCCCTGGGGAGGCAGTCCCCGGAGCCGAGGAGAGGATCCCGCGGTGACAGGCCAACCGGCGGCGGACGACGAGGTGGCACCCGGCACAGCCACTTACGGCAGCGCGGGTCACGCCGGCGGGCCGCCGCGCGAGACGGCGGTGCTCGACGGCACGGCACAGGGCGAGGCGGTACGGGGCGGCGCGCTGCGGGAGATCGCCTGCGACGAGTCCGGCTCCGACGGCGAGAACCTCATCGGCGGCAACACCGACGTCTTCGCCCACGCCGGAGTCCACCTCCCGGTCCCCGAGGCCGCCGCCCACATCCAGGAGATACGGGACCGGATCCGCTCACCCGCCGTCGAGTACAAGGCCAACCACCTGCTGCGGCAGAAGCACCGCCCGGTCCTGGTGTGGTTCCTCGGCCCCGACGGCCCGCTCACCGGTCACGCCCACGTTCACCTCACCGACAAATCGTTCCTGGTCGTCACCCGCATCGTGGAACTCCTCCTCACCGACGGCCCCGGCGAGGAGGCCCACCGCCTCGCCACCGACCTCCACCGCGCCGGCCCTGCCGCCCTAGGCCGCTCCCGGTGGCACCGCTTCCTGGAGCTCTCCGGCACCCTGCTCAGAACGCGCGATCCGCTCGACGGCACCGAACCGGTCGCCGCCTTCTTCGCCTTCCTCGACGCGCTCGCCCCGGCCCCCACCGGCCCCGTCGGCCAGACCCTCGCCCGGCTCGGTACCACCCGCGCCCGCGCCCACGCCCTGCGCACCGGAGTCCTCGACCGGGCCGGCACGGGCCCGGTCCTCGACCCGATGCTGCCCGCGGTGGCCCGCACCATCGCCTACTGGAGCGGCGACGGCCACCGCGTCGCCGTCGTCCACGACCAGCAGAACGCGCTCACCCCCGAACGCGTCGCCTGGCTCCGCGCCCACCTCAGCGGGCTCTCCGGAGTCCGCTTCGTCGACTCCCGCTCCGACCCCCGGGTGCAACTCGCCGACTTCCTCGCCGGAGTGGCCCGCCGCATCGCCTCCGACGAACTAGGCGGCCACGGCGACCGGGAACTCAGCATCCTCCTCCGCCCCTACGTCGACACCGCGTCCACCTGGGCCGACCCCCGAAGCTGGAGCCTGCTGGCCGGGCCCTGACACCGCCCCCGTCAGCCGGCCTGTGCCGCCGCCACCTCCACCGCCACCGCGACGCCCGGCCCCACCCGCACATCCGCCACCGTCCACCCGCCCGGGGAGGCGGCGCCCTCGGCCGAGGTGCCCAGGTAGTCCAGCGAAGGGGCCCGGCCGAGACCGGTACCGAGGCCCTTCAGCCGACCTCCTCCGCGGTACCCGGCGAGGGCACCGCCTCCACATCCACCCTCACCGGCCGATCCGCGAAGGCCAGCAGACCGAGACCACGGGTGTGCGACAGCGAGAACTGCACCTCCGTACCCCGCACCACCGGCCGCCCATGCGGCCCGCCGCAACACGGGCACACCGCCCGCTCCAGCACCAACTCGCCCGGAGCCACGCCCAGATACCCACCCAGCAGCATCCGCAGCCCGACATGCGCCACCCGGTAGGTGTCCCGATCCCCGGGCCGATGCACCGCAGCCACCCGCTCCCGCTCCTCCCGGTCCAACACCTCACCCCCGAGCCGCGCCGCCACCAGCCGCAAAGCCTGAGTACGAGCCACCCACAACCGGCGCCTCCGAGTCCCGCCCCCACCTACCGGGGAGCAATTCGGCGGGCACGGGGGCGGTCTTCATGCCGGGAGGGGTACCAGCGGCGTGAGCCCCACGACGGTACGGGCGCTCCGCGCGCTCGTCGCGCCCCTGCGGAGTCCCGCGCGCTCCCCGCTGGCCGGGGCATGATGCGACGTATGGACTGCTGGCGGGGCCCGTCCCGCTGCTACCGTCGGTCGCAGTGTGACCGAGCCGGAAACGGGACCCGGTGCCGAGAGGGGAAGCGGACAGTGGTGGCAGTCGACAGGCGGGCGTACATCGGATCGTTCACCGCGGCCGGCGGCCGGGGTATCACCACGGCCGCCGCCGACCGCGACACGGGGGCGCTCACTGTCCTCGGTGCCACCGCCGACCTGCCCGACCCGTCCTATCTGGCCGCCGCCCCCGGCGGTGGACTCCTCTACGCCGTCAGCGAGACCCCGGACGGTGCCGTCGCCGCCTTCCGCACCGGCGGCGACACCCTGGAGCAGACCGGCCCGCCGGTACCGGTACGCGGCGCGGGCCCCACCCACCTCACGGTGCACGGCGCCCATCTGATCACCGCCAACTACGGTTCCGGAGGCGTCACTTCCGTCCCCCTCCGGGCCGACGGCACCCCGGGCACCGACGTACACGTCCTCCTCCACCAGGGCTCGGGGCCGCACCCACAGCGCCAGCAGGGGCCGCACGCCCACCAGGTGCTGACCGACCCCTCGGGCCGCTGGCTGCTCAGTGTCGACCTCGGTACCGACTCGGTCCGCGTCTGCACCCTCGGCGCCTCCGGGGAACCGAAGGTGCACCGGGAGATCGCCCTCCGCCCCGGCTCGGGCCCCCGCCACCTCGCCTTCCACCCGCGCGGCGAGCACGCCTATGTACTCAACGAACTGACCCCGACGCTCACCGTGTGCCGCTGGGACGCCGAGCAGGGCGCTCTCCAGCCGCTGATCGAGGTGCCCGTCCTGCCCGGTCCGCCCGCCGGCGACGCCTACCCCTCGGAGGTCGTCGCCGCTCCCGACGGCCGCTTCCTGTGGACCGCCACCCGCGGCGCGGACGTCATCTCCGTGCTGTCGCTGGACGAGGGTGGCGGGATGGCCGCGCTGGAGGGCACCGTGCCGTGCGGCGGACGCTGGCCGCGCGACCTGGCCCTCGGCCCCACCGGCCGCCACCTCTACACGGCCAACGAGCACTCCGGCGACGTCACCTGGTTCGCCCTGGACACCGCCACCGGACTCCCGGCCCGCGCCGGATCCGTGCCCGTCCCGGCCGCGACCTGCGTCGTCTTCGCCTGAACTGCCTCTGCCGCTCGGCCCGTTGAACGCCCGAAGGGCCCGCCTCCCGCAGGAGTGGGCCCTTCGCACGGGCGGTGACGCGGCGCGGTCAGCGCACCTGCGTGCCCGGCTGCTGCGTAGAGATCCCCAGCACCGCCGCGTACTGCGCCAGCGCCAGCTTGCCGATCGCCGGGTACGCGCCCAGCGACGGCCCCACCTGGCAACCCGCCTCCTTGGCCGCGGCCTCCAGCAGCGACGCGTCGACCTCGGGACCGATCAGATACGGCGCGAGCGCCAACTGCGCCGAACCGGAGGACCGCAACTGCTCGGCGGTGGCCGCGATCGACCCCTCCTCGTCCAGCGCCGCCGCCATCACCGGCACCGCGAGCCGGGCCGCCAGCAGCATCCCCGTGATCCCGGCCGCCTGCACCGCGTCCGGACCGCCGACCGCGGCCAGGATGATGCCGTCCGCCGCCGTGGCCACGGTGAACAGCCGCGCCCGGTCGGCCCGCGCCAACCCCGCCTCGGAGAGCCGCACATGCAGCGCCTCCGCCAGCAGCGGATGCGGACCGAGGACGTCGGTCAGCTCCGCCGGGGCACTGCTGTCCACGACGGCCTGCCGGATCCGGCGCAGCAGCGCATGGTCGGGACCGGCCAGCAGCGGCACCACCACGGCCACCGGACCCTCCGGCTCGGCGACCTCCAACCCCGCGTCCCGCGCCTGCCGATAACGGGCCGCACGCTCCGCCCCCGCCTGCGCCAGTACGGCACCCAGGCCCGGGAACTCGGCGTCCTCCCCGTCGATCCAGCCAAGCCGCGCGTCCAGTCCGGGCAGCTCGGAGCGGGCGATGGACACGACCTCTTCCGCGAGGCTCCGGATGCCGGGTGCGGGCCGTCCGGGCACGGCGAGGACGAGGGCGGGCGCGCCCTCGGGAGCCACCACCGGCTCGGGGCGGCGGTGCCGCCCCGGCTGTCGGGGTCGCGGCATTCGTACTGGCAGGCCGGATTCGGGCCCAGTGGGGGAGCTCATGGCGCCGCATGTTACTGGCTTCTTCGGGGTTCCTGTTCGGGGAGGGGGCATGTGCGGGGCATCCGCCCCATATGTCCCGCACCCCAAACGGCCCGGGGGACTACAGAAAGTCAACGCGGCAACCGGGACGCACACTCAGGGGCGCGTGGGACTGCCCAATCAGGGCGCGGGGACCTGTCCAATGAGGGGCGCGGGGAACTGCGCAAAAAGGGGCGCGGGGAACTGCGCGACCCGCACCCCTGACGACCCGCACCCGCGAACACCCACCACCGACCCCACCTCACCCCGCCCCAACACAATGCACCGTCAGCATCCGAGTATCCCGCGGCAGCGCCAACCGCCCCACCCCCAGCCCCGCCGCAACGCGCAGCGCACCCCGCAGCGGATCGCCCTCCGCCTCCCGCCGCCGCACCCCCGGCAGCCGTTCCGACAACTCCGCGGCGAGCGGTTCGAGCAGGGGCGGCCCGAGCCTCAACAACCCGCCGGTGAGCGCCACTTCGCCGCCCGCCGGGCAGACTGCGGCCGCCGACAGCGCGATCTCCCGTGCGGCAGCCGCGAGGATGCGCCGCGCCACCGGGTCCCCGCCGCCCGTCCCGCCGGCTGCCTGGACGGTTGCCTCGGTGGCCGCCGCCGCGGCGACGTCCGGGGCGAAGGAGGCGAGGACGGCGGGCCGGTCGGTGCGCGGGTAGAGCACCCCGGGCAGGGAGTCGAGCGGGCCGAAGCGCGCCTCGGCCAGGGCGAGCAGCTCGGGGCTGCCGCCGTCCCGCCCGTCGTGCGCGCGGAACGCGGCCTCCAGGCCGGCCCGTCCGATCCAGGCGCCGCCGCCGCAGTCACCCAGCAGATGCCCCCAGCCGTCGGCCCGGCGCCACTCGCCGAGGTCGGTGCCGACGCAGATCATCCCGGTACCGGCGGCGACGACCGCTCCGGGCCGCATCCCGAGTGCGCCCGCATAGGCGGTCACCGCGTCCGCGGCCAGCGCCAGCCGGGTCACGCCGAGCGCTTCGGCCAGGGCCGCTGGCAGCCGTTCGCGGAGCGCACCGCCGAGGGTGGCCATCCCGGCGGCGCCCACCGCGACCGCGGCGGGCCGTTCGGCACCGGCCTGCCCGAGCAGGGCGGCGGCCATCGGCAGCAGTTGCTCCAGCAGATGCTCCGGGTCGATGCCGCCGGGGCCGGTACGTACCGGGGTGCGGGAGGCGAGCGGTTCGCCGGTACCGTCGGCGGTGGCGAGCGCCACCCGCAGCCCGGAACCGCCCGAGTCCACCCCCAGCACACACCGCCCGCGCCCGAGCCCCGCGAACTCCTCGGCGGCGGACGTGAACTCCTCCGTACCGGCCGCGAGTTGGGCGCCGCCCGCCGTCACGTCCGGTGTCTGCTGCACAGGCCTGTCCTCCGGCTCGGTGGGGGAGATCCCGGAGGTCGCGGGATCATGCTGCGGGGGAAGCGTAGCCGCCGGGCGGGGGCGCGGGGCTGCGGCCTCCCGCCGGTGCGGGGAGCCCGCCGCGGCCAGTAGAGTGCGCGCCGTGGCACCACGACCCTTGAACGAACTTGTCGAACCAGGCTGGGCGAAGGCCCTCGAACCGGTCACCGAGCGCGTCGCGTTCATGGGGGACTTCCTCCGTGCCGAGATCGCGGCCGGCCGTACCTACCTCCCTTCCGGGGCGAATGTCCTGCGCGCCTTCCAGCAGCCCTTCGACGACGTCCGCGTCCTGATCGTCGGTCAGGACCCGTATCCGACACCGGGCATGGCCATCGGGCTGAGCTTCGCGGTGGCGCCCGAGGTGACCAGGCTGCCGGGCAGTCTGGAGAACATCTTCCGGGAGCTGAACACCGACCTCGGGCTGCCGAGGCCGTCCAACGGCGATCTGACTCCGTGGACCCGGCAGGGCGTGCTGCTGCTCAACAGGGCGCTGACCACGGCCCCGCGCAAGCCGGCCGCGCACCGGGGCAAGGGCTGGGAGGAGGTCACCGAGCAGGCGATCCGTGCCCTGGCAGCGCGCGGCAAGCCGCTGGTGTCGATCCTCTGGGGCCGCGACGCCCGCAATCTGCGGCCGCTGCTCGGCGGTCTCCCGGCGATCGAGTCCGCCCACCCCTCACCCATGTCCGCGGACCGCGGCTTCTTCGGCTCCCGTCCCTTCAGCCGCGCCAACGACCTGCTGGTGCAGCAGGGCGCGGAACCATTGGACTGGCGCCTGCCGTAACGCCCGCCCCGCGCCCACCGCGTCAACATCCCTCCGCGTCAACATCCCACAGCCTCCCGTCAGTTGAGCACCGCCGCCCGTACGCAGAGGACGTCCGGGAGGTGGGAGGCGAGGAGTTGCCAACTGTCGCCGTCGTCCGCGGAGGCGTACAACTCGCCGTTGCGGTTGCCGAAGTAGACGCCGGCCGGGTCCGCGTCGTCGGTGCAGAGGGCGTCCCGCAGCACCGTGCCGTAGTGGTCGTCCTCGGGCAGTCCGGTGGCGAGCGGCTCCCAACTGGCGCCCGCGTCGACGGTGCGGTGGACCCGGCAGCGGTGGCCGGCGGGCACCCGGTCCGCGTCGGCGTTGATGGGGAAGAGGTAGGCGGTGTCCGCGCGGTGCGGGTGGGTGGCGACGGCGAAGCCGAAGGTGGACGGCAGTCCGTCCCCGATGTCGGTCCACTCGCCGCCGCCGTCGTCGCTCCGGTAGACGCCCCAGTGGTTCTGCAGATACAGCCGGTCCGGATCGGCCGCGTCCTGTGCGATCTTGTGCACGCACTGGCCGAACTCCGGATGCTGGTCCGGCAGGAAGACCGCGGACACCCCCGAGTTGGACGGGGCCCAGGTGGCGCCGCCGTCCCGGGTGCGGAAGACACCGGCCGTGGAGACGGCGACCGTCACCGCCCGTGGATCGCGTGGATCGGTGACCACGGTGTGCAGCCCCTCACCGCCGCCGCCCGGCACCCAGCGGGAGCGCGTCGGATGCTCCCACAAGGGTCGGACCAGGGCGAAGGTCTCCCCGCGGTCCTCCGAGCGGTAGAGCGCCGCGGGCTCGGTGCCCGCGTACACCACGTCGGGTTCGGCGGCGGCCGGGTGGAGTTGCCAGACGCGCTCCAGGGAGGCGCCGGTGTCCTTGGGGAAGGAGACGGCCGGTCGGGCGGGCTCGGTCCAGGTGGCGCCGAGGTCGTCGGAGTGGAAGACGGACGGGCCCCAGTGGGCGCTGTCACCCCCGGCGAGCAGCCGCGGCACCGGGCCGCGGGTGTCGATGGCGACCGAGTACACGGCCTGCGCGTTGAAGTAGGGACCGGCGTCGAACTCCCAGGTGCCCGAGCGGCGCCGGCCGATGAAGAGGCCCTTGCGGGTGCCTACGGTGAGCAGTACGTCGGCCATCTCGGCCACCTCCGGAAACGGTGTCGCGGACCTCGTTGTCACGACTGCTGACAGTGTGCACGCTGCCACTGACAGTCACCCTCCCGTGTCGCGTCCCCGCAGGTCACGGGGTGTGTGCAGCTCCTCGGCGAGCCGGGTCACCGCCTCGGGGCCGACTCGGCAGCAGCCGCCCACGAGTCGCGCGCCCGCCTCCTGCCAGGCGGCCGCGCGGCCCGGCGTGAACCGGTCGGGCCCCGTCCATCGCCGCCGCCGCGCGTCCCACCGCTCACCGCTGTTGGGGTAGACCACCACGGGCTTCCCGGTGATCCGCGCGGCCAGTGCCACGGCCGGACCCGCGTCCTCCGGATCGCAGCAGTTGACGCCCACGGCCACCACCTCCTCGGCGTCCGCGGCCAGCGCGAAGGCCTCGGCCAGCGGCTGCCCGGCCCGCGTCCGCGCCCCCTCCACGGTGTACGAGAGCCAGGCCGGTACGCCCAGCCCGCGCACCGCCCGCAGCAGTGCCCGCGCCTCCTCGGTGTCCGGCACCGTCTCCAGCGCCAGCACGTCGGGACCGGCCGCGGCCAGCACCTCCAGGCGCGGCCGGTGGAAGCGTTCCAGCGCGTCGGCGCCGAGCCCGTAGCGGCCGCGGTACTCGGAGCCGTCCGCCAGCATCGCCCCGTAGGGACCGGCGGAGGCGGCGACCCACAGCGGGCGCTCGGCCCCGGCCCGCCGGGCGGCCTCGTGGGCCAGCCGGACGCCGGTGGTGAGCAGTCGGGCGGTGGTTGCCCGGTCCAGGCCGCGCCCGGCGAAGCCCTCGAAGGTGGCCTGGTAGGTGCCGGTGATGGCGACGTCCGCCCCGGCCCGGTAGTACGCGAGATGGGCGGCGGTCAGGGCCTCCGGCTCGTCCGCGAGGAGGCGGGCCGACCAGAGGGCGTCGCTCAGATCATGTCCGGCGGCCTCCAGTTCGTTCGACAGCCCGCCGTCCAGTACCAGCGTCCCGGCGGCCAGCGCCTCGGCGAAGCTCGGTGCGCGCTCCATGCCGCCGACGCTAGTCCAGCCCCCGCCTCCAGCCCAGCCCCGTCCGCGAAGCTCTTTGTTTGATGGGTTTCGTAGTACGGCCAACTTCGTAGTACGGTGCTTCTCGTACTAACGGCGTGGTGCCCGAGGGTGCCGCGCCGCCGTGTGACCATGCGCCCGCCCGGTGGGTGCCGATCCGGAAACGGAGTCCCCGTGAGCCTTCTCCTCGACCCCCTCGACCTGCGCTCGCTGACCATCCCCAACCGGCTGTGGATGGCCCCGATGTGCCAGTACAGCGCCGCTCCCGACGGGCCAGGGCTCGGGGCTCCGAACGACTGGCACCTCAGCCACCTCGCGGCCCGCGCCACCGGCGGCACCGGACTCATCCTCACCGAGGCCACCGCCGTCAGCCCCGAGGGCCGGATCAGCCCCTACGACCTCGGCCTCTGGAACGACACCCAGACCGAGGCCTTCCGCCGGATCACCGCCTTCCTGAAGAGCCAGGGCACGGTGCCCGGAATCCAGATCGCGCACGCCGGGCGGAAGGCGTCGACCGAGCGGACCTGGGTGGACCGCGGTGCCGCCATCCCGCCCGGCGAGGGCCACGGCTGGCAGCCGGTCGCCCCCAGCGCCGTCCCCTTCGACGGGGGCAGCGCCACCCCGGACGAGTTGACGACCGGTCAAATCACCCGTGTCGTCGAGGAGTTCGCCGCCACCGCGCGCCGTGCCCGGCAGGCCGGCTTCGAGGTGGCCGAGGTGCACGGGGCGCACGGTTATCTGATCCACCAGTTCCTCTCCCCGCACAGCAACCACCGCACCGACGCCTACGGCGGCTCCTACGAGAACCGGGTGCGCTTCGCCCTGGAGGTGGTCGACGCGGTGCGCGCCGAGTGGCCCGAGGAACTCCCCGTGTTCTTCCGGATCTCCGCCACCGACTGGCTCACCGAGAACCCGCAGGACGGGCGCACCGGCTGGACCGCCGATGAGACCGTCCGCCTCGCCCGCGAACTCCACGCGCACGGCGTCGACCTGCTCGACACCTCCTCCGGCGGGATCACACCCGACGCGAAGATCACCGACGGACCCGGCTACCAGGTGCCGTTCGCCGAGCGCGTCCGCCGCGAGACCCCGCTGCCGGTCGGCGCCGTCGGACTGATCACCGAACCGCAGCAGGCCGAGAAGATCCTCGCGGAGGGCCGCGCCGACGCGGTGCTGCTCGGCCGCGAACTGCTGCGTGATCCCTACTTCGCCCTGCGCGCCGCACGCGAACTCGGCGGCGCGGTACGCACACCGCACCCGTACCACCGCGCTCTCTGACCCGCCCGCGCGCGGCCGGTCCGGCCCCTGGCCCCGTACGGGACCTCTCGTACCATGGGGGCGTCAGGACCGGCCGTGAGCCCGGCCGTCCGCCGTACGAAGTGGAGCCGCCGTGACCACCGCAGCCCCCGCCGGCCGCACCCTCGCGCACCCGGCGCGTGACGAGATCCGACTGGAGGCCGTGCTGCACGCCCTCGCGGATCCGATGCGGCTGCGCGTGGTACGTGAACTGGCGGGCTGCGGCGGGGAGTTGTCCTGCTCGCAGATCGAGCTGCCGGTCACCAAGTCCACCACCACGCACCACTTCAGGGTGCTGCGGGAGAGCGGGGTGCTGCGGCAGAGCTACCGCGGCACCGCCAAGCTGAACGGGCTGCGCCGGGACGACCTGGACGCGCTCTTCCCCGGCCTGCTGCAACGGATCCTGGACGCCGCCGACCGCCAGTCCGACCGGCTGGGCGAAGCCGGGGGCGGGGCGGCCCGCCGGTAGACCGGGCTCAGTCGTCCTGCGCCGCCGCCTCGTTCCGGGGCGCGGGCAGCGGGTGGGCGCCGCAGTCGAAGAACCGGCCCAGGTCACCGGCCGAGGCCTGCCGCCGGGCGGCACCCAGACCCGACTCCAGATCCAGCCCGTACCGGTGGAACATCTCGGCCCGCAGCAGGTCCACCGGCAGCGGCGCCCCCGGCAGCAGCGCCGCGTACACCGCGCCCATCAACTGGGCCCGCAGCAGCGGGTAGTCGCGCTCCGGGTCGGTGGAGCCGTAGCGTTCCACGCACTCGCGCAGCAGTTCCGCCAGCCGCTGCTGCTCGGGGCAGCGGACGAAGCCCTCGGCCTGGAGGATGCCGGCCATATGCGTCCGCATCAGGACCGGGCGCTCCTCCGCGAGCCCCAGGATCGCGTCGATGGCCCGCGCCATCCGCTCCCGCCCGTCGTCGGTGCGCGGCTCCTGCTCCAGCCCCTCCTCCAGCGTCCGGTGCATCAGGCGGTGCACCGCGGACTGGAGCAGTTGCCGCTTGCCGGTGAAGTAGTACGAGACCAGTCCGCGGGCGGAACCGGCGCGGTCCGCGATGCCGGCGAGGGTCGTCGACTCGTATCCGCGCTCGTCGGCAAGTTCCAGCGCGGCCTGGAGCAGGCGCTCGCGGGAACGTCGGCGCAACTCTTCATTGACCGATGCGCTTCGAGGGGACATCCTGTACTCCTGGCGTTGACTGGCTGATGACCAATATACTCAGCGCAGCAGCGGAAGAACCCCTTTGGGGCTTCTTGTGCGCTTGGCCCGAACCGCATGGGCGACGCGGGGGATCGTCCATGCGGATCGGGCAGCCACACCGTTCCGCCGCCGTCAGTGAGCGCCGCCCACCGCCCGGTCCAGCACCGGCAGCAGTCCCGCGGGACGCTCGGCGACGGGCAGCGGATCGACGAAGTGCACCGCGCAGCCCAGCGCCGCGGCGCCACCGTCGGCCCGCCGGTCGTCGCCCACCATCAGGGTCGTCGCCGGCTCCGCCCCCAGCGTCGCACAGGCCGCCTCGAAGAGTCCCGCCTCGGGTTTCTGCATCCCGTGTTCAAAGGACAGGGTGTAGGTGTCGACCAGCGGGTCGAGGCCGTGGGCGAGGAAGACGGGACGCAGATCCCAGCCGATGTTGCTGACCACGCCGACCCGGATGCCGTGTTGCCGCAGCCCGCCGAGCACCACCGCCGCGTCCGGGTACGGAAGCCAGGCCTCCGGTGTCATGTGCCGCTCGTACAGCGCCTCGTGGAGGTCGGGGTGGGGGAGGGGGACCCGTCGGGCGGCGGCGGTGTAGGCGGTGCGGTGCTCCGTGATGCTGCGGTCGCGTACCGCCCAGGCCGCGGCGAGTGCGGGCGGCAGGCTGTCCGGCGGGGGACCGCCGGGCAGGGCGCCGGCCCGTTCCAGTGCGGCGGCCGTCGCCCGCAGCTCCTCCTCCGGCAGGCCGGTGCCCACGGCGGCGAGGGCGGCCCGCAGCCAGGAGACGGCGGTCTCGATCCGGAAGAGCGTGCCGGAGAAGTCGAAGAGGACGTTTCTGATCGTGCCGTGCTCCTGCGCTGTCGCCATACGGCGATCCTTCGCGGCCGCGGACAGGCAGGTCAAGGGTGCGCGGCAGACCGCCTCAAGGGTGGGGGCAGGCCGCGCCGGGTCAGCGACCGCGTGGGGCGGTGGCCGCGGTGGCGGTGACGATCAGTGCGCCCAGCAGCCAGCCGCCGAGTACATCGGACGGCCAGTGCACGCCCAGCCAGATCCGGGTCAGCCCCACTCCGAGCACCGAGATCGCGGCCACCGCGAGTGCGGCCCGCCAGACCGGGCCGCCGTGCGGCAGGCGGCGCCGCAGCAGCCACAGCAGCAGCCCGCAGACCACCGCCGCGGTCATCGCGTGGCCGGACGGATAGGCCGCGTAGTGCGCCGAGTCCACCGGATGGGACCAGTGCGGGCGGGGCCGGCCCACGGCCGCCTTCAGCCCCTGTTGCAGCAGATTCGCCGCGACCACCGCCACCGCGACCCGCACCGCGTCCCACCGGCTGCCCCGCAAGAGGAGATACAGCACGGCGAGGGCGGCGAGCAGGCGCATGACCCACGGGTCCCAGACCCAGTCGGTGAGCACCCGGTTGACATGGGTGGCGCCGGGATGGGCCAGCGCCCAGCGGTGGAAGGCGCGGTCGACGGAGAGGTCCGCCGACATCAGCGGCGCCCATCTGACCACCACCAGCACCGACAGCGCCAGGGCCGCGGCGGCGAGCGGCAGCACCCGGCGGCGCAGCACGGTACCGGTGCGGGGAGCGGGCGGGGTCGGGGCGATGGTGGACGGCACCCGCCGATCCTCCCGGATCACGGGGTCCGGCGGCTAGTGGCGGCGCGGGGCGCGTCAGCCGAGGGCGTGGAGCCCGGGGACGAAGGTGACCAGCAGCGGGACCACCGGCACCAGGGCGGCGGCCGCGGTGAGCCGCAGTCTGCGTCCGGCGGTCAGCCGGTGCCGGGGCTCCAGCAACCGGTGCACCCGCCGCGGCAGTTGGGCCTGCGGGGTGGGGCAGGGGCCGAACACGCCCCGGTCCTCGTTGAGTTCGACCAGGGCGAGCGCGGTGGTGAGCCGGCCGAAGCGGCGGGACGCCATGTCGTCCGCGGCCAACTCCACCAGCCGGTGCATCTCGTCGCGGAACGCGGCGAAGACCGGCACCTGCGGGAAACCGGTGGCCAGCGCGCCCGAGCAGTGCAGCAGCCAGTCGTGCCGGGCCTGCGCGTGGCCCTGCTCATGGGCGAGCACCGCGTCCAACTGGCGGCCCTTGAGACGGCGCAGCGCGGCCGTGGTGATCACGAAACGGGCCGCGGGACCCGGCAGCCGCCAGGCGTCCGGACGCTCCCCCTCCAGCACCACCAGCCGCTCGGCACCCGGATCCTCACCGGGCAGCAACGGTGCACGGACCAGGAGTTCGGCCCGGCGGTCGCGGCGCCTGGCGCGGGCCCGGACGATCTCCCGGGTGAGCATCGCCGCGGTCCACAGACCGCCGAGGGCCAGGGCCACCGCGGTACCGGCCGCCCAGGGACCGGGCGAACCCAGGGCGTAGGCCTCCACCACGGCGCGCGGCGCGTGTCCGAAGAGGGGCCCGCGGACGGTGAGCCAGGCCGCGGCCGCGCTCAGTGTCATGGACAGCGCACAACACAGCAGTACCGCCGCCACCACGCACTGCCACACCCAGAGCGCGACCACCGGCTCCCGCTCGGTCCAGTCGGCTCGGGCCAGGAGCCGGGGCGCGGCGAGCGCGGTCAGGGCTCCTAGCAGCAGCAGTGCCACGGGGACCATCATGGGACCAGCCTATGAGCGCTACCGGGCGGGGGATACGGACCGCGGTGCCAAGTGACGTACGCCACGGGGGCGCTGGCCGCTTTGGCTGGGCGGTTCTCGGGTGCGGGGTCGGGGGTCGGCGGTGGAATCGGGTGCGGGTGGTCGGTGGTTGGCCCGCGCAGTTCCCCGCGCCCCTTGTCGGGCAACGTCCTTGTCCGCTGCGGGTGTTCACAGGGTGAGGAGCATGGCGAGCATGGCGATGCTCATGGAGAGGCGGCAGGCGTGGGCGAGTTCCGGGCGGTCGGTCCAGGCGGTGGGGGCGGGGGCGCCGGCCGGTGCGGTGAGCGGGACGAGGCGGGCGCCGGACCACAGGGCGTGGGCGGCGAAGTAGAGGAGCAGCAGACCGGTGAGGACGGGCGGCCCGGACCCGGTGTGTGCCATCCCGGGCATCGGTGTGCCAGGGGCGCCGTGCCCGCCCGGCCCGGTCATCGCCAGGGCCATGTACACCATCGCGGCGGAGCCCACCGCGTGGTGCAGATGGTGCCGGTCGTGCCGGGCGGACCAGGCGGCGCGCAGGGTCACCGCACCGAAGACCACCGCGGCCGCCGGCCAGGCCCAGACCGGCGGGGCGAGCACCGCGGCGGGCAGCGCCATCGCGGCCATCCCGAACCCCATCAGCGCCTCACCCCCGGCACTGCGGCGCTGCGCCGCCACCCCGCTCCGCATCCGCAGCAGGCAGTACGCCCCGCTCGCCGCACAGAGCGCCACCAGCAGCCAGGCCGCCGCCCCCGGTACCCGCACCGCTGCCACCCCTCCCGTGCCCGCGCCCGGCGGCGGACGGGAGAGTCATGCCCGTGCCCTGTCCCGGGCACGCGGGCGGTGGGCGGCGCAGAGAGGTACGCGGGGAGCACGCGAGGGCGCACACCACCGCGCCCGTACGGCAGGCGGTGGCCGCTACGGCCGGTACCGCAGCGGATGGTCCGACGGCACCTCGACGAGGGCGATACGCAGGCCGTCCGGGTCGGTCACCCACATCTCGACCAGCCCCCAGGGCTCCCGCCGCGGCTCCCGCAGTACCTCGACGCCCCGCTCCCGCAGCTCCCGGTGGGCCTCCTCGGCGTCCGGGACCTGGAGCCAGAGGGCGGTGGCGGGGCTCGGCGGAATGCCGGACCGGCCGGACAGCTCCAGGAAGCCGCCGCCGAGGAAGTAGACGGTGCCCCGTTCCGTACCGGTGCCGAACACCCGGTACACGGCCAGCCCCAACTGCTCGCCGTAGAAGCGGCGGGACCGCTCGGGGTCGGTGGGGCGCAACAGGGTCCGGCTGCTCAGTACGTGCACCATGCGGGGCACCGTATCGGCCGTATTAGGCTCCCCGGAGGCCGCGCCGCGCCGAGTGGACGCGGAGCGCAGACGATGGAGAGGCACCCTGATGGACACCGCTTCCCGCCCCGCCCCCGGCGAACTCGCCTTCCGTGACGCGGCCCCGCACGACGTGGACGATCTGGTCGCGCTCATCGAGTCGGCCTACCGCGGCGACTCCAGCCGGACCGGCTGGACCACCGAGGCGGACATCCTGGCCGGGCAGCGCATCGACCCGGACGGGGTGCTCGAGGTCATCGACAACCCGGACGGCACCCTGCTCGCCGTGGAGCAGGACGGCCGCCTGGTGGCCTGCTGCCAGCTCGAACGGCGCGGTGAGCACGCCTACTTCGGCATGTTCGCGGTCCGCCCCGAACTCCAGGGCTCCGGCCTCGGCAAGACGATCATCGCCCGCGCCGAGCACACCGCCCGCGAGCAGTGGGGCGCCCGCGAGATGCAGATGACGGTGATCTCGGTACGCGAGGACCTCATCGCCTGGTACGAGCGCCGCGGTTACCGCCGCACCGGCACCATGACCCCGTTCCCCTACGGCGACGAGCGGTTCGGTGTGCCGCAGCGCCCGGACCTGGAGTTCGAGTTGCTGGTCAAGCCGCTGGGCTGAGGGGCGGCGCGCCCGGCCGCGACCGGGCGCGCGGCGCGGCTCAGGCGGTGAAGCGGCCGGTGCGCTTGATCGCCGGGTAGTCGGTGGTGGCCCCGTCCAGCTCCAGCGCCCGCACCAGCCGCAGTTGCTCCTGGGTGTTCACCACCCAGCCGATGACCCGCAGCCCGGCCGCGTGCGCCTTCCCGACGGTCTCCAGGGTGAGCCGCCGGATGTCCAGTACGAGGCCCTGCGCGCCGACCGCCGTGGCCCGCTCCACCACCTCGGCGCCGTAGTACTGCGCCACCAGCGAGGTGTGGGCGTCCGGCACCAGGCGGCCGATCTCGGCCAGCGCCTCGTCGTGGAAGGACAGCACCTCCACTCGTGCCACCACGTCCCGCCGCACCAGCACATCGGCGAGGGCGCGGGCCGCCGCCACGTCCTTGATCTCGGCCTGCAACGGCGTCCGTACCGCGTCCAGCACCTCCTCGAAGACCGGGACGCGCTCGCCGAGGCCGGCGTCCAGGGCCTGGATCTCGGCGAGGGTCTTCTCGGCGATCGGTCCCTTGCCGTCGGTCGTGCGGTCCACGTCGGCGTCGTGCATGACGACGAGCGCGCCGTCCTTGCTCAGATGCAGGTCCAGCTCGATGAGGTCGAGGCCGGCGCGCTCGGCGGCGATGAAGGAGCGCAGGGTGTTCTCCGGTTCCACGCCCATGATTCCGCGATGACCGATGGTGAGGAAGTTCACTGTGGACTCGCTTCCGTCGACGGCGGCTCGGGTCCCGCGCGGAGGGTGCGTCCCCCGTGGCGGGATTGATGGAGGTATGCCCACCCGGGGCGGCCCGCAGCCTAGCGGCACCCGGCGGGGAGGGACCCCGTCCGACGCGGACCGGTGGGGATCTCACCCCGCACGGGGCCGGTTTCCGGCCGCGGGTTGACCCGCGGCGCTCCGGATCCCACCCGCCGTCCACCCGGCCTTTCCCGCCGCGACGGCAGAAGTGGCAGGTTTATCCCGGCCTCGACCGGAAAAACGCCTGCGAGAGTGGCATGAGGCGGGAGGATTTCCGGAAGACCCACTTGTGGGTGACGGGCCCGCCTGCCTACGGTGTCCCTGCAAGCACACGAGAGGATCTCCCGTGGAGGTTGGGTCATGACGGAAATTCTTGAGCAGGTCGCGGTGGAGGAGCAGGCATCTTCCGCCCAGCGTGTGGTGGAGCACCCGGCGTGGCCCCGGCTCAAGGAAGCCGTCGAGACGATCCGGCCCTGGCAGGAGAAGGACGGCTCGATCGACTTCACCGCCGAGGGCGCCCCGGAGCAGGCCGCCGCCGCCGAGGCGGTCGACCGCGTCATAGCCGCCCTCCGCGAACTGGCCCCGCTGCTGCCGCACGACGCCGCGTACCACCAGGCGCTCGCCGCCGATCTGCGGGCCTGGGCCGAAGGCGGCTTCGCCGTACCGGACTTCCTGGACTCGCTGCTCGCCTTCCAGCCCGCGGCACACCGCCGGGACGGCCTCCAGCACCTGGTCGTCTTCCCCATGTACACGCAGAACGGCAACCCGGACCGCAATCTGGAAGCCGTCGTCCTGCGCATGGTCTGGCCCGACTGGCTCGCCGAGCTGGAGCGCACCCGCTACGACAAC
This sequence comes from Streptomyces sp. NPDC058045, assembly GCF_042885635.1. Lineage (NCBI taxonomy): Bacteria > Bacillati > Actinomycetota > Actinomycetes > Kitasatosporales > Streptomycetaceae > Streptomyces > Streptomyces sp. NPDC058045. The sequence goes on along the minus strand of NZ_JBHVRR010000055.1, from coordinate 5,092 downwards.
CCCCTCTTCTGCGGCATCACCTTCGAGGACTTCACCGCCGGCTACGACACCAACTCCGCGGTGCTCTTCCCGGAGACGATCGCGGTGCGCGAGGCACCGGCGCGCTTCGACTGGGGCGGCATCTTCTGCGACCGGGAGGCGGCCCGCTTCCGCCGGGTCACCGAGTCCGCCGTGGACATCCTCGGCCTCGAACTCCCCGAGGACGTCCGGGAGATGATCAGCGACCAGGACCGCTGCCAGCAGGCGTTCGTCCTCTGGGACATGGTCCACGACCGCACCCACAGCCACGGCGACCTGCCCTTCGACCCGTTCATGATCAAGCAGCGCCAGCCGTTCTGGATGTACGGCCTGGAGGAGCTGCGCTGCGACCTCACCGCCTTCCGCGAGGCCGTGAAGCTCGCCGGGGAAGGCCACCCGCAGGGCCGCGACGTCCAGTACGCCGTCCTCTTCGATCGGATGTTCCGCTTCCCCGTCAGCGGTGAGCGCGTCCGCAACTACGACGGCCTCGGCGGCCAGCTCCTCTTCGCCTATCTGCACCGGCACGAGGTGGTCCGCTGGACCGACAACAAGCTGCACATCGACTGGGACCGCGCCCCGCAGGTCACCAACGACCTCTGCGGCGAGATCGAGCAGCTCTACCGTGACGGCATCGACCGCCCCAAGCTGGTCCACTGGCTGGCCGGCTACGAACTCGTCGCCACCTACCTCTCCCCGCACCCCGGCTCCCGCTGGGCCAAGGGCCCCGACGCCCTCGACCTGAGCCTGCCGCCGCGGAAACTCGTGGACGACGTGCTTCCGGACGAGTTTCCGCTCAGCATGTTCTACGAGGCGCTCCGCAAGAAGCTCAGGAACGTGATCGCGTCCACCAAGGGCATCACCGCGGCGGACGCCGAGCAGACCGCGGCCTGAGCACGGCGGCATACCTGGAGCGAAGTCGGACGAAGTCCGACGAGAAGTCCGACGAAGGGGAGAAGACGACGATGAACGGCAGCAGCGGGACCCTCGACGGTGCGGTGGTGGCGGTCGCGGGAGCCGCGGGCCCCGCCGGGCGGGCCACCCTGCTCAAGCTGGCGGACGCCGGTGCGACCGTGGTCGGAGCGGACGCCGACCCGGAGCGCCTGGCCGAAGCGGTGTCCGCGGCGCAGGACGCACACGGCGGCGCCACCGTCGTCGGGGACACCGTCGACCTGCTCGACCTGGGCGCCACCCGGGCCTGGGCGGAGCGGGTGGAGAAGGACTTCGGGCGGGTCGACGGGCTGGTGCACCTGGTCGGCGGCTGGCGCGGCGGCCCCTCCTTCACCAAGACCGACCTGGCCGACTGGGACCTGCTGGAGAAGCTCCTCGTCCGCACCGTGCAGAACACCTCGCTCGCCTTCCACGAGGGCCTGATGCGCAGCGACCGCGGCCGCTATCTGCTGATCAGCGCCGCCGGCGCCAGCAAGCCCACCGCGGGCAACGCGGCCTACGCCGCCGCGAAGGCCGCCGCCGAGGCGTGGACGCTGGCCATGGGCGACCAGTTCCGCAAGTCGGGGGGCGAGGACGGGCCCGCCGCGGCGGCTGCCATCCTGGTGGTGAAGGCGCTGGTGCACGACGCGATGCGGGCCGAGCGCCCCCAAGCCAAGTTCGCGGGCTTCACCGACGTCAAGGAGCTGGCCGACGCCATCGCCGGAGTCTGGGACCGGCCCGCCCGGGAAGTGAACGGAAACCGCCTGTGGCTGACCGAGAAGCCGTGAACCCGCCCAAGTCCGACGCGAGGCGCCACCACGACCCGACCGTCCGCGGCTTCGCCAGCGACAACTACGCCGGCGCCCACCCGGAGGTGCTCGCGGCCCTCGCCCTCGCCAACGGCGGCCACCAGACCGCCTACGGCGAGGACGACTACACCGCCCACCTCCAGCAGGTGATCCGCAGCCACTTCGGGGCGAACGCCGAGGCGTTCCCCGTCTTCAACGGCACCGGCGCCAACGTCGTCGCCCTCCAGGCCCTCACCGACCGGTGGGGCGCCGTCATCTGCGCCGACAGCGCCCATATCCACGTCGACGAGTGCGGCGCCCCGGAACGCGTCGGCGGCCTCAAACTGCTCACCGTCCCCACCCCCGACGGCAAGCTCACCCCCGAGCTGATCGACCGCGAGGCCTACGGCTGGGACGACGAGCACCGCGCCATGCCGCAGGTCGTCTCCCTCGCGCAGAACACCGAACTGGGCACCGTCTACACGCCCGAGGAGATCCGCGCGATCTGCGAGCACGCCCACGCCCACGGGATGCGGGTCCACCTCGACGGCGCCCGGATAGCCAACGCGGCCGCCTCCCTCGATGTGCCGATGCGCACCTTCACCAACGCGGTCGGGGTGGATGTGCTGTCCTTCGGCGGGACCAAGAACGGCGCCCTCTTCGGGGAGGCCGTGGTCGTCCTCGACCCGGACGCGGTGCGGCGGATGAAGCATCTGCGCAAGCTGTCCATGCAGCTCGCCTCCAAGATGCGTTTCGTCTCCGTGCAGTTGGAGGCGCTGCTCGCCAAGGACCTGTGGCTGCGCAACGCCCGGCACGCCAACGAGATGGCGCAGCGCCTCGCGGAGGGGGTGCGCTCGGTGCACGGCGTGGAGATCCTCCACCCGGTACAGGCCAACGCGGTCTTCGCCCGGCTCCCGCACGACGTCTCCGAACGCCTCCAGCAGCGCTACCGCTTCTACTTCTGGGACGAACAGGCCGGCGACGTCCGCTGGATGTGCTCCTTCGACACCACCGAGGACGACGTGGACGGCTTCCTCGCCGCCCTCAAGGAGGAACTGGCCCGCTGAGGCCACCGGGCAACTCCGCGCGCCGTGGGGCCTGTTACCGTCACAGGCCCCAACGTCCCCCCCATCGGGCCGAAGTTCGGGGATCCCTACGCAGGCGCCGGAGCCGAACCGCCCAGATGGGCCGGCTGCCACCAGGCGCCCTCCGCCTCCTGCGCCCGTACCGGATACGCCCGTTGCGCCGACTCCAGCAGCTCCTGCACCCTCTCCCGCAGCCGCCGGCTGATCGCCCCCGCGTACTGGTCCCGCGGGGCCTCCACCGGCTCGCCGACCGCCATCGTCACCGGCAGATGGCTGCGCCGAAGATTCCGCGGCTGGCCCTTCGTCCACAGCCGCTGGGTGCCCCACAGCGCCATCGGCACCATCGGCACCCCCGCCTCCTGCGCCAGCCGAGCCGCCCCCGTCTTGAAGCCCTTCAGGGTGAACGAGGTGGAGATCGTCGCCTCCGGGAAGACACCCACCACCTCACCGGACCGCAACGCCCGCAACGCATGTTCGTACGCGGCCTCGCCCCGGGCGCGGTCCACCGGGATGTGCTTCATACCGCGCATCAGCGGCCCCGAGACGCGGTGCCGGAAGACCGCCTCCTTCGCCATGAAGCGCACCAGCCGCTTCTGCGGCCGCGCCGCCAGACCGTTGAAGACGAAGTCCAGATAGCTGATGTGATTGCTCACCAGCACCGCGCCCCCGCTCCGGGGGATGTTCTGTGCGCCCAGACACTCGATCTTGATGTCGAGCGCCTTGAACATGGTGCGCGCGAATCCGATGACAGGTCGGTAGACAAGCTCGGCCATGGAGGAGGCGGGCCCCTTCTCTCTGCCCGGGGGAGGGTCCTCCCGGCGGAAGTTACGCAGCCGTAGGTAATACGGGCTAGCGCAGATCGTGCCCCAAGAACGAGCCACTGGCCAGCCCTGGTGCCCGGGCGGCGCGAGATCCTCGTCACGTACCGGACCGGGTGGAATCTTTCGGGCCGTCATGGTGCTGCACTCGGCAGAGGCCGGAACCAGACCACCGAGACGGGAGAGACAGGGTGCGCCGACACGACCCGGCACCGCCGCATCGCACCGCGGAACCGACCGGCCCGCAGCCGGACACCGACCCCACCGCCACCGACCCGGGCGGCGGCCAAACCTCCCTGGGCGCCGCCGAGTTGGGGCAGCCGCTCGGTGAACGCGCCACCCTCGTCCAGTTCTCCACCGCCTTCTGCCAGCCCTGCCGCGCCACCCGCCGCATCCTCGCCGACACCGCCGCACTGGTCCCCGGGGTGGCCCATGTGGAGATCGACGCGGAGGCCCGGCTCGGCCTGGTCCGCGCCCTGGACATCCGCGCCACCCCCACCGTGCTGGTGCTCGACGCCGACGGCCGTATCGTGCGCCGTGCCGGCGGGCAGCCCAGGCGCGCCGAGGTACTCGCCGCCCTCGGCGCGGCCCTCTGACCCCGGTACCCGCAGTGATCCGCCCCGCCCGGCAGAAGGACGACCACATGGCCCTCCCCGACGTCGCCACCCCCGCCGCCTCCCGTCCCGCCTCGCCCGAGCTGCTGCGCTCCGTCTTCCGGCAGCACGCCACCACCGTCGCCGTGATCACCGCGCCCGGCGAGCGCCCCGCCGGATTCACCGCCAACTCCCTGACCTCGGTCTCCGCCGAACCGCCCGTGGTGTCCTTCGGGATAGCCACCGTCGGTTCCAGTTGGCCGGCCGTCTCCCGTGCCACCCATGTCGGCGTCCATCTGCTCGCCGAGGATCAGCAGGAGGTGGGCGCCCGCTTCGCCCGCAGCGGCGCCGACCGCTTCGGCCCCGCCACCGCCTGGCGCCCCGGCCCCGAGGGCGTCCCGCTGCTGGACGGCGTACTGGCCTGGATGGTCTGCCGGATCATCGCCCGGGTGCCCGCCGGCGACCACCGCATCGTCCTCGCCGAGGCCGTCACCGGAGACACCGTCCCCGACACCCGCCCCCTCCTCTACCACCGCGGCGCCTTCACGGCACTGCGCGACTGACTGGCCCGGCGGAAGCTGCCGTACCGGTTACGGAGCGTTGTGCAGCTCACACTCTGTACCGCTTGCCGACCGGCCCCGAAGTTGGGTGTACTGGCGAGTAATATTTCGGTCGGTGAGTGGCTACGTCCCGACCGGGATCCGCCGCTTCAGGCGCCTATGCTGCCTGCGAGAAGGCAGCCCGGAACAGTCGATGCAGTAGGAGAGCCGGCGTGAGCTTGAGGATCGTTGTCACTGTGAAGTATGTGCCGGATGCGACGGGGGATCGGCATTTCGCCGGTGATCTGACGTTGGATCGCGATG
>NZ_JBHVRR010000054.1:0-34353 GCF_042885635.1 Streptomyces sp. NPDC058045 | reverse complement strand
ACGCACTCTCGCTGCACCGGCCAAACGCCCAAGTACGTCCAGTACGAGGGCGTCCGGCCGGCACACCGAGAGCACGCACCAGACCCCGCTCCTTGTTCCACGGAGATCCAAACGACACGGCCTAGAGTGCCGCTCATGCGCGCACCCATCGGAACCTTCGCGGCGGGCGCCGCCGCCCCGGCCGCCGACCGCCTCGGCGAGTTGATCGCACCCGTCGCCGAGGCGGTGCGGAACTGGCAAGGCCCGGTCCCCGCCGAGGAGTTGGTGCATGTCGACACCGACCCGGAGTGGGCCGACACCGCCGTCTTCGTCGAGCACTACGGGCAGGACCTGCTGGAGCGGTCCGCCAACTGCGTGGTGGTGGCCGGGAAGCGGGGCGGGGACACCACCCTCGCCGCCTGCCTGGTGCTCTCCACCACCCGGGCCGACGTCAACGGCCTGGTGCGCAAGCGGCTCGGTGTACGCAAGGCCTCCTTCGCGCCGATGGACACCGCGACCGGTGAGAGCGGTATGGAGTACGGCGGCATCACCCCCATCGGGCTCCCCGCCGGCTGGCCGCTGCTGATCGACTCCGCGGTGGCCGCGCTGCCGTATGTGCTGATCGGCAGCGGGCGGCGGCGCGGCAAGCTGATCGTGCCGGGCCGGGCCCTCGCCGGACTGCCGGGCGCGGAGGTCGTGGAAGGACTCGGCCGCTGAACTCCCGTACCCGGCACGGCCGTTGAGCCGGACCCGTAAGCCATGGGGTCAGAGGCCGCGGCCGATCTCGATCGCCGGGCAGCGGTCCATCACCATCTCCAGGCCCGCCTCCCGGGTGCGCCGGTAGGCGTCCTCGTCCACCACACCCAACTGGAACCAGACGGCCTTGGCGCCGATCGCCACCGCCTCGTCGGCCACCGCACCGGCCAGCGTGGAGTTGACGAACACATCCACCACATCCACCGGGAAGGGGATCTCGGCGAGCGTGGCGTACCCCTGCTCGCCGTGCACCGTCTCCGCCTTGGGATGCACCGGCACCACCCGCTTCCCCAGGCGCTGGAGCACCCGCGCCACCCCGTACGCGGCCCGCGCCCGGTTCGAGGAGAGGCCCACCAGCGCCCAGGTGTCACCGCTCTCCCGGAGGATCCTGCGCACACTCAAGTCGTCCTGATCAGCCATCCCGAGCCTCCCCGTTCGCCCGTGGTGGACCACGCCACCGTCCGACCGTCCCACTCTGTGCCAACAGGCCGCGTCCCGCACGGATTCCCGGCGCCTTCCGCTCGCCGTCTACGCTGGCCTGATGCAGGACGAGTACCGCACCGTGGCCCACGAGGGCGTGCACGAGACCGAGGTCAACCGCTCCCGCTTCCGGTGCGCCCTCGCCCCCGCGGCCAGTGAGGCGGAGGCACAGGAGTTCATCGCCCGGGTACGCCGCGAGCACACCGACGCCAGCCACCACTGCTACGCCTATGTCATCGGCGCGGACGGCGCGGTGCAGAAGGCGAGCGACGACGGCGAGCCGGGCGGCACCGCCGGAGTGCCGATGCTGCAGATGCTGCTCCGCCGCGACATTCGCTATGTCGTCGCCGTCGTCACCCGCTACTTCGGCGGGGTCAAGCTCGGCGCCGGGGGCCTGATCCGCGCCTACGGTGGGGCGGTCGGCGAGGCCCTGGACGCCGTCGGCACCCGCACCAGGCGCCGCTACCGGCTCGCCACCGTCACCGTCGACCACCAGCGCGCCGGTCGCCTCCAGAACGATCTGCGGTCCGCCGGGCGCAGCGTGCTCGACGTGGCCTACGGCGAGACGGTCACCCTGGAGATCGGCCTGCCCGACGGCGAGGTGCCCGCCTTCCGCGCCTGGCTCGCCGACGCCACCGCGGGCACCGCCTCCCTCACCCTGGGCGCGGAGGCGTACGGGTAGGCCGGACCCGGCGCCCGCCACCCAAGTCCCTTCGGGCGGCCGATATCCTGCCGGGATCATGAGGTTCTTGCACACATCGGACTGGCATCTCGGCCGCTCCTTCCACCGGGTGAGCATGATCGAGGCACAGGCCGGGTTCCTGGACCACCTCGTCACCGCCGCCCGGGAGCACTCCGTCGACGCGGTCCTGGTCGCCGGCGATGTGTACGACCGGGCGGTGCCCTCACTCGCCGCGGTGGAACTCTTCGACGACGCCCTGCACCGGCTGGCCGCCCTCGGCGTACCCACCGTGCTGATCTCCGGCAACCACGACTCGGCCCGCCGCCTCGGGGTCGGCGCCGGACTCCTCGGCCGGGCCGGCATCCATCTGCGGACCGACCCCCGGCACTGCGCCACCCCCGTCGTCCTCGCCGACCGGCACGGAGAGATCGCCCTCTACGGTCTGCCGTACCTCGAACCGGCCCTGGTCAAGGACGAGTTGGGCGCCCGGCGGGTCGGGCACGAGGCGGTGCTCGGGGCCGCCATGGACCGGGTGCGGGCCGACCTCGCCACCCGCGCCCCCGGCACCCGCTCCGTGGTCCTGGCCCATGCCTTCGTCACCGGCGGCCACTCCAGCGACAGCGAACGGGACATCACCGTCGGCGGGGTGGCCGCCGTGCCCACCGCCGTCTTCGACGGTGTCGACTACACCGCCCTCGGCCATCTGCACGGCAGCCAGCGGCTCACCGACCGCGTCCGCTACTCCGGCAGCCCCCTCGCCTACTCCTTCTCCGAGGCCGACCATCGCAAGAGCGTCTGGCTGGTCGACCTCGGCGCCGGCGGCACCCTCACCGCGGAACGCCTCGACACCCCGGTGCCCCGCCAACTGGCCAGGATTCGCGGGCGACTTGAGGACCTGCTCGCCGAGCCCGCACTGGAGCGGCACACCGGCGCCTGGGTGGAGGCCACCCTCACCGACCCGCACCGCCCCACCGAGCCCATGGCCCGGCTCGCCGCCCGCTTCCCGCACACCCTCAGCCTGGTCTTCGCCCCGGAACGCCCACCCGAGGAGGCCGGCCCGTCCTACGCCCAGCGCCTCGCGGGCCGCGACGACCAGCAGATCGCGGAGGACTTCGTGACCCATGTACGCGGCGCCGCCCCCGACCCGTACGAGCGGGCCGTGCTGCGGGACGCCCTGGACGCGGTGCGGGTGGACAACTCCCGCCGGGAGGTGGACCGTTGAGGCTCCACACACTGCGCGTCACCGCCTTCGGGCCGTTCGGCGGCACCGAGACCGTGGACTTCGACGCACTCTCCGAGGCCGGGCTGTTCCTTCTGCACGGCCCCACCGGCGCCGGCAAGACCTCCGTCCTGGACGCCGTCTGCTACGCTCTCTACGGCAGCGTCCCCGGCGAGCGGCAGTCCGGCCTCACCCTGCGCAGCGACCACGCCGACCCCGGCACCCGTACCGAGGTCCGCCTCGACTTCAGCATCGCCGGGCAGCGCCTGGAGATCACCCGGCAACCGCCCTGGCAGCGGCCGAAGAAACGCGGCACCGGCACCACCGTCGACAAGGCGTTCAGCGCGCTGCGCCAGTACCGGCCCGATGAGGGCGAGTGGCGTCAACTCAGCCGTTCCCACCAGGAGATCGGGGAGGAGATCGGGCGGCTCCTCGGGATGAGCAAGGAGCAGTTCTGCCAGGTGGTGCTGCTGCCGCAGGGCGACTTCGCGCGGTTTCTGCGGGCCGACGCGGAGGCCCGCGGCCAGCTCCTCGGCCGCCTCTTCGACACCCGCCGCTTCGCCGCCGTCGAACAGCACCTCGCCGCGCTGCGCAAGGCCGGTGAGAAGGCCGTCGCCGCGGAGGACGCGGCGCTGCTCGCCGACGCCCACCGGATGCAGCAGGCCGCGGGCGACACCCTGGAACTCCCGCTGCCCGAGGCCGCACCCGGCGACCCCGGCCTCGCCGCCGCCGTACTGGCCTGGGCCGCCATCGCCCGCGGCACCGCCCGCGAACACCGCGCCGCCGCCCACTCGGCCCTCACCTTCGCCGAAGCCGCCCGCACCGAGGCCGAGGCACGGCTCGCGGACGCCCAGGAGACGCACCGGCTCCAGCAGCGGCACGCCGAGGCTCTGGCCCGCGCCACCCGGCTGGACGTCGACCGGGAGCAAGTGCAGGCAGCCGAACGGGAGTTGGAGCGGTCCCGGCGGGCCGGCGCGGTCGCCCCCGCGCTCGCCCTGCGGGACACCGCGCGCCAGGAGCACCGTGCCGCCGCGGCCGCCGCCGCCCAGGCCCGCGCCGCGCTGCCCGCCGCACTCGCCGACGCCGGTACCGACACCCTGACCGCCGCCGCCCGCCGCGCCACCGAGGAACGCGGCCGGCTGGACGCCGCCCGCCGCGCCGAGCACCGCCTCACCGCCGTCCGCGAGGAACGCGCCGCACTGGACCGCCAGGACCAGGCCGACGAGGAACTCCGCCAGGACACCGAGACCTGGCTCGCCGCCTGGCCCGCCACCGAAGCCGCCCTCCAGGAACGGCTGGACACCGCACAGGACGCCGCCACCCGCGCCGAACACCTCACCGCCCGGACGGGCCCCGCCGAGGCACGCCTGGACGCCGCCCGCCGCCGCGACCGCCTCACCGAGGACACCGCCGCCGCCCACGCCCGGATGCTCACCGCCCGCGAACACGCCCTCGGCGCCCATGAGCACTGGCTGCGGCTGAAGGAGCAGCGCCTCGCCGGTATCGCCGCCGAACTCGCCGACCGGCTCACCGACGGCACCCCCTGCCCGGTCTGCGGGGCGGCCGACCACCCCGCCCCGGCCCGCCGCTCCGCCGGACACATCGACCGGGCCGCCGAGGACGCCGCCCTGGACGCACACACCCGCGCCGACACCGCCCGCCGCACCGCCGAGACCGCCCACGCCGACCTGCGGGCCGCACTCGCCGCCGCCACCGAGACGGCCACCGACACCCCGACGGAACAACTCGCCGCCGAACTGGCGGAGTTGAGGCAGGAACAGCAGCGGTTCCACCGCACCGCCGCCGGACTGCACGCCGCCCGCGAAGCCGTCACCGCCGCCCGCGCCGAGTACGACCGCCGGCTCGCCGCCCGCCAGGACACCGCGACCCGCGCCGCCTCCCGGGCCTCCCGCCGCGATCTGCTGGAGCAGGAACACACCCAGTTGGCGGCCGAGTTGGCCGAGGCCAGAGGAGACGCGGCCAGTGTCGCGGAACGGGCCGAGGCGCTCGGCCGGACCGCCGCCCGCCTCACCGGGGCCGCCGAGGCCGTCCGCCGCGACGAGGAGGCGGCCCGCCGCCTCAAGGACGCCGACGCCCGGCTCGCGGACGCCGCCTACCGGGCCGGTTTCGACACCCCGCACCAGGCGGCCGACGCCCTCCTCGACGACCGGGCCCACCGCGAACTCCAGCACCGCCTCGACCTCTGGCAGATCGAGGAGCGCACCGTACGCGCCGTCCTCGCCGAAGCCGCAACCTCGGCCGCCGCCGAACTGCCGCCCGCCGACCCGGACTTCGCCGCCGAAGCCGCCGAGGCCGCCGGACTGCGGCTGCGCCGCGCCGCCTCCGCCCAGGACGCCGCCACCCGCCGCTGCACCGAACTCGACCGGCTCTCCACCCGCGCCACCACCGCCGTACGGGCCTCCGCGGCCCGCCGCGGCGGGCATGAGCAGGTGGCCGGGCTCGCCGCGCTCACCGCCGGCACCTCCGCCGACAACGAGCACCGGATGCGCCTGGAGTCCTATGTGCTGGCGGCCCGGCTCGAACAGGTCGCGGCCGCCGCCACCGCCCGACTGGCCCGGATGTCCGGCGGCCGCTACACCCTGGTCCACTCCGACGACCGCGCCGGCCGGGGCCGCTCCGGACTCGGGCTGCATGTGGTGGACGCCTGGACCGGCCGGGAGCGCGACACCACCACCCTCTCCGGCGGCGAGACCTTCTTCGCGTCCCTCGCCCTCGCCCTGGGCCTCGCCGATGTGGTCACCGACGAGGCGGGCGGCGTCCGCCTCGACACCCTCTTCATCGACGAGGGCTTCGGCAGCCTGGACGACCAGACCCTGGACGAAGTCCTTGATGTACTCGACCAGTTGCGGGAACGTGACCGCAGCGTCGGCATCGTCAGCCATGTCGCCGACCTGCGCCGCCGTATCCACGCCCAACTGGAGATCGTCAAACACCGCACCGGTTCCGCGGTACGGCAGCGGTAGGCGCCGGCCCCCCAGTAAGCCGGGAAAAGGGGGGCCGGCGCGTCCGCGTCAGAGCTGCGACAGCTCGTCCACCAGGTCGTCCAGGCCCAGCGGGCCCTGCGACAGGGCCGCCATGTGCCAGGCCTTCAGGTCGAAGTCCTCGCCGTGGCGGGCGGCGGCCTGCTCGCGGCCCAGCAGCCAGGCCCGTTCGCCCAGCTTGTAGCCGATGGCCTGGCCCGGGATGGTCAGATAGCGGGTCAGCTCGCTCTCCACGAAGTCCGCCGGGCGGCTGCTGTGCGCACCGAAGAACTCCTGCGCCAGCTCCGGCGTCCACCGCTCACCCGGGTGGAACGGCGAATCCGCCGGAATCTCCAACTCCAGGTGCATCCCGATATCGACGATGACCCGCGCCGCCCGCATCATCTGCGCGTCGAGATAGCCGAGCCGCTGCTCCGCGTCGGTCAGGAAGCCCAACTCGTCCATCAGCCGCTCCGCGTAGAGCGCCCAGCCCTCCGCGTTGGCGCTCACCTGGCCCACGCCCGCCTGGTAGCGCGACAGGTCCTCGCTGACATGCGCCCACTGCGCCAGTTGCAGATGGTGCCCCGGCACCCCCTCGTGGTACCAGGTGGACACCAGGTCGTACACCGGGAAGCGGGTCGCGCCCATGGTCGGCAGCCAGGTGCGGCCGGGGCGGGAGAAGTCCTCCGAGGGCGCGGTGTAGTACGGCGCGGCGGCGCTGCCCGTGGGGGCGATGCGGGACTCTACCTTCCGTACCCGCTCGGCCAGTTCGAAGTGGGTGCCGTCCAGCTTCTCGATGGCCTCGTCCATCAGGCCCTGGAGCCAGGCGCGGACCTCCTCCACACCCTCGATATGCGTCCCGTGCTCGTCGAGATGGGCCAGCGCCACCCACGGTGTCTCCGCCCCCGGCAGGATCTTCTCCGCCTCCTGCCGCATCTCACCCAGCAGCCGGTGGTACTCGGCCCAGCCGTAGGCGTAGGCCTCGTCCAGGTCCAGATCGGTGCCGTTGTAGTAGCGGGACCAGCGGGCGTAGCGCTCCCGGCCCACCGTGTTCGGCGCGTCCGCCACCGCCGGGGCGTACACGTCGCGCATCCAGTCCCGCAGCGCGCGCACCGCCTCGTCGGCGCCGCCGGCCGCCTCGTCCAGCTCGGCGCGGAGCGCGTCGGGCCCCGCGGCGGCGAAGTCGGTGAACCAGCCGCGGCCCTCGCCGTCGATGTCGGCCCACTCGTCGAGCTGGGCGACGAAGGTGGCGGTGGGCCGCGGCGCGCCCCGCAGCCCGCGCTCAAGACCCAGCTCCAGCGACTCCCGGTACCCGCCGTACGCGCCCGGTACCGCCCGCAGACGCTCGGCGATCGCCCGCCAGTCCGCCTCGGTGTCCGCCGGGGTCACCGTGAACACCTCCCGCACCTCATGCGCGCGCGTGCCCAGATTGCCCACCTCGCGCAGGCCCTCCTGCGCCTCGTGCACCGCGAGCCCGGCGGTGAGCCGCTCCCGCAGCAGCCGGGCGCAGCGGCGCTCGGCGTCGCTGTCCGCGCCGGGCCGCCGCTCGGCCTCGGCCAGCTTCTCCAGGGCGCGGCGGGACAGCTCGGCATGGGCGTCGAGACCGGCGGGCGACAGATCGGGCAGCCGGCTGGAGCACTCCGGCACACCGAGGTAGGTACCTAGGGCGGGGTCGAGGGCCACCAACTCGTCGACATAGGCGTCGGCGACGGCCCGGGGCAGCGGATTCTTGGTCTCAGACTGTGGCATGGGGCCATCCTCGTATGCGGAGGCATACTCCGTCACGGGGATTCAACTCTCGGCGTAGCGCCCGGCGGGAGCAGCGGGCCGCACTCCCACTGCTGGAAGATCAGCCGGGTCTCCACCCTGGCCACCTCCCGCCGGGAGGTGAACTCGTCCAGCACCAGCCGCTGGAGGTCCGCCGCGTCCGCCACCGCCACATGCACCAGATAGTCGTCGGGACCGGTGAGGTGGAAGACGGTACGGGCCTCCGGCAGGGCGCGTACCCGGTCCACGAACGGGCCGACCAGCTCCCGCCGGTGCGGCCGCACCTGCACCGCCAGCAGCGCCTGGAGGCCGCGCCCCAGCTTCGCCGCGTCCAACTGCAGGCGGTGGCCCAGGATGACGCCGCTGCGGCGCAGCCGCGCCACCCGGTCCAGGCAGGTCGACGGCGCCACCCCGACCCGGGCGGCGAGATCCCGGTAGGTGGTCCGGGCGTCGTTCTGCAACAGGCCCAGGATGTGCAGATCAACCGGATCCAGTACGACCGGCTCGCTCATCGGCCGAACGTAGCACGGGAGTTGACCCCGGCGACCCGGCCGGTGTTCAGCCTGGGGGCATGGACTTCGACCCGTACCAGGAGGGCGCCGCCGCACCCGGTCCGCGCGCCCTGGCCACCGACGCCGTGCACGCCGGCCGCGAGGACCTCGCCGGACTCGGCCTGCACGCCCCGCCGATCGACCTGTCCACCACCTACCCCTCCTACGACAGCCGAGGCGAGGCCGCCCGGATCGACGCCTTCGCGGCCGACGGCGCCGAACCCGACGGCCCGCCGGTCTACGGCCGCCTCGGCAATCCGACGGTGGCCCGCTTCGAGTCCGGGCTCGCCCGCCTGGAGGGCACCGACTCCGCCGTCGCCTTCGCCAGCGGTATGGCGGCGCTCACCGCGGTACTCCTGGTGCGTGGCGCGGCCGGACTGCGCCATGTGGTCGCGGTACGGCCGCTGTACGGATGCAGCGACCATCTGCTCAACACGGGACTGCTGGGCACCGAGGTCACCTGGACCGATCCGGCGGGCGTCGCGGACGCCGTCCGCCCCGACACCGGTCTGGTCATGGTGGAGTCCCCGGCCAATCCGACGCTCGCCGAGATCGACCTGCGGGCGGTGGTGTACTCCTGCGGCGAGGTGCCGCTGCTGGTCGACAACACCTTCGCCACGCCCGTCCTCCAGCGGCCCGCCGAGTCCGGTGCCCGGCTGGTGCTGCACAGCGCCACCAAGTACCTGGGCGGCCACGGGGACGTCCTCGGCGGTGTGGTGGCCTGTGACGAGGAACTGGCCGGCCCGCTGCGGCAGGTGCGCTTCGCCACCGGCGGGGTGCTGCACCCGCTGGCCGGCTACCTCCTGCTGCGCGGCCTGTCCACCCTGCCGGTCCGGGTCCGCGCCGCGTCCGCCACCGCCGCCGAACTGGCCCGCCGCCTCACCGCCGACCCCCGGGTGGCGCGGGTGCACTACCCCCGGATCGGTGGCGCCATGGTGTCGTTCGAGCCGGCCGCCGGCCGGGAGCCGCACGAGGTGATCGCCGCGGTCCGGCTGATCACCCCCGCGGTCAGCCTGGGCAGCGTCGACACCCTGATCCAGCACCCGGCGTCCATCAGCCACCGCATCGTGGACCCGGCCGACCGCCACGGCTCGGGCGTCGGCGACCGCCTGCTGCGGATGTCGGTGGGCCTGGAGGACGTGGACGACCTCTGGCAGGACCTGGACCACGCCCTCGGCCCGGTACGCGAGTCGGTCCCCGCACCTCGGGCGGTGCGGGGCCGTCACACCTGATCGGGGCCCGCTTCCGCGTGGCTCCAACTGCCCTCTGCGGTCGGGTAGTTGGAGCCACGTGCCCCGTCAGGTCACCAGGCCGTTGCGGTAGGCGAAGACCACCGCCTGGACGCGGTCCCGCAGGTCGAGCTTGGTGAGGATGCGGGACACGAAGGTCTTGACGGTTTCCTGGCTGATCACCAGGGCCGCGGCGATCTCACTGTTGGAGAGGCCGTCCGCGATCAGCCGCAGCACCTGCAACTCGCGTGGTGTCAACGGGAGTTCCCGTGAGGTGGCTTCGGTGGGCCGGATCCGGGCGGCGTACCGGCCCACCAGGCGGCGGGTCACCTCGGGGTCGAGCAGTGCCGCACCGGTGGCGACGGTGCGGATGCCGTGCAGCAGCCGGTCCGGCGGCGCGTCCTTGAGCAGGAAGCCGCTGGCACCCGCCCGCAGCGCCTCATAGACGTACTCGTCCAGGTTGAACGTCGTCACCACCAGCACCTTCACCGGGTCCGCCACCCCGGCCCCGGCCAGCCGGCGGGTGGCCTCGATACCGTCGAGCACCGGCATCCGTACGTCCATCACCACGATGTCCGGGCGGAGTCGGGCGGCGAGTTCGACCGCGGCCTGCCCGTCTCCGCACTCGCCGGCCACCTCCAGGTCGGGCTGGGCACCGATGATGGTCGACAGTCCGGTGCGGACCAGCACCTGGTCGTCGCAGACCAGGACCCGCACCGGCCCGCTCATGGATTCCTCCCCGGTATCCGGGCCCGCACCACGAAACCGCCGCCGGTCCGCTCCTCGGCGGTGAACTCGCCGCCCAGCACATCGACCCGTTCCCGCAGACCGGCCAGCCCCCGTCCGCCCCCGCCGGGTGACCCGTCCCGCGAGCCCGAGCCGTCGGTGCCGACCTCCACCGTGATCTCCCTCTCCCGGTGGCGCACCAGGACCGAAGTCAGGCCGCCGTGGTCGTACTTGAGGGCATTGGTCAGCGCCTCCTGCACCACGCGGTAGGCCACCAGGTCGGCGCTGCCGGTCGTCGCCGTCGGTGTGCCCTCCTCGGTGAACTCCACCGGCTGCCCCGCCAGCCGGGTCTGCTCGACCAGTGCCAGCAGCCGTCCCACCGGTGGCGTTCTGGGCTCCGGGCGGTGGTCCGGGTTGAGCAGATCCAGCAGGTGCCGCAGGTCGGTGATGGCCCGCCGGCCGGTCTCGCCGACCGCGGCCAGGTTCTGGTCCAGCCGCTCGGGCGCCGCGGTCAGATACCGGGCGGCCTCGGACTGCACCACCATCGCCGTCACATGGTGGGTGACCACATCGTGCAACTCCCGTGCGATACGGGCCCGTTCGGCGTTACGGGCGTCCTCGGCGCCGCGCCTGCGCCGCTCGGCCTCCGCGGCACGGGCGGAACGCGTCCAGACTCCGATACCCCAGGCGAGGGCCAGCGCCAGATAGAACATCGCGAACTCGGCGACCGTCTCCCGCCCCCCGCCGATCCGGTGGAGCGCCACGGACAGCGCCGCGAACCCCGTGGTGAGGACGCCGGGGACGGCCCGCCGGTACCGCTCCAGATACGAGCCCGTGCTCAGCAGGGCGACGGGCAGCGCGGAACCGGCGAAGAGGTGGTAGCCCCGAAGCTGGTCCAGGGCGAAACCGGCCGCCACCAGCGCGACGCACACCAGCGGCCACCGGCGGCGCACCGCGAGCGGCAGGCACTGGAGCACCGCGGCCACCCCGGCAAGCGCGTCGGCGGGCCGGACCGGCAGGCCGCCCAACTCCGTCCCGTGGCCGCGCAGCGACGGCAGCAGCGAGGCGACCAGCAGCACCACTCCCAGCGGCAGATCCCGGACCGTGACATCGAGCCGGCGCCACACCTCCGGGATCCTTCGGCCGCTGATCATCGGGGGAGTGTAGCGATGGCCCCGGTGGTCGCCGCACGCCGGGCGCCGAACCGCACGATGCGGCCGCGCCGGTGGGCCAGCCACAGGAACACCAGGGTGAACAGCACCCCGAACCCCACCGAGTACACACTGCCCTCCGGGCCGAACTCGCCGCCGGTGAGCAGCTCGGGGCCGGAGGTGGTGGCGTCCAGCAGGCCCAGATTGCCGCCGTTGCCGGAGACCTCGGTACTGAAGACGCCGGCCGCGGCGAAGTTCCAGCCGAAGTGCACACCGATCGTCAGCCACAGGCTGCGGGTGGCGGCATAGGCGGCGGCGAGCATGAAGCCCGCCTCGACGGCGATGGCGACGGCGCCCCACAGTGTGGCGTGCTCGTTGAGCAGATGCGAGAGCCCGAACAGCAGCCCGGTCAGCCCCAGCGCCGCATAGGTGCCGGTGCGCTCCTCGACGATACGGAACAGCACGCCCCGGTAGACCACTTCCTCCGTCGCCGCGGCGGCCGCCATGAAACCGAGCAGCCCCAGCGCGCCCTTCCCCGAGCCCAGGCCGTCGACCTCGTAGTAGCCCGAGCAGAAGAGGTTCACGATGACCATCACGAACCACCCGGCGCCGATCAGCACCCCCCAGCCGGTCTTGGCCACCGCGTCCTCCCGGGCCACGTCCGGCGCCGGACGGTGCTCGGTCCACCGCACCACCCACCCGTACACCAGCACCGTCAGCGCGGCCACCAGCAGCCCGAGTACGCAGGTGAGCCAGTCGTTGTCCTTGACCGCGCTCACCGCGGTCCCGCCGATCGCGTACATCGCCAGGACGGCCATGAACTGCCGGACAAACCTCATCGCTGCTCCCTCGTCCCACCCGCGAGCCATACGCCGCGGGTGGGACAGGACGCTACGGATCCGGCGCCCGAAGATCGTCCCCTCACGGTGGACACCCGGCCGTAGCTCGCACGGGGGACAAGCGGCCCGCCCGCCCTTGCCGAACCGGCCCCCGGCGGGCCTGAGTTGGGGTGGCTGGGGCTATCGGGCGGTGGCTTCCGATGAACCGCTGCGAGGGGAGCGGGCGTTGGGGAGGTGGGCCGTGATGACCAGGGTGCCTTCGGCCAGTTGGTAGTCGAGGGGCAGGCCGAGGGAGCGCATCGCGGCCGCCATCGCGGTGTTGGATTCCCGGGTGACGGCGTACACGCTGCGGCTTCCCGCTTCCCGGGCCAACTCCACCAGCCGGGCGAGGAGTTCGGTGCCCACACCGCGGCGCTGCCAGGCGTCCTCCACCAGGAGTGCCACCTCGGTCTCCGCGCCGTCCCAGAGCAGATGGCCGAGGGCGGCGATCCGGCCGTCGCCGGTGCGGGCGGCGAGGGTGCGGCCGAAGTGCGGGCCGAGCAGATGGTCCAGATAGCGGTCCGCGTCCCCGACCGGCCCGTGGTAGCGCGCCCGCAGTGTGGCGGACGAGCACCGCCGGTGCATGGCCCGCGCCTCCGCCAGATCCCCGGTACCGGCCCGCCCCACGGTGACCGCCGCCGCCCGCGGTGCCACCGTCCCGGAGATCCGAACGGCACGGCCCAGCTCCACCAGCGCCCGGGCGCGGGCGAACTCGGTGGGCGTGAACGGCAGTTGGGGCCGCTCCACGGTGAGCAGACCGCCGTCCCCGGTACGCAGCCGCAGCACGGTGCCGTCGAGCAGGTCCTCGGCGGGGCCGACCGGGGCGGGACGGGTGCCGATGGTGCAGCGGCCCAGCAACTTCCGTAGCGCCAGCGGGAGTTCGGCGGAGTCCAGGGCGGCGCGGGTGGCCAGGCCCAGGACGCTGGTGGCGGTGTCGACCAGGTCGTGGGTGTCGGCGCGTTCGGTCCAGGTGTCCCGGCCCCCGGCGGTGTCGACGGCCCGCCCGAGGG
This sequence comes from Streptomyces sp. NPDC058045, assembly GCF_042885635.1. NCBI lineage: Bacteria > Bacillati > Actinomycetota > Actinomycetes > Kitasatosporales > Streptomycetaceae > Streptomyces > Streptomyces sp. NPDC058045. Next base: position 20,944 of record NZ_JBHVRR010000054.1, on the reverse strand, counting down.
TGTCCGAGGTGAGGGCGGCCGGGGCGCGCAGCAGGAACTCGTCCACGGTCCCCTCCGCCAGCGGATGGGTGCCCAGGCTGAGGATGTCCACCCGCAGCGCGGCGAGCGCCGAGCAGAGCGCGGCCAGCGAGCCCGGCGCGTCGCACACCGTGGTCCGCAGCCGCCACAGCACCGTCGCCCCGGCGACCCGCCCGTCCCCGGTGCCTTCGCCGTCCCCGGGGTCCGGGTCGGGTGGGCGGCGCCCGGTGCCGGGGCGGGGATCGGTGGCCGGGGAGGGGCGCCGCGGCCACCGGCTGCGGAAGTCGGCGGCGGAGGAGGCCAGCAGGGCGAAGATTCCGGTCGTCATGCCTCCAGCGTCACCCGCCGCTGTTGCCGCGCTGCGAACCGGGTGTGACCTTCGGGTAAAGCCCCGCCCCGGGACGCCGGCCCCGGCTACTGCCCCACCCGCCCCGGCTCCAGCGTCCTGCGGTACAGCACCGTGCCGCCCTCCTCCCGCAGCCGTACCGTCAACTCCCCGCTGCCGCCGTCGATTTCGACCTCGCCGAAGTAGGGCGGGGTCTCGGCGGGGGAGGTGTTCGACCGGTCCGGGGCCTTGATGAACTCCTGGCGCGGGCCGAAGGTGGCGTCCAGTGCGGCCGCCTTGAAGCCGCCCGCCGCCAGCGGCCCCGAGACGAACTCCCAGAACGGCTCGAAATCCCCGAACGCGGCCCGCTCCGGGGCGTAGTGCTGCGCCGAGGTGTAGTGCACATCCGCCGTCAGCCACACCGTGCCGGTGATCCGCCGGTGCTTGATGTGCCGCAGCAGCTCGGCGATCTGCAACTCCCGGCCGAGGGGCGCGCCCGGATCGCCCTGCGCCACCGCCTCGAAGTCCGTCTTCCCGTCGGTGACCACCAGGCCCAGCGGCATATCCGAGGCGATCACCTTCCACACCGCCCGCGAACGGGACAACTCCCGCTTGAGCCAGGCCAGTTGCCCGGCGCCCAGGATGCCGGTGGGATCCTCGGGCTGCCGTCCGGGCGAGTTGGCGTTGCGGTAGCTGCGCATGTCGAGCACGAACACGTCGAGCAGCGGGCCGTGCCGCAGCACCCGGTAGACCCGGCCGTCCCGGTCGCCGGGCGGCAGGGTGGACACCGGGAAGTACTCGCTGAAGGCGCGCAGCGAGCGGGCCGAGAGGACGGAGGTGTCCTTCACCGTGTACCGGTCGTCGTCCAGGATCTGGCCCGGGTACCAGTTGTTGTGCACATCGTGGTCGTCCCACTGGGTGATGGCCGGTACCTGCGCGGAGAAGCGGCGGAGGTGGGCGTCCAGCCGGTTGTAGCGGAAGGCGCCGCGGAACTCGTCCAGGCTCTCCGCGACCTTCGACTTCTCCTCGGTGGTGATGTTCCGCCACACCCGGCCGTCGGGCAGGGTGACGCTCGCCGCGATGGGGCCGTCGGCGTAGATGTTGTCGCCGCTGCACAGGAAGAAGTCCGGATCGAGCCGCCGCATGTCCTCGAAGACGCGGAAGCCGCCCCGGTCCGGGTTGATGCCCCAGCCCTGCCCCGCGATGTCCGCCGACCACAGGAACCGCACCCCGGACCGCCTGCCCCCGGGCGCGGTACGGAAGGTGCCGGTGACGGGCTCACCGGTGCGGCGCGGGTCGTCCGGGTCGGCCAGCAGCACCCGGTAGTGGATCTGCTCGCCGGCGGGCAGGCCCGGCAGCCGGGTGGTGCCGGTGAAGTCGGTGCCGGGCCCGAGCAGCGGCCCCGGCACCCGCCGCACCCGGCGGAACGAGTCGGTGGCGCTGACCTCCACCACCATCCGGGCCGGCCGGTCCGAACGCACCCACACCAGGCCCGAGTCGGTGCCCACATCGCCGGTCTGCACACCCCACGGGGCGCCCGGCCGCCCACCGAGGGCGAAGGCGGGCGCCGCCACCGGGGCGGCGGGCACGGCGAGCGCGGCGGCGGCCGCGAGCGAACCGCGCAGCACACCGCGCCGCCCGGGCCCGCTCCGTCCGCCGCCGGTCGTGCACGGTTCACTGGCTGCCATCTGCGCCTCCTGGGCTCGCGGGGAATCGCCGGGCACCTACCCCCGCGAGTGAACAACTCCCGCGCGCCGCACGGAAGAAGGGCGCGCCCGCACCGAACGGATCCGGCCCCGGCCGGGGGCGCGGTCAACACCGGTACCACGGTGCCCGGTTCGGTCCGGCGGCACCGGGGTGATTCGCACCACCAGGGGACATCTCCTGCCGGATCGCCTGGACAGGGACCCGTCCGGTCCGCTGGGATGGACGGGTGGCAGCCGACACCCTGACCGATGTCTTCGAAGCGCACCGATCCCTGCTGATGGGCGTCGCCTACCGGATGCTCGGCCGGGTCGCCGACGCCGAGGACGTCGTCCAGGAAGCGTGGCTGCGCTGGTCCCGCACCGAACGCGAGGAGGTGCGCGACGCCCGCGCCTTCCTGGTGCGCACCACCACCCGCCTCGCCATCGACCGGCTCCGCCAGGTCCAGGCCCGCCGCGAGTCCTACGTCGGCCCCTGGCTGCCCGAGCCCCTGGTCACCGACCTCGACCACACCGTGCCGGACGCCGCGGAGCGCGCCGTCCTCGCCGACACCGTCTCCCTCGCCGTCCTCGTCGTCCTGGAGTCCCTCTCACCGCTGGAGCGCGCCGTCTTCGTACTGCGGGAGGCGTTCGCGCTGCCCTACGCGGAGATCGCCGGCGCCCTCGACCGCAGCGAGTCCGCGGTACGCCAACTCGCTGGCCGGGCCCGCCGGCACGTCGCCGAACGCCGCCCCCGCTACCGGGCCGACCCGGTCGAACGCCGCGATCTGACCGAGCGGTTCCTCGCCGCCACCCTCGACGGCGACCTGGAGGGTCTGGTGGCGATGCTCACCCCCGGGGCGCGGCTGGTCGGGGACAGCGGCGGCAAGGCGCGGGCGCCGCTGCGCACCATCGGCGGCGCGTCGAAGGTGGGCCGCTTCCTGCACGCCGTCGCCGCCAAGAACATCGCCGACGCCGAACTGCGGCCCATCGAGATCAACGGCGCGCCCGCCGTGCTCGTCCTCTACGACGGCCGCCTCGACACGGTGTTCCAGATCGATCCGGTCGGCGGCCGCGCCGACTGCGTCTATGTCCTGCGCAACCCGGACAAGCTCGCCCGCCTCCTGGACCGCTGACCCGGCGCCTCCACTCTCCCCGCGGCCCGCACCCCTCGGCGCGGGCCGGCGCCGTGCGCTCCGGCGAGCCGCCCGCGAACACCCGGTGAACCCTCTCCCGCCCCGCCGGACCTGGCCCTCCGCCCGCCCCAGGGATTGGTCTTGACCAAGTTTCCCGGCCGCCGTATCGTCACAGCGAGCGTTAGTGCAGGAACCTTTAATAAAGAACGAAGCCAAACGGAGCCGGTCCCGCCGGTACGACATCCCGGGCGGGGGCTCCGACCAGCCAGCACACGGCCATTGCGGAGGACAGGGTGGGGACCACGCAACTAGAGACGGTGCCGGAGCCCAAGTACTGGCATCTCAGGACCGTGCTCAGCGAGGCGCTCGAATCGGAGTTCGCGGTGGGCGAGATCCTGCCCAACGAGCGTGATCTCGCGGCACGGTTCGGGGTCGCACGTGCCACGCTCCGCCAGGCCCTGGAGCAGTTGGAGCTGGAGGGGCGGCTCCAGCGCCGCCGCGGTGTCGGCACCACCGTCGCCCCGCCGCGCGTCGGAGTCTCCGTCGGGGACGAGGAGCCGCGCTGGCCCGGCGCCCTGGACGAGGCGTGGCAGTCCGTCGACAGCACCCTCGGCACCCCGCCCACCGCCGTCGCCCGCCTGCTCGGCACCGCGGACGGCGAGCAGGTGTACCGGATCCGCCGCAGCCGCGTCTCCCACGGCCAGCCCGTCGCCGCCGAACTCCTCTGCGTACCCGTCGGTTCGCTGCCCGACCTGGCGGTCCCGGACTCTTCGCTCACCGCGGCCGCGCAGGCCCGTGCGGTACTGCGCGCCCTCGGCACCCGCGCCCTCGACGGCCAGGACCGCTCCGTCGAGCTGGGCTCCGCGGGCGCCGACGACTCCAAGGAACTCGACCGGCTGCCCGGCGCCCCCGTCCTCGTCGTCACCACCCGCTTCTTCGCCGAGGGCCGCACCGCCGCCGTCTCCGTCGCCACCTACCGCGCCGACACCTGCCGGCTCACCTTCGGCGACAGCGGCCGGGTGCAGATCCACCACCAGAACTGACCCCGCGGCGCCCCGGCCGCCCGGCTCAGCGCCGGGCGGTCACCGTGCCCTCCACCGCGAAAAGCTGCTCCTCGACCTGGTCGAGCGCCAGCCGCAGCGCCCCCGTCGCCACCGCCGCCTCACCCAGTACGGACAGCGCCACCCGCGGCGGACGCAGGCAGTAGCGGGCCAGCTCGCGGCGCAGGGGATCGAGGGCGCCTTCGAGGCCCGAGGCCCAGCCGCCGATCACCACCAGTTCCGGATCGAGCGCCAGCACCAGCGCCGCGACGTCATGCACCAGCCGCTGGATGAACCGGTCCAGGGCGGCGCACGCATCCGTGTCACCGGCCCGCGCCAGCCGGAACACCTCGGCCACCGCCCGCTCGTCCAGCGGAGGAAGCGGCTGGTCCGTGGTGGACAGCAGCCGCTCCGGGGTGGCCTCCCGGCCCAGCAGATGCAGCGCCCCGATCTCCCCGGCCGCGCCCCCGAAACCGCGGTGCAGCCGCCCGCCGATCAGCGAACCGGCGCCCGGACTCAGCCCCGCCATCACAAAGACCATGTCGTCCGAGTCGGTCCCCGCGCCGCGCCAATGCTCCGCCACCACCGCCGCGTTGGTGTCGTTCTCCACCAGCACCGGGCACCGGAACGAACGCCGTAGCCGCTCACCGAGCGGCAGCCCCGTCCAACCGGGCAGCGCCGTCCCCAGCCGCACTGTGCCGTCCGCCTCCATGATGCCGGGGCTGCCCACACCCACCGCGCGCAGCGAGGCCCGGGACACCCCCGCCTTCCGCAGCAGCTCCGCCACCACCGTCCGGGTGCGGTCGAGCCGCTCGTCCGCGGGCGCCTTCTCGTCGACGTCCTTCGCCAGGGTGCCCAGCACCGTACCGTCCAGGTCCGACAGGGCCGCCGTCACCCGGTGGGCGCCGATCTCCAGGCCCAGCAGATGGCCCGCCTCGGCGCGGAAGCGGAAGCGGCGGGCGGGGCGGCCCTGGCGGCGGGCGGTGCCCTCGGCGGCCTCCGCCTCCACCACCAGACCGGCTCCCACCAGGCCCTCCACCACGCCTTCGACGGTGGGCCGGGACAGTCCGGTGAGGCGGGTGATCTCGGTGAGGGTGGCGGCGTCGGTGTCGCGCAGTGCGTGCAGTACCACCGCCGAGTTGATCCTCCGGAGCAGGGACGGATCCCCGCCGGTCAGTTGCCCCAACGTCCCGGTCCCTCCCAGCTCGTGCGCGTGTGGCCGGATGGTACCCGTCCGGGCGGCTCGCGGCGACCACCGGTTCCGGCCACTCCGGCCCCCCCGGAGCGCCGGCGCCGCTGACGGGACGCCAAGCACCGTGCGCCCAGGGGCCGTTGTCGGTGCGGGGCGGTTTACTGGAAGGCATGTGTACCGCCCGGCAGTTGGATCTTGTCGACGCGCTGTGCTCCCGTACCTTCCCCGCGGAGCCCGGCCCGTCCGGCAGCGGCGGTCCCGGGCACGTGGTCGCGGCCCTCCGCACCGCCGGGTACCCAGCCGAACGGGCCCTGCTGGAGGAGGAGTTCGAGGCGGAGTGCGAGGCGCTGGCCGGGCTGCTGGCGGTGCGGTGGGGTGCCGCCCCACAGGAGTTCGGCCTGGACGGGCTGCTGCTGCGGGCCTGCGGCGCCGCGGGTGGGGAGCCGGAGGAGATACCGGAGCCCTGGCGCACCCTGAGCGAGGAGATGCCGTCTCTGCGGCTGTGGCGCCGGGCCGGGCGCTGGATAGCCCTCGGCGTCACCACCCGCGACCGCGAACTCCCGCTGCGGCTACTGGCGGTGGCCACCGACGTGGACCCACCGTGACATGACCTGCCGTGACAGGTCCGGCTCAACCGGCGGCGGGCCGTCCCTAGTCCGCGGCCTCCGGTCCGTCCACCGCCGCGCGCAGCCGTGCGTACTCCTCGGCCATCGTCGCGGCCGTCCAATGCGCGTTCAGCCCACTGGGGTTGGGCAGAACCCAGACGCGGGCGCCGCCCACCGTGCGCTGCTGGGGGCCGATGGCGGCCCGGCGCTCCCCGAAGGCGGCCCGGTAGGCGGTCACCCCGACCACGGCCAGCCACCGCGGCCGCAGCCGGGCCGTCTTGGCGCTGAGGACGCGGCCGCCCTCCGCGTACTCCTCGGGCGTCAGCTCATCGGCCCGTGCCGTGGGCCTGGCCACCACATTGGTGATGCCCAGGCCCAGTGGCAGGAGTGCGTCCTGCTCGGCGGGGAGCAGCAGCCGCGGGGTGAAGCCGGAGCGGTGCAGCACCGGCCAGAACCTGTTGCCCGGGCGGGCGAAATGGTGGCCGGTGGCCGCCGTCAGCAGCCCCGGGTTGATCCCGCAGAAGAGGACCCGCAGACCTTCGGCCGCCACATCGGGCACCGACCGGTCGCGGGCCGCCTCCAGTTCGGCGCGGGTGAGACGCGGCATGGGGCGCGCCCGTCCCGTCAGAGGATGGCGCCCGGTGTGTAACCGGCCGCCTCCGGGTGCTGCTTGACGATCTCCTCGACGCGGGCCACCACCGCGGCGATCTGCCCGCCCGCGGCACCGGTGAAGGACAGCTTGTCCGCCATCAGCGCGTCGAGCGCGGCGCGGTCCAGGGGGAGCCGTTCGTCGGCGGCGAGGGTGTCGAGCAGTTCATTGCGCTCGGCGCCCCGCTCGCGCAGGGCCAGCGCCGCGGCCACCGCGTTCTCCTTGATCGCCTCATGCGCCTCCTCGCGGCCGACGCCCGCCCGGACCGCGGCCATCAGCACCTTGGTGGTGGCGAGGAACGGAAGGTAGCGGTCCAGTTCGCGGGCGACCACGGCGGGGAAGGCCCCGAACTCGTCCAGCACCGTCAGGAACGTCTCCAGCAGCCCGTCCAGGGCGAAGAAGGCGTCGGGCAGGGCGACCCGGCGTACCACGGAGCAGGACACATCGCCCTCGTTCCACTGGTCGCCGGACAGCTCGCCGGTCATCGAGGCGTAGCCGCGGAGGATCACCATCAGGCCGTTGACGCGCTCGCAGGAGCGGGTGTTCATCTTGTGCGGCATGGCGGAGGAGCCGACCTGGCCGGGCTTGAACCCCTCGGTGACCAGTTCGTGCCCGGCCATCAGCCGGATCGTCTTCGCCAGCGAGGACGGTGCGGCGGCGAGCTGCACCAGGGCGGTGACCACCTCGTAGTCCAGGGAGCGCGGGTAGACCTGGCCGACGGAGGTGAGGGCCTGGCCGAAGCCGAGGTGCGCGGCGATCCGCTGCTCCAGGTCGGCCAGCCGGGAGGCGTCCCCGCCGAGCAGGTCCAGCATGTCCTGGGCGGTGCCGACCGGGCCCTTGATGCCGCGCAGCGGATAGCGGGCCAGCAGCTCCTCCAACCGGCCGTGGGCGACGAGGAGTTCGTCGGCGGCGGTGGCGAAGCGCTTGCCGAGGGTGGTGGCCTGGGCGGCGACGTTGTGCGAGCGCCCGGCCATGACCAGCTCGCCGTACTCGGCGGCGAGCCGCCCGAGGCGGGCGAGGACGGCGACCGTGCGGTCCCGTACCAGCTCCAGGGAGAGCCGGATCTGGAGCTGTTCGACGTTCTCGGTGAGGTCGCGCGAGGTCATGCCCTTGTGCACCTGCTCATGACCGGCGAGGGCGTTGAACTCCTCGATCCTGGCCTTCACATCGTGCCGGGTGACCTTCTCCCGTTCGGCGATCGAGGGCAGGTCGACCTGGTCGAGGACCCGCTCGTAGTCGGCGAGGGCCTGCTCGGGCACCTCCACCCCCAGGTCCCGCTGGGCGCGCAGCACCGCCAGCCACAGGCGGCGCTCAAGCCGCACCTTGTGCTCGGGGGACCACAGGGTGGCCAGCTCGGCGGAGGCGTAGCGGCCGGCCAGGACGTTGGGGATGCGGGGCTTGTCGGCGGGCGCGGCGGAGGCGGCGGGCACCGGGGACTGGGAAGGCGCAGGAGTCACGTGCACCGAGTCTACTGGCGGTTCCTGCAGGCCGGCGCCGCGCCCCGTTCGTCGGAAACCACAGGGCGCCCACCGGTCAGTGCTCGGCGGAGGGCGCCGGGGCCGGTGGGTACGGCAGCAGTTCGGGGCGTTTGGGCGGGAGGCCGTCGCCGGAGGAGCGGCCGGTGAGGCGGCGGCCGATCCACGGCAGCAGATGCTCCCGGGCGAAGCGGAGGTCAGCGCTCCGGCGGGTGGTCCAGCGGGGTGGCACGGCGGGCGGCAGCTCCGCCCGCCAGTCGTCCTCGGCGGGCAGCCCCAGCGTCTGCCACACCGCCTCGGCCACCCGCCGGTGCCCCTCAGCGGTGAGATGCAGCCGGTCCACGTCCCACATCCGCGGATCGGCCAATACCGGCGCCCCGTACAGGTCGACGACGGCGGCGCCGTGCCGGGCGGCCAGCGCGTCGACCGTGGCGAACAGCTCCTCCATCCGCGGCCGGAAGCGCTCCAGTACGGGGCCGTTGCGGCCGGGACTGCGCATCAGGACCAACTGGCGGCAGGCCGGGGCGAGTTGCTCCACCGCCTGTTCCAGCAGGCCGGTCACCCGGGGCAGGTCGCAGTTCGGGCGCAGCGCGTCGTTGAGGCCGCCGACGAGGGTGATCACCTCGGCGCCCATCGCGGCCGCCCGCGGCACCTGCTCCCGGACGATCTGCCCGATCAGCTTGCCGCGTACGGCGAGGTTGGCGTAGCGGAAGCCGGGGGAGCGGGCGGCGAGGCGGGTGGCGAGGAGGTCGGCCCAGCCGCGGTAGCCCCCGCCGGGCAGCGCGTCCGACATACCCTCGGTGAAGCTGTCCCCGACCGCGACAAGACTGGTGTAGTCGACATTCGTCTGCATGGCAGGGGCGATGCTACCGCCGGTCGGTCAGGCGCCCGCGGGCTGCCCGAACAGTTCGCGCAGTACGTCCTCCATGGTGACCAGGCCGGCGAGCCGGCCGTCCGCGCCGAGGACCGCGGCGAGATGGGTGCGGCTGCCGCGCATCGCGGTGAGCACGTCGTCCAGCGGTGTGGTCTCCCGGACGCGGGCGATGGCGCGCATGTCCCGTGCCGGGAAGGGCAGATCGCGCGGGGTGGCGTCGAGGGCGTCCTTCACATGCAGATAGCCCACGATGCGGCGCCCGTCGTCCACCACCGGGAAGCGGGAGAAGCCGGTCCGTGCGGCCAGTTCCTCAAGTCCCTCCGGGGTGACGCCGATTCGCGCGTACTCGACCTCGGCCAGCGGCAGGACCACATCGCGTACCGGGCGGCGGCCCAGTTCCAGTGCGTCGTGCAGGCGTTCCTGGGCGCGGTCGTCCAGGAGCCCGGCGTCGCCGGAGTCCTTCACCAGGCGGGCGAGGGCGTGGTCCGAGGCGGTGGCCGTGACCTCGTCCTTGGTGTCCACCCGCATCAGCCTGAGCAGGGTGTTGGCGAAGGCGTTCACCGTGAAGATCACCGGACGCAGGGTGCGGGCCAGCGCCACCAGCGGCGGGCCGAGCAGCAGTGCGCTGCGTACCGGCTCGGCCAGCGCCACGTTCTTCGGGACCATCTCGCCGAGCAGCATGTGCAGATAGGTGGCGGCGGTCAGCGCGATCACGAAGGACAGCGGGTGGACCAGGCCGTGCGGGATGCCCACCAGGTCGAAGACGGGTTCCAGGAGGTGAGCGATGGCGGGTTCGGCCACGATGCCCAGCACCAGGGTGCACAGGGTGATGCCGAGCTGGGCGGCGGCCATCAGCGCGGACACGTGCTTGAGGCCCCACAGCACGCTGCGGGCACGCCGATCGCCCTCCTCGGCGAGCGGTTCGATCTGCGAGCGCCGCACCGAGACCAGGGCGAACTCGCCTGCCACGAAGAAGGCGTTGAGCACCAGGGTGGCCAGGCCGATGAGCAGTTGGACGGCGATCATCGGCGGTCCTTACGGTGGTGGGGGTCGTCGGTGTCGCGGTCGCCGTGGCCGGGCGGCGCGGGGGCTTCGCCGTCGTCGTCCCCTTCGGGGGTGGGCGGGGGCGCGTGCAGCAGGACGCGGGCGGCGCGGTGGCCGGTGGCGTCCTGGACGTCGAGCCGCCAGCCCGCCACCTCCACCCGGTCCCCGGCCGCCGGAATGCGCCCCAGCTCGTGGGCGACCAGACCGGCGAGGGTCTCGTACGGGCCCTCGGGTGCGCGCAGGCCGACCCGGGCCAACTGGTCGGTGCGGGCGGCGCCGTCCGCGGTGAAGCAGTCGCGGCCCTCGGCGTCCGGCCCGGCGGGCGCGATGTCGGGCGTCTCGTGGGGGTCGTGCTCGTCGCGGACCTCGCCGACGACCTCCTCCACGATGTCCTCCAGCGTCGCCACCCCGGCCGTGCCGCCGTACTCGTCGATGACGACGGCCATGGTGCGGCGGCCGGCGAGGCGGTCCAGCAGGCGGTCCACGGTGAGGGTCTCCGGCACCAGCAGCGGTTCGCGCAGCAGCCGGGAGACAGGGTGCCGGCTCCGGCGGTCGGCGGCCACCGCCAGGACGTCCTTGATGTGGACGACGCCGATCACCGAGTCCAGGCCGCCGCGGTAGACGGGGAAGCGGGACAGGCCGGTGGCGCGGGTCGCGTTGGCCACGTCCTCGCAGGTGGCGTGCTCCTCCAGGGCGATGACCTGGACGCGGGGCGTCATCACGTTCTCCGCGGTGAGGTCGGCGAGGTTGAGGGTGCGGACGAAGAGCTCGGCGGTGTCCGCTTCGAGGGCGCCCTCCTTCGCCGAGTGCCTGGCCAGCGCCACCAGTTCCTGCGGGCTGCGCGCCGAGGCCAGCTCCTCCGCCGGCTCCATCCCGAGGCGGCGCACCGCGCGGTTCGCGGTGTCGTTGAGGTGGGTGATGAACGGGCGGAAGGCGGTGCTGAACCAGCGCTGCGGGGTGGCGACCGCCTTGGCGACGGCCACCGGTGAGGAGATCGCCCAGTTCTTCGGGACCAGCTCGCCGACGACCATCAGGAAGACGGTGGACAGTGCCGTACCGAGGACCAGGGCGAGGGAGGAGGCCGTTCCGGAGCCGAGGCCCAGGTCTCTGAGCGGGCCGGCGATCAGCTTGGCGATGGACGGCTCGGAGAGCATCCCGACCACCAGATTGGTGACGGTGATGCCGAGCTGGGCGCCGGACAACTGGAAGGTGAGGCTGCGGACCGCCTTCAGCGCCCCGGCCGCCCCGCGCTCGCCGCGCTCCGCGGCCTCCTCCAGGGCGCTGCGCTCGACGGTGGTGAGGGAGAACTCGGCCGCCACGAAGGCGCCGCAGGCCAGGGAGAGCAGCACCGCCACGCACAGCAGGAGCACTTCGGTCATCGGGTCACCTCCGTCCCATCCTCGGGCAGGGGCCCGTGGAGCGCGCGGTGTCGTATCGGGCGGGACGTGACGGGGGGCCGGTGGCTGGGACTTGAGGGCTCGCCCATGGGCGGAGGCTCACTCACCTTTCGTGGGCACCTGCGCGGTGCTCGGGGGCGCGGGTGGTCCGGGGTTGTGGTCCGGACCGGAGACCCATAGTAAAGGGTCGGCAAAGACCGCCCGGTCGCCTACCCCGCCAGCGGCTTCACCCAGCGGCGCCACTGCTCCTCCGGCGCGTACCCGGCGGCGGCCCAGGCGCCGTGTGCGGGGGCGTTCCGTTCCAGCACCATGGCGTCGCCGCGCCGCCCGCCGAGCCCCCGGAAGCGCTCCTCGGCGGCTGCCAGCAGCGCCGAACCTATGCCCTGCCGCCGCCGCTCCGGGTGCACCGCGAGACGGTAGAGATGGCACCGCCAGCCGTCGAAGCCCGCGATCACGGTGCCCGCGAGCGCGCCCTCGCACTCGGCCAGCAGCAGCGCCCCCGGGTCGCGGTCCAGCAGCCGGGCCATCCCCTCCGGGTCGTCGCTGATACTGGCGCCCTCGGCCGCCGCACCCCAGAAGTCCAGCACGGCGCCGATGTCGGCCGCGGTGGCGGGCCGGATACGGGGCGCCGCCGGAGGGCTCGCGGGCAGGCCGTCCCTTTCGCGTATCTCGCTCATGGTGCGAGCCAAGCAGAGCGCCCCGGCCAGCGGCGACCCGTTTTGCCGCACCCCGGACCCGCTGCTCCCGGCCGCAGGGGGCTTGCCGTGCTAGCGCTTCGGCGCTAGCTTCGTCGGTATGGCGAAGACACAGTTGAACGTACGGGTGGACGAGGGCACCGCCCGCGTCGCCCGGGAGCGCGCGCTGGCCCGCGGCATGAGCGTCAACCGCTATATCGAGGAACTCGTCAGACAGGACGCCGGTGAGGTCGGCCACACCTTCGTGGAGGCCGCCGCCGACTTCATGAAGCAGTACGGATCCGTTTTCGCCGAGGAGTTCGGCTCGGAGCACGAAGGTCGTCGTTGAACCGTCCACAGATCGATCTGGCCTGGCTGCTCATGCTGGCCGAGCAGAAGACCCCGGGGGACCCGCAGGTCACCGACTGGGGCGCGCTGGTCGCCGCGATCAGCCGTCATGACGCGGAGATCTTCGGCACCCCCGTCTACGACACCCCACACGCCCGCGCCGCCGCTCTGCTCCAACTCCTGCTGCATGTACCGGCGTTGGAACGCTCCAACGCCCTCTTCGCCTCCGCCGTCGCCTATGGCTACCTGGTCGCCAGCGGGCTCAAGGTCGTCACCTCCCCGGAGCGGGTGCGCGACCTGGCCCGGCTGGTGAAGGACGGCACCGCCTCCGTCCACGACATCGCCCGCGAACTGCGCACCTGGAGTCTCTGAGCCGCCGGCTCGCCGTCAATCGGTCCCGGTCGGGCGGTGCGCCGTGCCCAGGACGCAGAACGAGTCGGGCCACCGCGGCCCGTGCTCCGGCACCAACAGCCGCTGGTACGAGGCGAGTTCGAAACCGGCCTCGCTGATCGCGGCCATCGGGTCGCGGCTCACATGGCAGCCGCCGAACAACCGCGGCCACACCGTCCGGTCCAGGCCCCGCTGGACGGCCGCCATCCGCCCGCCGTGCCAGGTCCGCCCGTGTTCAAAGAACCGCAGCTCACCCCCGGGCCGCAGCACCCGCCGCACCTCGGCCAGCGCCCGCGGCACCTCCCGCACACTGCACAGCACCAGCGACACCACCGCCGCGTCGAAAGCCTCACTCTTCACCGGCAGCGCCTCCGCCACCCCCGGCACCACATCCACCGGCACCTCGCTCCGCATCGCCGCCGAGACCGCCAACTGCCTGAGTGTGCGCTCCGGTTCGATGGCGACGACCTCGGAGACCGTACGCGGGTAGTGCGCGAAGTTGAGCCCGTTGCCCGCGCCGATCTCGATCACCCGGCCGCTCAGCCCGGACAGCAACTCGTCCCGGTGCGGCCCGATGGTGCCCTCGCCGGCCACACTGATCCTGGCGTAGAAGCGTGCGAACAGCGGATGGTGTACGGCGTCCCGCCGCGGACGGCCGGCTGACGGCTTCGGCATGACGACCTCCAGAAGTGCGCCTCCGACCGGGGGCGCCGGTCGGACACGGGCGTCGGACAGGCCATACCTTCCCCGCGCCGCCCTACTCACCCACGGTGCGACCTGCCTGGACCATGGGAGGCGGGCCGTGGGGTTTCCGGTGGGGCCTCGCGGGTGGTGAAGGCGGTGGCGTCCCAGGTGCCGTGCAGGGCGGGGGCGAGCCAGCCCGGGGCGTGGGTGCGGAAGACGGCGGGTGTCAGTGCGGCCGCTCCTGCGGGGACCGCGCCGAGCAGCGGGCCACCGGTGACCTCGGGAAAGTCCAGCAGATTGCAGCGGGCCGCCAGATCGGGGGCCGCGGGCCAACTGCCGATCACCACACCCCGGGCGGCGACACCCCGGCCGCGCAGTGCCTCCGCGGTGAGAGCGGCCGCGTTGAGCGTGCCGAGCCCGGCGGCCACCACTGTCAGGACCGGGGCCGCCAGCATCCTGGCCGCGTCCGCGAGGGTGTCGCCCCTGTCGTCCAGCCGCACCAGCAGGCCGCCCGCACCCTCGACCAGCACCAGGTCATGCTCGGCGGCCAGCTTCCCGGCGGCCTCGGCCACCTCCGCGGCGGAGACCGGCACCATCCCGGCCCGCCGCGCCGCCGTCGCGGGCGCCAACGGCTCGGGGAACCGGGCCAGTTCGACGACGCTCAGCCGCGCGGCGCGTGACTCGTCTCCGGCGGAGCCGGTTCCGCGGGGCGTGGATCCGCCGGGCACGCCGGCCACGTTCACCTGGGTCCCGTTTCCGGTGGTCCCGTCCCCGTCCGGCCCGCGGCCACCTCTGCCCGGACCGTCGTTCAGCCGTGCGACCTCGTGGACGTCGCCGGGTGCGCCGGGCGGCAGTCCGGTTTGGGCCGGTTTGAGGACGGCGACCGAGCGGTCCGCGGCCAGTGCGGCCGCCGCCAGGGCCGCCGTCACCACCGTCTTGCCGACCTCGGTCCCGGTCCCCGTCACCACCAGTACGTCGCTCATCGCCCCGCGCCCTTCCCCGCCGCCGTACGCGGGCCGGCCCCCGCTTCCCGTCCGGCCGTCATGTGCCGGTCGCCGCCGAGCCCGCGGTGGCCGCCGCGCCCACCGCGGACGCGATCCGTGCCACCTCCTCGTCACCCGCCACATAGGGCGGCATCGTGTACACGAGATCCCGGAAGGGCCGAAGCCAGACACCGGCGTCCACGGCGGCCCGGGTGGCCGCGGCCATCCCCGCCTCGTCCAGCGGCCGTTCCAGTTCGACCACGCCGATCGCCCCCAGCACCCGCACCTCGCGCACCCCGGGCAGCTTCTCGGCGGGCGCCAGCCCCGCCCGCAGCCCGGACTCGATCCGCTGCACCTCGCTGCGCCAGTCCTGGCCGAGCAGCAGATCGACCGAGGCGCAGGCGACGGCCGTGGCCAGCGGATTGCCCATGAACGTCGGCCCGTGCGCCAGCACCGGGACCTCGCCCCGGGAGATGCCCTCGGCGACCCTGGCCGTGCACAGGGCGGCGGCCAGCGTCAGATAGCCGCCGGTCAGGGCCTTGCCCACGCACATCACATCGGGCACCACCCCGGCGTGGTCCGCGGCGAACAGCTCCCCGGTCCGCCCGAACCCGGTGGCGATCTCGTCGAAGACCAGCAGTACGTCATGCTCGTCGCAGGCCTCCCGCAGCACCCGCAGATAGTCGGGGGAGTGGAAGCGCATCCCGCCCGCGCCCTGCACCACCGGCTCCACCACCACTGCGGCCAGCTCCTGCGCGTGCTCGGCCACGGTGTCCCGCAGATGCAGGGCGTACGCCTCGTCGTAGGCGGTGGGCGGGGCGTCGGCGAAGACCTGGCGGGGGAGGACCCCGGACCACAGCTCGTGCATCCCGCCGTCCGGATCGCACACCGACATGGGCTGCCAGGTGTCGCCGTGGTACCCGCCGCGCCAGGTCATCAGCCGCTGCTTCGCCGGACGCCCGAGGGAACGCCAGTGCTGGAGGCACATCTTGACGGCGACCTCGACCGAGACCGAGCCGGAGTCGGCGAGGAAGACATGCTCAAGTCCCTCGGGGGACATATCGACAAGGCGCTTCGCCAGCCGGACGGCGGGCTCATGGGTGAGGCCGCCGAACATCACATGGCTCATCCGGTCCAACTGGCCGTGGACCGCCTCGTTGAGCACCGGGTGGTTGTACCCGTGGATCGCGGACCACCAGGAGGACATCCCGTCGACCAGCTCCCGCCCGCCGGCCAGCCGCAGCCGCACCCCGGCGGCGGACTCGACCACCAGCGGTTCCTGGCGACCGGGCATCGGGCCGTAGGGGTGCCACACATGCCGCCGGTCCAGCGCCAGGAGTTCGCCGGCGGACGCGGGGGTCAGGGGCTCAGGCATTGGGCGCGAGGTCCGTACCCGCGCCGCGCCGGCGCACCGCCACCAGGTCCGTCCGCGCCGCCTCGGCCGCGGCCGACTTCCGGGCGGCCACCACCTCCGCGGCCGGTGCCGCCTCCGCAGGCCCGGCTGCCTCCGCCCGCGTACCGCAGGCCGTCGTGGCGCAGCCCGCCGAACTACCGGTGTGCGTACCGCGGTTCGCGGAGGCGGCGGGTGCGCCGGAGGTGCCTGCGCAGCCCTGGCCCGCGCCGCCGGAGCCGGTACCGGCGGAGCCCGCGCAGCCGCCGGTGCCCGCATCGGCGCGGTGTTCCGGCAGGGTCACCGTGCCGGCGTTCTCCACCTCGAAACCCGCGTCCGCGATCATGTCCAGGTCGGCCCGGCCGGCCTGGCCCTCGCTGGTCAGATAGTCGCCGAGGAAGATCGAGTTGGCCAGGTGCAGGGCGAGCGGCTGGAGCGAACGCAGATGCACCTCCCGGCCGCCCGCGATCCGCACCTCCACATCCGGGCAGACGAACCGCACCATCGCCAGGATCCGCAGGCAGTGCTGCGGCGTCAGATGCCACTCCTTGGCCAGCGGCGTCCCCTCGAACGGGATCAGGAAGTTCACCGGCACCGAATCCGGGTCCAACTCCCGCAGGGAGAAGACCACATCGACCAGATCCGCGTCGCTCTCGCCCATGCCCGCGATCAGCCCCGAGCACGCCGACAGGCCCGCCGCCTGCGCCTGCTGCACGGTGTCCACCCGGTCCGCGTAGGTGTGGGTGCTGGTGATCTGCCCGTAGGTGGACTCGGAGGTGTTCAGATTGTGGTTGTAGGCGTCGGCCCCGGCCTCCCGCAGCCGGTCCGCCTGACCCTCCGACAGCAGGCCCAGGCAGGCGCACACCTCCACGCCCTCGTTCTGCTCCTTGATGGCCTCGATGGTCTGCGAGACCCGGTCCACATCCCGGTCGGTCGGGCCGCGCCCGCTCGCCACCAGGCACACCCGCTTCGCGCCGCCCGCCACCCCGGCCGCCGCCGCCTGCGAAGCCTCGTCCGGCTTCAGCCAGGTGTACTTGAGGATGCCGGTGTCCGCCCCCAGCCGCTGCGAGCAGTACGAGCAGTCCTCGGGGCACAGGCCCGACTTGAGGTTGACCAGGTAGTTGAGCTTCACCCGGCGCCCGAACCACTCCCGGCGCACCCGCCCGGCCGCCGCCACCACGTCGAGCAGGTCGTCATCCGGCGTGGCCAGCACGGCCAGCGCCTCCTCGCGGGTCGGCAGCTCGCGCCGAAGCCCCTTCTCCACCAGCGTGTTCAGCAGATCCATGGCGCCGATCCTTTCGTACCCCGGCCCACCCGGCCAAGGAGAGTTTGCACAACGGAGACCGTTCGCAGTGTGGGTATCACCACACGCGGTACGGGTGTTGACCCCGCTAGGGTCTGTGCACTGCCCACACATCACCACCCAACGCAACTCCCCTCTCACTTCCGACCCGTACCGCCAGGAGGCGCGTCATGGCGAGCACCGAGCCCACCCCGCCGCCCGCGTCCGCCGCCACCCCCTTCGACTGGCTCGACGCAGCGCACAAGCAGCGGCGCACCGCAGGCCTGATACGCACTCTGCGCCCCCGCCCCGCCGAGGAACCGCTGCTCGACCTGGCCGGCAATGACTACTTGGGCCTGGCCCGCCACCCCGAGGTCACCACCGCCGCCGCGGACGCCGCCCACCGCTGGGGCGCCGGTGCCACCGGCTCCCGACTGGTCACCGGCTCCACCGCACTCCACGCCCAACTGGAGCGGGAACTCGCGGAGTTCTGCGGCACCGAGGCCGCCCTGGTGCTCTCCTCCGGCTACGCCGCCAATCTCGCGGCCGTCACCGCACTCGCCCCGCACGGCTCCCTGATCGTCTCGGACGCCGGGAACCACGCCTCCCTGATCGACGGCTGCCGTCTCGCCCGCGGCACCACCCAGGTCGTCCCGCACGCCGACCCGGACGCCGTACGCAAGGCACTCGCCGGCCGTACGGGCCCGGCGCTCGCCGTCAGCGATGCCGTCTTCTCCGTCGACGGGGACGCCGCGCCGCTCCCCGAACTGGCCGCCGCCTGCTGGGAGTCGGGCGCCGCGCTGCTGCTGGACGACGCGCATGGACTCGGGGTGCTGGGCCCCGGCGGGCGCGGCTCGGCCGCCGCACACGGGCTGGCCGGCGCCCCCGACACGGTGGTCACCGTCACCCTGTCCAAGGCGCTGGGCAGCCAGGGCGGGGCCGTACTCGGACCGGCCCGGGTCATCGACCATCTCGTCAACACGGCCCGTACCTTCATCTTCGACACCGGTCTGGCGCCGGCCGCCGCCGGTGCGGCGCTCGCCGCGCTGCGACTGGTGCGGCGCGAACCCCAACGGGCCGCGGGTGCCCGGCAGATGGCCGCCGCACTCCACCACCGGCTCACCGCCGCCGGGCTCACCGCACACCGCCCGGACGCCGCCGTCGTCTCCGTCCGCGCCCCCTCGCCCGAGGCAGCGCTGCGCTGGGCGGCCGACTGCCGTACCGCCGGGCTCGGCGTGGGCTGCTTCCGCCCGCCCTCCGTCCCCGACGGCATCTCCCGGCTACGGCTCACCGCACGCGCCGACCTCACCCCGACCGAACTGGACCGGGCCGTCACCACCATCACGGCCACCGCCCCATCGAGCTCTGCCACCGACTGACACCGGCTCATCACCGGACCCCCTCCCTGCTGCGAACTTCTGGACTCCACTGCACTCTTGGACTCCGCTCGCGACCGGACTGGGCGCCTCCGCAGCAGAGTTCACCGCATCGGGCGACAGTTGGCGTACTTCTCGTCCGATCGATTCCCCTGCCGGTGGGCAGGTGGCAGGCTGAACGCCAGCACCAGTCCGGGACCGCCCGCGGGGCATTCCGCCCTGTGTCCGTGTCCGGCCCCGGTGGGAAAGGGACCAGGTCGTCATGGCAGATCTCCAGGAAGCGTCCGTCACCCTGCCGAGCGATCCCGCCTCGGTCTCCGCGGCCCGCACCTACGTCGGCAACGTGCTCACCCAGTGGGGCCTGCCCGACGACTCGGAGAGCGCCGACACCGTCCGGCTCATCGTCTCCGAACTGGCCACCAACGCGGTCCAGCACACCCTGGGCCAGTCACCCGCCTTCACCGTCGACGTCCGCCTGGAACGCGACGAGGAGCTGCGCATCGGCGTCACCGACAGCAGCCCCCGCCAGCCCAGACGGCTGCCCGCCGCCGTCCAGCAGGACAACGGCCGCGGCATGGTCATCATCCGCTGGCTGATCGCCGAGAACGGCGGCCGACTGCTGGTGACCCCCACCCCGGAAGGCGGCAAGACGGTGTGGATCGCCCTCCCGTGGCGGCCCGGCACCGAAGACTGAACCGGGCCGCCACGGACGGGAGTTGGAGCTACTGGGTCAGGAGACCCGGCCGTACCAGACGCTGCTGGTCCAGATGCGTTCCAGGCGGACGCTGCGGCCGGGGCGCGGGGCGTGCCAGATGCGGCCCTTCCCGGCGTACAGGCCGACGTGGTAGACGCCGGCCCCGGAGTGGAAGAAGACCAGATCGCCGTATCTGCGCTGGGACTTGGGGATGTGCCGGCTCCGGTTGTACTGCGCGACCGCCGTCCGCGGCAGCTTCTTCCCGGCGTGCTTGTAGGCGTACTGCGACAGGCCCGAGCAGTCGAAGCTGCGCGGGCCCTGGGCGCCCCACACATAGGGGGCGCCCTTCTTGGCGGCGGCGATGCGCAGGGCGGTCTTGGCGGGGGTCGCGGCCTCTGCTCCGGGGGCGGCGCCGGGTACCGCGAGGGTGGTGCCGACGGCGGCGAGGGTGAGGGCGGAGGCGGTGCCGGCGCGAGTCAGCAGGGACGGCGTCCGCGAGGGGAGATTGCTCATGGTCGATCAGCCCTTCGTCATCCGCCTGTGAAGGATGACCTGTCGGGTTCGGACTGGCGAAGTTGCCCGGCCGCTGACGCGGCTTCACCCCAAGGGCCGCCCGGGGGCGTCCCGTCGTGCTCGGGTCCTCCACTCCTGCCGATCCACTGCGTCGACCGGTCGTCCGGGCAGCGGCAGGACTCGGCGTCCGCCCGGACCGCCCCGCCCGGCTGGCGGGGTCTTGTCGTCGCCACGGATCCTCACGCACCGCGCGCGGGATTTCCGGTCGAAGCCGCACCGGTACGACTCCGCGCGGTGCTCTCCCGTGCGGTTGCCGCCCCCGGTAATCGAACAGCGGCCGACGCGCCGTCAGCGCCGCGTACCAGCGCCGAAGCCGTCCCGGCCGCCGATCACCGAAGCCTCGCCCGTATTTCTGTTCGGTTCCGCGGTGCGGTCGGGATTGGGCCGACGGTGGGTAGCCCGTCCGGCCCGTTTCGGCACCGGAGGCGGACGGTCACGGGCGAGGGTGCCGCTCGCCAGCGGCGTGCCCCGGCCAAGCCATGGTGTCCGCCTTCAGGCCCGGGGCACCGGCCAGTGCGGTGGGGGCGAGCCCGGTGAAGGCGAGGACCTCCCGGTGAAGGTGGGACTGGTCGGTGAAGCCGCACTCCGCCGCGATCAGGGACACCGCCCCACCCGAGGCCAGGCGGCGGGCGGCGCGATGGAAGCGCACCAGCCTCGCCGCGCGCTTGGGCGGCAGCCCGATCTGCGCGCGGAACCGCCCCCACAGCCGCCGCCGACTCCACCCGGTCTCGGCCGCCAGCTCCTCGACCCGCACCAGGCCACCGCTGCCGACCATCCGCTCCCAACTCCGGCTCACCTCCGGATCCACCGCCGGACCCGCCGCGCGTTGTCGGTGGGCGAGCAGCGCGCCCACCAGCGCGAAACGGTCCTCCCAGCACGCGGCACCGCCGAGCCGCTCCCGGATCCGTACCGCCTCCCGGCCCCACACCTCGTCCAGGGCGACCGCGAAGCCGTCCAACTCCGCCGGGAAGACGCCCAGTACAGCAGGGGCGACTAGGTCGTGTCGTTTGGATCTCCGTGGAGGAAGGAGCGGGGTCTGGTGCGTGCTCTCGGTGCGCCGGCCAAGCGCCCTCGTACTGGACGTACTTGGGTGTTTGGCCGGTGCAGCGAGAG
>NZ_JBHVRR010000053.1:0-34564 GCF_042885635.1 Streptomyces sp. NPDC058045 | reverse complement strand
TCCGGCCCCCGCTGCCGCTGCATGTCGGCAGTGGGTGACGTGCCGGGGGGGGGCCCCGCCTGGCTTGGGGGGGCCACAGCCCGTTCCGCCGCCCCCGTCCCCGCTCGCCGCTTACCGGATATGGCTGTGAGGGGCGGCGAACCCTACGGCTATGCTGGGGCGGCGGGCCGCTAGCTCAATTGGTCAGAGCAGCAGACTTTTAATCTGTTGGTTGTGGGTTCGAGTCCCACGCGGCCTACCGCACAACCCTCCGCCCCCGGTCCGTCCGACCGGGAGCGGGGGGCTTTGTCATGTGCGGCCGGGGCGCCCAGGTGGGGGTGCTGCGGTGGACAGCGGGCGCGGGGTGCGCGGGACTTGGGGGGACGGTGTCCGCCGGGGGCACCGGTGCGAGGGCGAGGTGTGGCGGTGGACGGCAGGGCGGTGGCCAAGGTCACGGCGGGCGCGGTGCTCCCGGTGGCCGTCGCGGTCGGGGTGTACCTCTTCGGGCGGGAGCACACGCCCAACTACAACACCAGCCTCTTCGGGCAGACGGGCGACGCCGGCAAGCATCTGAAAGCCCAGATGGCCACGGGT
Organism: Streptomyces sp. NPDC058045; assembly: GCF_042885635.1. NCBI lineage: Bacteria > Bacillati > Actinomycetota > Actinomycetes > Kitasatosporales > Streptomycetaceae > Streptomyces > Streptomyces sp. NPDC058045. The sequence continues at coordinate 33,991 of NZ_JBHVRR010000053.1, read as the reverse complement.
CTGCTGGCGCTGGCCCTGGTGCAGGTGGGTCTCGCCCTGTGGATGTACGGGCGGCTGCCGAGGGTGGAGCCCGCCCCGCACCGGGTGCGCACCGGGCACCGCGTCATCGGGCTGCTGGCGTTCCTGCTGTCCCTGCCGATCGCGGCGCACTGCCTGGTCACCTACGGCGTGCAGTTCTACACCACCAGGGTCGCCGTGCACTCCATCACCGGGTGCGTCCTCTACGGGGCGTTCGTGGCGAAGGTCGTGGTGGTGCGCAGCCCCCGGCTGCCCGGGTTCGCGCTGCCGATCGCGGGCGGTGTGCTGGCCGCCGCCATCGGCCTGATGTGGTACGTGGCGGCACTGTGGCAGTTCAACGGCCTCTCGGTACCCGGCTTCTGAGGGCGTCGCCCGGGACACGGCACCCGCTGCCCGTATCGTCGCGGGCAAGTGCGGTCGGTACGCGGTCGGTACGAGTGTGAGGCGGTGTTCTGGGTGGCCGGGTCGGGGTCTTCGGGGGACGCGGAGGTCGTCGTGTACTGGCGGCCGGGGTGCCTGTTCTGCGTGAAGCTGCGGCTGTCGCTGCGGTGCACCCGACTGCGGTACCGGGAGGTGGACATCCGGCGCGACCAGGACGCCGCGGCCTTCGTACGGTCGGTGGCGGGCGGCGACGAGACGGTGCCGACGGTGGACGTGGCCGGCCGGGCGCTGGTGAACCCTTCGCTGCGGCGCCTGCTGGACGCGGTACGGGAGCGGGTACCGCATCTGCTGGCGGAACGCGCCTGAGCGTGCCTGCGCCCCGCAACCCGACCAAGCCCGGCCCCCCTGCCCTTGGAGTCCCGCACGTGGGTGACCGTGGGGCCACCACCTAGACTTGCGCACTCATGTCTGCGTGCCGTCCCGAAGTGACCGTGTTCCCGCCCAGCCCGGAGGGGTGTTCGGCGTCTTGATAGTCATCGACGATGTGAGCAAGCGGTATCCGGACGGCACGGTGGCCGTCGACCGGCTCACGCTGGAGATCCCCGACCGTTCGATCACCGTGCTCGTCGGCCCGTCCGGGTGCGGCAAGACCACCACCCTGCGGATGATCAACCGGATGATCGAGCCCACCTCCGGACGCATCCTCCTGGACGGCGGCGACATCCAGCAGCAGCCCGTCAACGCCCTGCGCCGCTCGATGGGTTACGTCATCCAGAACGCGGGCCTCTTCCAGCACCGCACCGTCGCCGACAACATCGCCACCGTGCCCCGGCTGCTGGGCGTCAGCCGCAAGCGGGCCCGGGAGCGGGCCGCGGAACTGATGGAGCGGGTGGGCCTCGACCCGGCGATGGCCGGGAGGTACCCGTATCAGCTCTCCGGCGGGCAGCAGCAGCGCGTGGGGGTGGCGCGGGCGCTCGCCGCGGATCCGCCGGTGCTGCTGATGGACGAGCCGTTCTCCGCGGTCGACCCCGTGGTACGGCGCGGTCTTCAGGAGGAACTGCTGTGGATCCAGGGGGAGTTGGGCAAGGCCATCGTCTTCGTCACCCATGACATCGACGAGGCGATCCGGATCGGCGACCAGATCGCGGTGCTGCGGACCGGGGGTCACCTCGCTCAATTCGCGGCCCCCGCCGAGCTGTTGGCGTCTCCCGCCGACGAGTTCGTGGCGGACTTCCTCGGCGCTGATCGCGGTATCCGCGGCCTCTCCTTCTTCGACAGCAGCCAACTCGCCGTGGACGCCGAGGTGTTGGTGCCGGCGGAGGCCACGGCCGGTCAGGTCGGGGAGCGGGCCGCGGCGGCCGGCCGCTATCTGCTGGTGACCGGAGCCGACGGCCGCCCCGAGGGCTGGGCGGACACCGAGGACACCGCGTCCGCCGAACTCGCCCCGGGCGACGCCGACTTCGGCGCCCTGCTGCCGTACGGGCAGACCTTCCGGCCCGACCGGGACTCGCTGCGCGTCGCCCTGGACTGCGCCGTGCTCTCACCCACCGGCCGGGCCGTCGCCGTGGACGGGGAGGGCCGGGCGCTGGGCGCCGTCGACCAGGAGACCATCGCCGCCGCCGTACGGGCCGCCCGCAGCGCCGGGCCGGACGGCCAAGTCCCGTCCGAGAGCGGTGACTTGGCCGAGGCCACCGGATGAGCGGCATACCCGGCGTGCCCAAGGGGTTCCTCGGCGGCTTCTTCGACATGCCGAGCGACCTCCAGCACTCCTATCTCGGCCTGGTCGCCTGGCATGTGGAAGAGGCCCTGATCCCGGTGCTCGCGGGCCTGCTGATCGCCCTGCCGATCGGCGCCGCCTGCGTACGGCTGCGCTGGCTGTACCCGCCGGTGCTGTGGGTGTCGACGGTGATCTACGCGGTGCCGTCGCTGGCGTTCTTCGTGGTGCTGATCGACTACACCGGGCAGAGCCAGATCACCGTGATGATCCCGCTGGCCCTGTACAGCCTGGTGGTGCTGGTGCCGGCGGTCGTGGACGGGGTGCGTTCGGTGCCCGAGGAGACCGACGCGGCCGCCGTCGCCATGGGCATCGGGCCGATACGCCGCTACCTCCAGGTCCAACTCCCCATCGCGGTACCGGCGATCATCGCCGGACTGCGGGTGGCGACCGCCTCCAGCATCAGCCTGGTCGGGGTCGGCGCCCTCATCGGCAACCAGGGCGCGCTCGGCAACCTCCTCGCCGACGCGATGTTCTACCGCCGCCCGATCCTCGCGGTCAGCTCCGTGGTGACCACCGCCGTTATCGCCGTCCTCGCGGACCTGCTGCTGGTGCTGCTGCGGCGCCTGCTCACCCCGTGGCAGCCGCGCGCCGGCCGCGGCGGGCGGTCCGCCGCACGCCGGGCCGCGCGCCGGAGTCCCGAACCGGCCCTGGAGCGTGTGCCATGACCGTCCTCACCTTCGTCCAGCACTTCTTCTCCGACAGCGCCCACTGGCACGGCTACGACGGCATCCCGCGGCGGGTGCTGGAACATGTGCAGTACTCGGCGGCGGCGCTCGCCATCGCCGCCGCGATCGGCCTGCCCGTCGGCATGGTCACCGGACACACCGGGCGCGGCGGCAACGCGCTCGCCCTGGTCGCCACCGCGGCCCGCGCCCTGCCCAGCTTCGGGCTGCTGGTGCTGATGTTCGTCTGGCTCGGCCTGAGCACCCTGCCGGCGATGATCCCGCTGGTGGTGCTGGCCATCCCGCCGATCCTGGTCACCAGCTACGAGGCGGTGCGCACGGTGGACCCGTCGCCGGTGGACGCGGCCCGCGGGATGGGCATGGGCCCGGCGAAGATCCTCTTCCAGGTGGAGCTGCCGGTGGCGCTGCCGCTGATCCTCAGCGGGCTGCGCTCGGCGGCGATCCAGATCGTGTCCACCGCCACCATCGCCGCCTATGTGAGCCTCGGCGGAGTCGGCCGCTACATCGTGGACGGCCTCTACCAGCGCGACTACCAGAAGGTGGTGGGCGGCGCCGCCCTGGTCGCGGTACTGGCCCTGCTGGTGCTCGCCCTCTTCTGGCTCACCGCCCGCCTCGCGGTTTCCCCGGGCGTACGTCGGCGGGACGCGAAGGCCTGAGCGCCCGCCGCTGGGGCGACCGCCCGCCGACGGCCCCTGACCTCACGTCAATCTGCGCGAGCTCTTACGTCGTGACTCGCCCAGTGCTTGAATGTCCACCGTCAATTTTGCCACCGCAATCCCGCTAGGGACACCCCCCATCCAGCGCCCCTCGGGGCACACCGCCAAGGACCGTCGTCATGACTCTGCGCGTCGACTCCCCACCACGGACACTCCACCCGCCCGGCCTCCTCCGGCTCGCCGCACTGCTGGCGATGGTCGCCTCCCTCTTCGTCTTCGCACCCGGCGCCACGGGCACGGCACACGCCGCCCCCGGCTGCGGGGTCCTCGCCGAGGGCGCCGCACCGGAGGCCAACTCCGCGGTCAACTCCGCGTGCGGGCTGATCGGCACCCCGTATTCCTGGGGCGGTGGCCACGGCGACACCCCCGGCCCGACCTACGGCATCTGCGACCCGTCCAACGGCGCGCCCAACGACTGCAACGTCCGGGGCCTCGACTGCTCCGGCATGGTGCGCTACGCGTACTCCCTCGCGGTCGGCGACGACGTCATCGCCGGTACCAGCAGAAGCCAGTGGACCACCTCCCGCGCCGTCGCCCGCTTCTACCAGTCCGACGGCACCGGCCAACTCCTTCCCGGCGACCTGGTGTTCTTCGGCAACACGGCGTCCACCATCCACCATGTGGCGATGTACCTCGGCCAGGGCTGGATCGCCGAGGCTCCCTACTCCGGCGGCTACGTCCGGGTCTACGCGATGTCGGGCCACGACGACTACTACGGCGCCGTCCGCCTCTACGGCCCCGGCGGCGGCTCCCCCACCCCGCCCAACCCGCCGACCCCGCCCAACCCGCCCAATCCGCCCGGCAGTTACTGGGCCGACACCTTCTCCTCGGCTGCCGTCTACGGCTCCCCGACGAGTACTGCGGCCACGGGCACGCTCTATGGCGGTACGAACTATGTGTTCTGCAAGGCGTGGGGGCGTGAGGTGGCCGGTGGGTCGGGTTCCAACCACTGGTGGCTGAAGACCGATCCGGACGAGGGTCCCGGTGGTCAGTGGGTCTCGGCGTACTACCTGTCACGCTGGGGCAACGACGAGGCCAAGGACAACGACGGGGCGGAGATCCCCGACTGTGCCGGCGGTGGCCAGCCTCCCTCGACCGGCCGCTACTGGGTCGACACCTTCTCCTCGGCAGCCGCCTACAGTTCCCCGACGAGCAGTGCTTCCACGGGCACGCTGTACGGCGGTACGAACTATGTGTTCTGCAAGGCGTGGGGGCGTGAGGTGGCCGGTGGGTCGGGTTCCAACCACTGGTGGTTGAAGACCGATCCGGATGAGGGTCCCGGTGGTCAGTGGGTCTCGGCGTACTACCTGTCACGCTGGGGCAACGACCAGGCCAAGGACAACGACGGGGCGGAGATCCCCGACTGCTGAGGTGGGGCGGAACGGCCGGTGGCCGCCGATCAGGGAGTCAGGCGTCTCCCGCGGCGGCCACCGGCCGTTTGATGTCAACCGCCGTCCTGTCGGCGGGAGTTCAGCCGCTCGCCGTGTCCAGGGCGTGTTCCAGGACGATGAGCAGGGCGTCGCGTACCGAGCCGCGTTCGCGGGCGTCGAAGACGGTGAGCGGGACATGGGCGGCGACGTCCAGGGCCCAGCGTACCTCGGCCAGATCGTGCTGGACCAGGCCGTCGAAGGCGTTGACGGCGACCGCGAACGGGATGTGCCGGTGCTCGAAGTAGTCGACCGCGGCGTAGCAGTCGTCCAGGCGGCGGGTGTCCACGATGACGAGCCCGCCGAGCGCGCCCTCCACCAGGTCGTCCCACATGAAGCCGAACCGCTCCTGCCCCGGGGTGCCGAACAGGTACAGCTTGAGCGTCGGGTCGAGGGTGACGCAGCCGAAGTCCATGGCCACCGTGGTGGTGGTCTTGGCGGGGGTGAGGGTGAGGTCGTCCACACCGGCCGCGACCGAGGTGATGGACGCCTCGGTGGTGAGCGGCTCGATCTCGGATATCGCCGCCACGGTGGTGGTCTTGCCGACGCCGAAGCCGCCGGCGATGACCATCTTCACGGGCATCGGCGGCCGCACATGGTCGTCGGGGCGTCCGGCGCCGGCACCCGTGGTGTCAGCGTTCACGGATCGCGCCCCTGGAGTCGGGGACGGCACGGAGACCATCGATAACCCTTCGCAGTACGGAGGCGTCCCGGGCCGAGGCGGCCGGCGGGGCGTAGAGGGCCAACTGGCCGTCGGCCCGCAGGTCGTCGGCGAGCACCCGGATGACGTTGAGGTGCATCCGCAGTTTCGCGGCGACCTCGGCGAGCGACTGCGGCTCACGGCAGGCGGCCACGATGTCACGGTGTTCGAGGTCGAGGGAGTCCAGGGCGGCGAGCCCGCCCCGGGTCGACACCACCTGGGTCTCGATCGGGATGGGCGGCACCAGGCCCTCGCCTCCCGCGATCCGGCCCGCCGTCAGCAGATAGGGCCGCACCGCGGACGCCGGCCGCACCGGCCCCGCCCGGTGACCGAACTCCCCCTCGGCAGAGCCTTCCTGGCCGAACGCCCGATCCCCGAACCGCGCACCCCCGAAGGGTACGCCGCCCGACTCGGCGGCACCGAACGGCTTGCTGTCGTAAGGGGTGTCATCGAAGGGCGTGGCGTCCAACGGCCCCTCGGAGAAAGGAGCGTTGGTGAACGCCCCTTCTGCTTCAGGTGAGTTGGTGAACGACCCGTCCGGCACGGGGGAGTTGGGGAACGGCTCGTCGGGGAACCCGCCGCCCGGGTAGGGGCCGTTGCCGGACAGCCGCCCGGAGGGGGCGGGCCGGGGCTGCGGCCGGCCGTCGGAGGGCGGGCCGCCGGCCGGGCGTCGCTCGTCTCGCACACCGTGTCCCGTGGTCAGCCGCCGGCCGGCGCGGTGCCCACGCTGTTCTTCAGTTCCAGCACCAACTGGGGGCTGAGCGCGGCACCGGCGCGGTTGGCGAACAGGGTCATCTCGTAGGCGATGTTGCCCAGTTTGGCCTCTTTGGAGGTGACGACGCCGAGGACCGCGCCCGCGCCGATCGCGGAGACCAGGAGGTGGCCGCCCTCCAGGTCGATGATGACCTTGTTGAGGCTGCCCAGGCCGTAGTTGCCGGAGGCGCCCATGGCGAGGCTGGTGATACCGGAGACGATCGCGGCGAGCCGTTCGGAGTCGGCGTGCTCACGCAGCCGGGAGACGGCGATCAGCAGACCGTCGGAGGAGACGCCGATGGCGTCCACGACGCCCGCGGTCTCGGTGGCGAACCGGTTCAGCAGCCAGTTGAAGTCCGCTGCCGCGGCCCGGATGTCGGTGGGCGGTGCCGTCGCCCCCGGGTCTGCCTCGCCGCCTGTCCATACGGTCACTGGGTCACACACCTTCCGGGAAGGCCGGGTCCGGTCCGTCCGGCCCGGACTGTCCGGGCGCCGGGGGCCGGCCGGTCGTGGGGTCCGGACCGGGGGCTCCGGCCGGGTGCTGGGGGCCGCCGAGGCGGCACTCGTACCGGGCGCGCGCCACCGCCGCCTCGAACTGCTCGATCTCGGCGCGGGTCGCCTCCGCGTCCCTCGGCTGCCAACCGCACGGCGCGGGCTGGGCGCCGGCCGCGGTGTTCCGCTGAAGCGTGGCCCCCCGCACCCGCCGCCGCAACGGCCGCGCCTCCGCGGGCGGGACGGAAGGCGTCTCCTCCACAGCAGGGGCCGCCGGATGTGTCGGGGACGCGGGGCGGGCGGTGGCGCCCGCGCGGGGCGGGACGGTGCCGAAGACGGGGGTCGAGCGCGGGTCGTCCGCCCCGCGTACGGGCTCCGCGCTGGTACGGGCCGGCGGGGAGATGGCGGGCGGATCCGCGGGGTGCCGGGGTGGGGCGGTACCGGGGGCCGGGAGCGAGCCGGAGTCGAAGCCCGATATCCGGGCCCCGCGTTGACGCCTGGGCAGGGGGGCGGTGTCGGGGTGGTGCGGGGGCGTGGGCTCCGCCAGGGCGTCGGGCCGCGACCCCTCGGACCCGGACGGCCCGGCGGCCTCGTACGGTCCGGAGCGGGCGGGGAAGGTGGACCGGGCCGGGATGGCGGACTGGGCGGAACGGGCGGACGGTGAGGGCTCGAAGAAGCCGAAGGGCTCCCGGGGTTCGGTGTCGTCGGGGCCGGCGATGTCATGCCGCGAGCCGCCGGGCCGGCCGCGGTCGGACCCGGTCCCGTCGACCCCCGCTCCCCAGTAAGTCCCGGACGCAGGCGTCCCGTTGGCCCCCTCGGCCCCGCCGGATTCGTGGGACCCGTCGGACCCGCCGACCCCGCCCCCGCCGTCGGGCCAGTGGACGCCGTCGGCTCGGGGTGCGCCCGGGGGTTCCGGGGATTCGGGGGCGTCGTCCGGGAACCACCCGGGCGGGAGGCCGGGCGGGAGGTCGGGGTGGTGGCCGTGGGACGGGAGGTCCCGGTCGCCGCCTCGGGCCGCGACGTCCGGACGGCGGGCCTGGGCGGGGACCTGGGGCCCGTCCAGTGCCTCCCGGAGCCCGGCGCGGGGGTTCGCCGCCCGCCATCCGGTGCCCGGGGCCCGTACCGGGAGCGGGGCCGCGGTGACCGGGTCGGTGGGCAGCAGATGGGTCGCGGGCACGGTGACGGTGGCGGTGGTGCCGCCGCCCGGGGTGCGGCCCAGGACGACCCGGATGCCCCAGCGCCGGGCCAGGCTGCCGACGACGAAGAGGCCGAGGACCTTCGTCGGCATCAGGTCCAGGCGTTCCCGGCGGACCAGCCGGGCGTTCTCCTCGGCGAGGCGTTCGTCGCTCATCCCGAGACCGTGGTCGATGATCTCCACGGTCGCGCCGTCCGAGGCGTGGCCCCCGCGGTGCGGCCGAAGCACCACATCCACCCGGCTCACCTCCGGGGAGAACGTCACGGCGTTCTCCAGGAGTTCGGCCAGCATCAGCGTCAGGTCCCCGACCACGTCCGGCGCGATCAGCGCATCGCCCTCGGCGCGCGGGCTGACCCGCTGATAGGACTCGATCTGGCCCAGCGCCGCGCGCACCACATTGCTGAGGCGGGTGGGCTCCGCGTCGCAGCTCGCGTCCCGGACCCCCGCCAGCAGCATCAGGCTGTCCGCGTTGCGCTGGAGGCGGACCGCGATGTGGTCGATGCGGTAGAGGCGCTCCAGTACCGACGGGTCGGTCTCGCCGCGCTCCACCGAGTCGATCAGGGCGAGTTGGCGCGCGGTGAGGTTGCTGACGCGGCGGCCCACGTTGCCGAACATCTCCGCGATGTTGCGGCGGCTCACGATCTGCCGCTCCAGCAGGTCGGTCGAGGTGACCTGCACCTGGTTGAACGCCTCGGCCAGCGCGCCGATCTCGTCCCGTACCGGCACCGGCAGCGCGGGCAGTCTGGGCGGGGCGTCGTCGTCGGCGTCGCCCAAGGTGTCGTCCACCCGGGCCAGTTCACGTTTGGCGGCCTCCGCGACGGACTCGGCGGCGCCGGTGAGCGCGGCCACGGTGCGGATCATCGAGCGGCGCGTCATCCAGGTGAACGTGATCCAGCCTGCGAACGCCAGCAGGCAGCCGCCCAGCAGCGCGGTCGCCCGCCACCAGGCGGTGTCCGAGGCCCGCTCGGTCTGGGCGGCGATCTGCCCGATGAGGGAGCGGACGATACGCAGCCGGTTCCGCGCCTGCCGCTCATACGTCGGATCGGCCCGCAGCGCCTCCCGCAACGCGGCCTTGACCTCCGCCGGACTGTCCGCGACCAGGCCGCTGGGGTCGACCTGGAGCGCGGCGTAGTGCTGAGCGATCTGCGCCTGGTACGCGCTGCGTTCGATCTCCGCCAGCTCCGCGCCCTGCTGCTGGCTGGCGAACCGGGTGAACCGCCGTGCCTGGTACGTGTATTGCTCGTAGTCGCCGACGGCGCCGGTGAACTCGATGAGGGAGTTGGGGTCGCCGGTGCGTGCGGAGAACACACTGGTCTCGAAGGCGGCGTGCGCGGTGTCGGCCCGCAGCAGCGCGTCCAGGAGACCGCTGGCGGAGGCACCGGTGACGGACCGGGAGTCACCGAACCCGAGCCCGGTGAGCAGCTCGTCCACGGCGGTGCCGTACGCGGGGTCGACGTTGTCGGCGGGGATCGGGCCCTCCTCCACCGAGCGGCGCAGGCTGGTCAGCCCGCCGAGCGCCCTCAGTGCCTGTGCCTCGGACCGCGGCAGCCGCTCACCGAACGCCGAACGCACCTGCTCCACACGGGAGTCGACGTCGTGCTGCGCGGCACGGAAGCGCGCCGTGGACGGCTTCGGGTCCTCCGGGGCGGCCGCCGCGTGCCGCAGCGACAGCACCAGTGCCTGCCGGTGCTCCGTCTGCACCGCGTCCACCAACTCGGCCACCTTCGCGCTGTCCCGCACCAGTTGGGCGGTGGCCGCGGCGGCACGGGCCTGCACGATCTGGTCGTAGCCGGTGTAGCCGAGCAGTACGGCGACCACCGTCAGCGGCACCACGAACAGTGCGTCGAGCTTGCGCCGGAAGGGGACTCGGTCGAGGAGGCCGGACACACGGCGGCGCACCAACGGCCTGATGGTGCCGGGGGGTTGTCCCGGCGCGTCTGTCCGGTGCGCAGGCACCAAGGCCTCCTCGGGGGACTGGGCGGTGGCCGTGCGGCGCCGGGCCGGTGGTCGGGCCGGCCGGTTCCGCCACGGCCCGTCAGAAGGGTCGATCGTGCTGAGCGGGCTCCGAGCGTAGCCACAACGGAAGCTGATGCGCACGAGTCCGCCAGGAATTGACAGCAGCCCCGGGGGGTCAACAATCACATCTTGGTCAAGAAGGGGCACCGGGACGAGTGTGGGCGCCGAACGCGGTGATCTGATCGGTCCGAGGAGCGCACCGCGACCGGCGCGCCCCACCCGACGCCCAGACCCGGATGGGACACCGTGAACGCAACCGCACACACCCGTACGCGCACCCTCGCAGGCGTGGCCGTACTGGCCGCCGCACTGGTGGGCTGCGGCTCCTCCGGTGACTCCGCCGGGGACGACCCGCTGAAGAACGACAAGGCGGACAGCGGCACCGTCGTCGTCGGATCCAACAACTTCGCGGAGTCCATCCTGCTCGCCGACATCTACGGCGAAGCCCTCAAGTCCCAGGGCATCAAGGTGAGTTACAAGCCGAACATCGGCAGCCGCGAAACCACCTACGGCCTCATCAAGAACGGCACCCTGACCGTGCTGCCCGAGTACAACGGCGCCCTCCTCGCCTACCTCGACAGCAAGGCCGCGCCCAAGACCGTCGACGAGACCCAGACCGCCGTCAAGGCGAAGCTCGACAAGAAGCTGACCCTCCTCCAGCCCTCCCCCGCACAGGACCGGGACGCCGTCACCGTCAACGCCGAGACAGCGAAGAAGTACCACCTGACGGAGAAGTCCACCATCGCCGACCTGAAGGCGGCCGCACCCGGCCTGGTCATCGGCGGCTCACCCGAGTTCCAGCCCCGGCACCAGGGCCTCAAGGGCCTGAAGTCCGTCTACGGCGTGGAGTTCAAGTCGTTCAAGGCACTCGACGCGGGCGGCCCCCTCACCACCGCCGCCCTCAAGAGCGGCAACATCCAGGCCGGTGACGTCTTCACCACCGACCCCGGCATCGCCAAGAACAAGTTCCTCGCCCTGAAGGACCCGGAGAACCTCTTCGGATTCGAGAACGTGGTCCCGCTGGTACGCAAGGCGGACCTGCCGAAGAAGGCCGCCGGCGTCCTGGACGCGGTGTCCGCGAAGCTCGACACCGCGACCCTGCTGAAGCTCAACACCCAGGTACAGAACGACCATCAGGACCCCATGGACGCCGCCAAGAAGTGGCTGGCCTCCGCCGGCCTCGACTGACCCGCGACCACCTCCTCCTCCGCCGCCCGGGTTGCGGCGTGGCCCGCACGGCGCAACCCGCCCTGCGCACCCGCCGATCCCGCGGCACGCTGCCAGAGGGCATCGGCGGGCCGCACCGGTCCGCCACCCCTACCCGGAGGTGGAGATGACGACGGCACGGCAGCACCCACGGGTGCGTCTCGGGCAGGCCCGAGGCCCTGGTGCACCGCTGGTGCTGCTGCTGGTGCCGCTGCTGGTCTCGCTGCTCGCCTCCTGTGGCACCCTGCCCGGCGCGAGCACCACCGCCCACGCCAAGCCCGTCGGGAACGGCGACTTCCACCACCCCGGAGTCGTCGTCAGCAAAGCCCAACTCGACACCGCACGCGACCGCGTCAACGCCGGCAAGCAGCCCTGGCTCTCCTCCTACCTCGCCATGCGCGACAGCAAGTACGGCTCCCTCGCCTACCGGGCCACCCCCTTCGCAACCGTGCAGTGCCCACCCGACACCCGCCCCGGACACGGCTGCGTGGAGGAACGCCAGGACGCCGTCGCCGCCTACACCCAGGCCCTCCTCTGGTACATCACCCGCGACCGGCAGCACGCCGCCAAAGCCGAGCAGATCATGGACGCCTGGTCCGCCGAGGTGAAACGGCACACCGACGGCAACGCCGGACTCCAGACCGCGTGGGCCGGCTCCACCTGGGCCCGCGCCGCGGAGATCGTCCGCCACACCGGCGCCGGCTGGCCCGAGCCCCGGGTGCACCGCTTCGAGACCATGCTGCGCACCGCGTACCTGCCCGAGGTCGACAAGAAGGTCCCCGACTACAACGGCAATTGGGACCTCGCCATGACGGACGCCGCCATCGCCATCGCCGTCTTCCTCGACGACCACCGCACCTTCGACACCTCCCTCGCCCGCTTCAAGTCCCGCGTCCCCGCGTACTTCTACCTCTCCTCCGACGGGAAGAGCCCCAGGACGGTGCCCGGCAGCAGCTCCCGCACCCCGCGGCAGATCGACACCTACTGGTTCGGGCAGAACGTCTACGCCGACGGCCTCGGGCAGGAGACCTGCCGCAACTTCATGCACGTCGGCTACTCGCTCGCCGCCACCGGGCATATCGCGGAGACCGCCTGGCACCAGGGCGTCGACCTGTACTCCGGGGTGAAGGACCGGCTGAAGGCCGCCCTGGAATTCCACTCCCGCTACCAGCTCGGCGCCCGCGCCCCCGGCTGGCTCTGCGGCGGCAAGGTGGAACGCACCCTCGGCCCCGACCTGGAGGTCGACGCCAACCACCTGGAGAACCGGCTCCATCTGTCGCTGCCGCAGACCGACAAACTGAACCGGAGGACCCGGCCCGCCGGCACCGACGACCTGTTCGTCGCCTGGGAGACCCTCACCCACGACGACAGCCCCGGGAAGTGACCTGCCGGGCGCGATGTGCGCGGCACCCCGCGAATGGCGTACACTTCAACTCATCGACGCGGGGTGGAGCAGCTCGGTAGCTCGCTGGGCTCATAACCCAGAGGTCGCAGGTTCAAATCCTGTCCCCGCTACTGAAGGCCGAGGGGCCGGAACCAGAAAATGGTTCCGGCCCCTCGGTGCGTTCCCGGCCGGACCCCGTAGACCGGTCGGACCGCACGGGTCGCCGGGTCGGCCGCGGCGGGAGAACCTGTACGGGGCGCCGCAGCGGGCGCGAGGCGGCGGGAGACGCAGGTGGGCCAGCCAATATCAGACGAGAACGGGCAGCCCGGCCCGGTGCCCCACACGGCCAGCCGCCTCCTCACCGAACAGAACTTCGTCCGCGCCCTGCCGGTGCTGCTGATCGCCGTGTCGGCCCTGGTCGTCGCCGTGGTGCCGGTCCGCTACAGCGTGGTGCCGGTCCTGGTGGCGCCGCCCCTCGTCGCCGCCACCTTCTACCGGCTCCGCGGCACCGTGCTCATCGGACTCGCCTCCCTCGCCATCATGATCGTCCGCCGCCTCGACGTCGGCGACATCGCCCAGACCCGCGGCGTCAGCGGGATCGCCACCTTCCTCGTCGTCAGCCTGCTCGCCGTCCTCATCAACCGCGAAGTACGCCGCAGCGACGCCCTGCTCGCCTCCTCACGGCAGGTCGCGGAAGCCGCACAGCGCGCCGTACTGCCCGCACCGCCGGCCCGCCTCGCCGGCCTCGACATCGCCGCCCGCTACGAGGCCGCCCAGGCGGAGGCCTTCATCGGCGGCGACTTCTACGCCGTGCAGGACACGCCGCACGGCATCCGCATCGTCCTCGGCGACGTACGCGGCAAGGGCATGGACGCGGTCGGCGCCGTCGCCGTCGTCATCGGCGCCTTCCGGGAGGCCGCGGAATGGGAGAACACCCTGGAGGCCGTCGCCCGCCGACTCGACCGGGCCCTCAGCCGGGACGCCGTCCTGCGCTACGGCGACGAACCCGCCACCGGCCCCGGCCGGGACGCCGCCCTGGAGAGCTTCGCCACCGCCGTCCTCGTCGAGATCCCGCACGGCGAATCCCGGCTGCGGCTCCTCAACCGCGGCCACCCCGACCCGCTGCTCCTCGCCGTCGACGGCAGACTCCGCGAACTGCCGCCCGCGGAGGCCGCGCTCCCGCTGGGCTTCGGCGACCTCGGCGGCCGGCCCGACCGGTCCACCGAGACCGACTTCCCGCCCGGCGCCACCCTCCTCCTCTTCACCGACGGCCTCACCGAGGCCCGCGACCGTCACGGAACCTTCTACGATCCCGTGACCTTTCTCACCGGCCGCGTCTTCCGCACCCCCGGCGCCATGCTCACCACCCTCGTCGAAGACGTCCGCCGCTACACCGGCGACGGGTCCACCGACGACCTGGCGCTACTCGCGGTACGCCGCCCCATCACCCCGTGGACCGGCCCGGAGGGCATCCGGCCGCGGTGAAAGAGCCGCAGGCGAGGCCCGCGTTACCAGGGGTGACCGTGCGACGCCGCTGCGCACCGGAACTGAGCACCCGTCAGAAGCGCGCACTTCGCGGAACGCGGTTCAACTCGGCCGCATCCGCCCGCAGGTGCCCCGAAAAGTCCGCTGCCCCGCCGTCAACGATCAGCCGGAACGGCTTGGAATCGAACCCCCTCGTCTATTAACGTTCGATAACGCAGCGCGGTCGTCCCAGCCGTCACCAGCGTCGGCTCCGTGCGCACGCGCCGAATCCCGCAAGGGAACCGGGGAACCACCAACTTGGGGTGAATCCGGCCTCCTTCCCTGCCTGTGTGAAGGAAGCCGGTAGGAGACCTTCCTGCTCCGAACCCGTCAGCTAACCCGGTAGGCGAGAAGGAAGGAAAGGAGCACGCCCCCGTGGCGTCCAACCGCCCTGCCCCCGAGCCCCGTTACGCGCCCCACCCCCACGGCGCCTTCCCCGACGGGTTCGACCCCTACGGCAGCACCCGCGCCTTCACCGTCCCCGCCCCCCGCGGCGCCTACCAGCACCAGGGCGCCTACCAGGACCAGTGGGAGGCGGAAGGCCACGGCACCGCCTACTTCGACGCCTACCCGGGCCCCGAGCAGCCCGAGGCCGAGGACGACTATCAGGAGTGGAACCCCACCGAGGACACCGTCCGCCCGGTCCGCGGCCGGCACCGTGTCGCCAAGCAGCGCGGCGGCCTGGCCCGTTCCTCCACCGTCCTCGGCGTCGGCGTGATCGCCGCGGTCGGCGCCGGCGGCATAGCCTCCGCGCAGGGCAAGCCCCCGGTGAGCGTCTCCGTACCGGACCTGTCGACCGTCACCGACTCCCTGCCCGACGCCAAGTCACTGCCCGGCGTCGGCTCCCTGATCTCCGACGACTCCGGCGACGAGACGACCACCCAGGCCGCACCGCTCACCGGCGCCGGGCTCACCACCACCGACACCGAGGACGGCACCACCGACGCCGGTGAGGCACTGCGCAGCCGCATCCTCCAGCAGGCCGAGCAACAGCAGGACCACGCCTCGTCCGCCGCCGCTGCCGCCGCCCAGGACGCCGCCGCGCAGAAGGCCGCCGAAGAGGCCGCCAGCCAGCAGAAGAAGGCCGCGGACGACATCAAGGCCAAGAAGGAGGCGGCGAAGAAGAAGGCCGCCGAGGAGGCCGCGAAGAAGCGGGAGCGGGAGCGCCTCGCCAAGCTCGCCAAGAGCTTCAGCCTCCCCGCCGTCTCCTACACCCTCACCTCGCACTTCGGGGACCCCGGCGCCATGTGGTCCTCCGGGCACCACACCGGCCTCGACTTCGCCGCCCCCACCGGCACCCCCCTCAAGGCCATCCACACCGCCACCGTCAAGGAGGCCGGCTGGGCCGGCGCCTACGGCTACCGCACCGTCCTCGAACTCGATGACGGCACCGAGCTGTGGTACTGCCACCAGTCCTCGCTGAACGTCAGCGCCGGGCAGAAGGTCACCACCGGCGACACCATCGGCCGCGTCGGCGCCACCGGCAACGTCACCGGCCCCCACCTCCACCTGGAGGTCCACCCCGGCGGCGCCGGAGCCATCGACCCGCTGGGCTGGCTCCAGAACAAGGGCATCAACCCCTGACACCCCACACCCCGGCGGCCCTGGCGACACCCCCCCGACGCCAGGGCCGCCGGCCTGCGCCCGCCCCCAACACCCGCCCGCGCAAAGCCCGTTCAGGCACCGCCCGTTCCCGCACCGCCCGGGTACCGCTGCGGGGCGGGCGGCTGCGCGTACGGATTGGGATACGGGTGCTGATACGGGAGCGGAGACGGGTGTGCGTACGGGTTGAGGTGGGGGTGGGGTGCGGTGCGGGGGTCCCAGGCGGGCCAGGGGCCCCACGGTGGGACGGGCACCGGGGCCGCCGCCCGCGCCGCGTACTCCAGGGCCGGCCCGGCCACCGCCCGCCGCGACCACAACTCGTGCAGCAGCGCCCGCTCCCGCGCCGCGTAGTCGGGCCCCGGACGCCCGGCCCGCCGGGTGCGGTGCCGCAGAAAGGCCAGCGAGGTGGCGTACGCCTCGTACTCGGACACCGTGCGTGCGGCGGGGCGGCCGCCGCCCGGGGTGTGCCGCGCCCGGTCCCGCGCCAGCCGCCGGGCCCGCATCGAACCCAGCGCCCACGGCTCCTGCGGACCGAGCCAGCCGGCCCGTGTGTAGGCGGGGAGTTCGGTGCGGACGGTGCGCAGTTCCCGCTGCCGGGTCCACACCACCAGCCAGGTCACCACGGCGAACACCGGCACCATCAGCGCCGCGTACACCGCGACGAAACCGTAGTCGCCCAGCTTGGGTGAGCTGTTCCAGGCGGCGTGCAGGCCCATCGCCAGCAGCAGTCCCGCGGCGGGTGGCAGCAGCCGGCGGGGGAGGGAGCGGGCGGAGGCGGCGGCCAGGCCGAAGCCGATGCCGGTGAGCACGGTGAACAGGGGGTGCGCGAACGGCGACATGACGATCCGCACGAAGAACGTGGCCGCGGTCAGCGAGGACAGTCCGCTGTCCCCGGTCAGCCGGTCGCTGCCGAAGGCCGTACCGAGGTAGAGGACGTTCTCGGTGAAGGCGAAGCCGGAGGCGGAGAGTCCGGCGATCACCGCGCCGTCGACGACGCCCGCGAAGTGGCGTCTGCGGAAGAGGAACACCAGCAGGACCGCGGTCGCCTTGGCGGACTCCTCCACCACCGGCGCTATCACCGTCGTCCCCCAGGTGCCGGCGCGTGAGGGGTCCGCGGTGGCGGTGGCGATCCAGTGGGTGGCGAAGCTGTTGGCGACGATCGCGATCAGCGCCGCCGCGCAGGCCCCCCAGGAGAACGCGAAGAGCAGGATCCGCCACGGCCCCGGATCGACCCGGTCCAGCCAGCGGAACGAGGCGATCAGCAGCGGCACCGGCAGCACCGAGAGACCGAGCCCCACCAGGAAGCCCTCGGTGCCGGTCTGCTCCCGGACCAGGGCCAGGATCACCAGCCCCGACAGGGCGAGCAGCACGCTCAGCGCCGAGGCCCGTATCGCCCGCCGCTGCCACCAGTGCGGACACCCTCCCGGTACCGTCCGCGTCCCCGGTGGCACGGCCCGCGTTCCGGGGGACGGCCGGTGGCCCTGGGGCGGCGGGAGCGGGGGTCGTGCGGACACGTGCTCGACGGTAACCGGCGCGGGCCGCACGGCGCGACGCCGACCGAACCTCCGGAGCCCGGCCCCCCGAACCGTCAGCGGCGCCGGAACAGCAGATCGTGCACCGGGTGCCCCTTGTCGAGGCCCTGCCCTTCGAAACGGGTCAGCGGCCGGAAACCGGGACGCGGCGCGAACCCTCCGTCCGCCGCCGTGTTCACGAACGAGGGGTGCGCCGAGAGCACCTCCAGCATCTGCTCGGCGTACGGCTCCCAGTCGGTGGCGCAGTGCAGCAGGGCGCCGGGCCGCAGCCGGGCCGCGGCCAGCGTGAGGAACTCCGGCTGGATCAGCCGCCGTTTGTGGTGCCGCTTCTTGGGCCACGGGTCGGGGAAGTAGACCCGCAGGCCGTGCAGCGAGTCCGGCGGCAGCATCTCCTGGAGCAGGATCACCGCGTCGCCGTTCGCCACCCGGATGTTGTCCAGCCCGTTCGCCTCGGCGAGGGCCAGCAGATTGCCCTGGCCCGGGGTGTGCACATCCACGGCGAGGATGCCGGTGCCCGGGTCGGCGGCCGCCATCTGCGCGGTCGCCTCGCCCATACCGAAGCCGATCTCCAGGACCACGGGCAGCCCGCCGAACAGCTCCGCCGGATCCAGCACCCTGCTGCCGTCGACGTCCAGGCCCCAGGCGGGCCACAACCGGCGCAGCGCCTGCTCCTGACCGAGCGTGACCCGGCTGCGACGCGGCTGGAAGCTCCGGATCCGCCGCTCGTACCGCGACCCGGCAGGATCGGCCGCCGGCCCCTCCCCGGGCGCGAACATCCGCCCCTGCACGGGACCTCCGCCCTCCCGGGCGGGCACGGCGGACGCGGGAGGCTCGGGGGACTCGGGTGCTTCGGCGGGAGCCGGGCCGCGGGTCTGGTCGGCGCCAGCTTCGGGCGTTTCTTCGTAGGCCACAGTGCCCCCGATTCTACGATCCGGCGCGCACCCGCCGACGGGGGCGGAGGACGGGCCGGACCCCGCGCGAGGGAGGCGTCCCGTGGTCTACGGCGGAGGCGGCCGCTCGCCCGTGCCGGCCGCGGGGACGGGTGGGGTGCCGCGGGGCCGGTGGCGGGCGAGGAGCCGTAGCGCGCGGTCGGCCAGCTCCCGGCAGAGGGGCAGCGCCGCGGACGGTGAACTGCCGCCCAGCAGAAGGACGGTGCGCGGCCCTTCCTCGATACGCACGTCCCCGCCAAGACCCCCGTCCCCCGGCACACCCCCGGCCGCGGCGGCGGAAGGCAGCAGCCGCGCCACCGCCGCCCGCGCCTCCGCCGAGTACGCGGGCACCCCATCGCCCTCGGCCCCGTCGAGCGCGGGCAGCACATAGACCGCGGGGTACAGGGACCCCGGGGCGGGCAGCGGGGAGACCGGGCCGCGGACCCCGGCCACCACATATGCGGTACGGGCGGGCCGGGGGAGCGGCGGGGCAGCGGGCCGCGCCACCATGTCCGTGCAGTCGATCAGGACCCGCGCCCGGTGCACGGCACCCTCGGCGGTACGGACCGCGACGCCCCGCCCGGCCGGGCGCTCCACCCGCACCACCCGCTCCCCGTGACGCACCTCGGCGCCGCAGTCCGCGGTGAGGCGGCGGGCCACCGCGGCGAGATCGCAGAGCCCGGCCGAGGCCACCCGCAGCGCGGCACGACCTCTGATCTCCGGCTCGTACGTGGTGAGTTGGGACCGGCCCAGCTCGGCCACGGGCAGTCCGAGGCTGCGGGCGCGCTGTGCCAGGGCGTGCAGCCGGGGCAGTTCGGCCCGTTCACCGGCGACGACCAGCTCACCGGTGGCCGCGAAGGGCAGACCGTGCTCGGCGCAGAACGCACGCAACTCGACGGCACCCCGCACCGCGCACCGCGCACCGAGCGTGCCCGGCCGCTCACCGACCCCGCTGTGCACCAGGCCCGTCCGCGGCCCGCCCCCGGGCGCGGGCTCCCCGGTGAGCACGGTGACCTCGGCACCGGGCGCGGCCCGGCGCAGCGCACCGGCCACCGCCGGACCCAGCAGCCCACCACCCACCACCAGTACGTCCCGCATCGCCACCACCTCCCGGCCCCGATACTGCACCGTGCCTCTGACAGTGCGGACAAACCCGGGCCGTCGACCCGGTGCACGGAACCGGTCGGGCGGGCGCGAGGCTCAGGCCGGGGTCATCAGCAGCGGCCGGGCACGTTCCAGCAGCTCCACCACGCGCGGCTCGTCACCGTACGGCTCCAGCCGGTGCAGCAGGTCCCGGACGTACTCGGTGGTGCGCGCCGAGGAGATACGGCCCGCGACCTCCACCGCCCGCACCCCCTGCTCGCAGGCCGCGTCCAGATTCCCCGACTCCAGCTCGGCGACGGCGGACACCACCAGCCGCAGCCCGTGCGAGCGGACGTACTCCTCGGTGGGCCTGGACAGGGCCTGCTCGGTGAAGCGCCGCACCTGCCGTGGCGCCTTCAGATCCCGGTAGCACTCGGCGGCGTCCGCGGCGAACCGGTCGTACGAGTAGAAGCCCAACCAGGACGGGTCCGGGTCGCCCTCGCGGGAGCGCTCCAGCCAGCCCTCGGCGGAACGCAGCGCACCGCCCGCGGCGTGGGCGTCACCGGCGCGGGCATGGGCGCGGGCCTCGACCAGGCGGAAGAAGCTCATGGTGCGGGCGGTGGCCAGACCGCGGTTGCGTTCCGCCGCGGCCTGCGCCAGATCCACCCCCTCGTCACCGAAGCCGCGGTAGGTGGCCTGGAGCGACATGGAGGCCAGTACATAACCGCCGAGCGGTACGTCCGCGGCGGCCCGGGCCAGCCGCAGCGCCTGGATGTAGTAGCGCTGCGCGGCTTCCTGCTGCCCGGTGTCGAAGGCCATCCACCCGGCGAGCCTGGTCAGTTCGGCACTGGCCCCGAACAGGGCGCGGCCCACCTCGTCCGAGTACGAGCCGAGCAGCAGCGGCGCCGCCTCCACCCGCAGGCACTCCGGCACCATCGACGAACGCCAGTCGCCACCGCCGTACTTGGAGTCCCAGCGGCGGGCGTCCTCGGCGGCCTCGCGGAGCTTGCGCACATCGCTGTGGCCGACCTTCTGCGGGGCGCCGCCGCTGCCGTCCGCAGGACCGGCCTCACGTTCCACGGAGCTGTCGGCCGGGGTTATCAGCCAGCGGGAGGCGGGAGTCGCGTAGGCGCTGACGGCGAACGACCCGGCCAGCGACTGCCAGATGCCGCCGGAACCGGCCCGGCGGCCCGCCAGGTCCAACCGGTACAGCTCCGTCGCGGACTTCACCGCCGAGGCCACGTCCCGAGGGAAGGCCAGGCCCACCTCGGGCGCCGGATCGGCGTCGGCCAGACCGATCTCGTGCAGCGGCACCGGCCGCCCCAGCTTCTGCCCGATGGCGGCGGCGATCAGATGCGGCGCGGCACCCTGCGGCACCATGCCCTTGGAGACCCAGCGGGCCACCGACGTCTTGTCGTAACGCAGGGTCAGACCGCGCTGCGCGCCGAGGTCGTTGACCCGGCGGGCGAGACCCGCGTTGCTTATCCCCGCGAGGGCGAGAACGGTGCCGAGCTTCTCGTTCGGCCCGCGTTGCTCCCTGGACATACGTCACCCCTCGGCACGGACGGCTGCCGCGGCGGGGGTGGCCCACGCGGCACGGTGCCGTGTCCTCCCGCAGTGTCCCGGGCGCCGGCTCGTCCGCCGCACGGGCCGGGCACGACGGGGTGCCGCACCGGCTGCAAGGGCACCTGTCCGAGCCCCCGGGTATATGCCACCGCGAAAACACAGGCACACCCAGGGTAGTTCGGCGCTTCCCATGCGTTAAGAGGCATAGTTCCGGATGGCGGGATTGCTCCCGTACGGTTGCCCGCCGCGCGGGGTGTGCTCCCGGCGTGTGGCCGTGCGCCCGCCTGTGCGCTCTCGTGCGCGCCGCACGGGCGCGCTTCGATGAGGGGCGTGGGTCGGCCCGCTTGCCCAGGCTCCGGCGGGTCGGGGGACACCGCCGCCTTCATCCCCGCGGGTGGCGGGCCGGTCCGGGGGGCGTGCACCGCCTCCCGGACCGCAAGTGAACGCTGCCCGCGGGATGGGGTGGCAACACCCTGCCTTCATGGCCGGTTTGGCTGAAAATCGCCCCTGAGCGGGCCTTCTGAACGGCTCCCGAACCCCCGGGGAAGTCCGGTCCTGTCGCCCCCGCGGTACACCCCGCACCCCACCAGGAGACCCGTACGCGCCCAACGCCCGTACACCACACGGAAGTTGCCGATCCGTCACCAAACAGCCGCCCTGGTGCAATCGCACCCCGTCACGCTGAGTCCCCAACCGGCGCCACCACAGCACCAGTTGGGACCCGCGAGACCAACGCCAAACCCGGGCAACCCCTCTGAGGATACGTTTCTTCCCCACCTTCGCACCACCCCCCTCCACCGCCCCGCCACCACACCCCCACCCCGACCACCCCACCCAACTCCCCAACCACACCCCGCACTCGGCCCCATCACCACGGAACACCACAACCCGGGCACACAGCCCACTCCCAGGCCCTTCCCGTCCGCCACCTTCGTGGCAGCATGGAGCCCGGCTCCGGTACCACGCCGGACACCACGACACCGCGCGGCACCCCGCACGGTGCACCCATGGTCCACACCCTCTGGAGGCGCGATGCGGTGGTTGGTGGGGTGGAGCAGCACATCCTCCGGCCCCCTCGAACCCGGCATCACCGGCCCCGACGGAGAAACCCTCCAACCCGTCGGCGCCCACCAACTCTGGACCGGACCCGACCCCCTCTGGGCCGTCGGCGACTGGCGCCCCGACGAAATCCGCACCGCACAAGCCGACACCGACACCCGCATCGCCATCCTCGGCCTCTGCGGCGCCACCGACGACCAACTACGCAACGCCCTCTACGCCGCACGCGGCGGCGCCCTCCGCCACCTCACCACCTGGCCCGGCAGCTACACCGCCGTCCTCCGGACCGGCCGCCGCATCACCATCCTCGGCGACCTCGCCGGCGCCCGCCCCGTCTTCCACACCCCCTGGGCCGGCGGCACCGCCTACGCCACCGCCGCCCTCCCCCTCGCCGACCTCACCGAAGCCAACCTCGACATCGGCCACCTCGCCACCCTCCTCGCCGCCCCCGACGTACCCGAAGCCCTCCAGGACTCCACCCCCTACCAAGGCGTCCACCGCATCCCACCCGGCCACGCCCTCATCCTCCGCACCGGCACCCGCGAAATCACCGGCTACGAACCCCAAGCCTCCCTCGCCGTCGCCGCACCCCCCACCGACACCACCACCGCCGTCGACACCCTCCGCGACACCCTCGTCGACGCCGTACGCACCCGCCTCCTCGCCCCCCGCCACGTCCCCGGCCAAGGCACCGACCCCGGACCCGTCCCCGGCATGGGCCCCGCCGAACGCCGCGCCGCCCGCGGCACCCCCCACCCCGGCATCGGCGCCGACCTCTCCGGCGGACCCGCCAGCGCCACCCTCGCCCTCCTCGCCGCCGGCCTCCCCGGAATGCCCGGCACCATCCTCGGCCACGGCACCGAAGCAGGCGAACGCCTCCTCGCCGTCACCTTCAACGACCTCACCGCCCAAGGCCGCCAAACCGAACTCGAACGCGCCGCCACCATCGCCGCCAACCCCCGCCTCCACCACATCGTCGTCACCGCCGGCGAAGAAAGCCTCCCCTACGCCGACCTCGACGGCCCCCTCACCGACGAACCCGCCCCCTCCCTCATCACCGCCACCCGCCACCGCACCCGCCTCGCCGCCGGCAGCGCCGACCACCTCACCGGACACGGCGCCCGCCAAGTCCTCGACGCCCACCCCGCCCGCCTCGCCGACCTCCTCCTGGACCACACCAGACGCCACCTCGTACGCCCCGTCGCCGCCCTCGCCCGAGCCGACGGCAACCTCCTCGTACCCGCCCGCGTCTACGCCGCCGCCCGCCGCCTCGCCCGCACCCCCTACCGCACCGGCCTGGAACACCTCGCCGACCGCCTGCTCCACCGCCGCTTCGACAACGCCCAGGGCCCCGTCGACCGCTCCCTCGCCGCACTCACCTGGGGCGGACCAGGACCCGCCGCCCGCTGGCTCACCGGCGAAGCCCTCGCCGAAGTCTCCTTCCGCCTCCACACCACCGGCAACCGCCCCACCCCGGGCCCCAACGGCCGACCCGGCGACTTCCGCGCCCGCGCCGCCCTCGCCCGCCACGCCGCCGACCTCCGCATCCTCGAACAAGCCGCAGAAATCCGCTCCCAGCGACTCCACACCCCCTACCTCGACAACCAGGTCGTCCGCGCCGCCCGCGACCTCCCCCAAGCCCTCCGCGTACGACCCGACGCCCGCGCCGCCGTCCTCCGCACCGTCCTCGAAAGCACCGGCGTCACCGACCTCCCCACCGACTGGGGCACACCCCCCAACACCACCCCCACCACCGCAGCCCACACCGGCCTGCGCACCTCCCTCGGCAACGTCCTCACCCTCTTCGACACCCCACTCCTCGCCGACGCCGGCCTCATCGAAGCCCGCACCGTACGCAAAGCACTCCGCGCCGCCACCCAGGGCGAACCACTACCCCTCGAAGGCCTCGCCGACCTCGTCTCCCTCGAACTCTGGCTCCGCCGCCTCCTCGCCCGCCGCGGCACCTGCTGGACCGGCACCCCCACCCGCCAACGCGCCGTCCCCACCGGCCGCATCACCCCCACCCGCACCGCCCTCGGCCCCGCCACACCCCACCCCTGACCGCCGACCGGCAAGCCTCGGCAGGGAAAGAACCCCGATCAGTCGCAGCGGAGACGAGACTCCGCCCAGTCCGCCAAAGTCAACGAATCCGTCGACTGCTCCGGCTCCACCACCAGCCGAACCGTCTTACGCCCCGCCAACGACACCCGCACCGGCACCGCGGCCTCCCCAGCCCGAACCACCGGCGACCGCCACAACCGCGCACCATCCCCGAACACCGAGAACCGCACCGCACCCAGCCCCATCATCATGTCGTCCACCCCCACCCTCGCCTCATACACCGAGCAACTGCGATTCAGATCGATGATCACCGACGAATCACCGCGCACCGTCACCCCATGCGCATAGGTGCGCTTCGCGATCGACACATCCTGCCGCTGCCACGCCCAACTGCTCTCCCCCAGCCGCATCTCCGGCTTGGTGCCATCCCCCAGCACCCCGTACTCCAACTCGCTCCACTGGAACACCTCCGGTGCGGGCGGCGGAGTCGGCGTCGGCGTGGGAGACGGTGAACTCTGCGTCGGCTCAGGACTGCTGGGCGTCGGACCGGGCTCCGGCTCCGACGGCGTCGGAGTAGGCGTGGGCGTCGGCTCCGGATCGGGCTTCGCCGGCGCGGGACGCGGCGCCGGACGCGCAGGCTCCGGCTGCACCGGCGCGGCCTTCGGCGGATTCGGCGCAGGCGGCTGGGGCTTCGGCACCACCGGCTGCGACACCGCCGGCGGATCCGCCTTCGGCTTCGGCGGCGGCGTCTCCTTACCCACCATCGCCATCGCCAACGCGACCGCCGCGACCACCACCACACCGGCGGCGATCCCCGCCTTCACCGGGCCGGTCGCCCCCTCCGAAGCAGCACCCCCACCCGCACCACCGGTACTGCCCGTCGCAGCCGCCGCCCCAGCCGCACCCGCACTCGCCGCGCCACCCGCGAACAGCGCCGCCACCTTCGCGTACCCGGCGGCCCCGAACCAACCGATGACCGCCACCGGCACAACCACCGGAATCCCGCTGGCGACCTCCTTGATCTGCCCCGCCGCCAGCCGGCACTTCGCACACTCGTCGAGATGCTTACGCAGACCCCGCTCAGCACGACTGCGCAACCCACCACGGGCGAACGCACCAAGACGATCCGCGTACCGCGCACACTCCGCGTCCGAAGCCAGCGTCGCACTCACATGCGCCTGCAGATACGCCTGCTTGAGCCCCTCCCGAGCCCGACTCGCCAGCACCCGCGTGCCGTTGGCGTCCAAGCCGAAGAGCGTCGCCACCTCACTCGGCGACTCGTCCTCCACCTCCGTGTGCCACAACACCGCCTGCCAACGCTCCGGCAGACTCCGAAACGCCTGCATCGCAAGCGTCTGCTCCGCCTCATGCATGGCCAGCACATCGGCACCCAGATCCAGGGTGTCGTCGTCGGCACCCTCCGTACCGCGCGCGGCCTGCGCGGCGAACACCGCGAAGTCATCCACCAGATGCTCACGCTTGGCGGACTTCGTCCAACCCGCCGCCACCCGCCGCACCGTGGTCAGCAGATAGGCGCGCACCGCGTGTTCCGGTCCCGCACCGCCCCGGACCGCCTGCAGCATCCGCGCAAACACCTCGGCCGTCAGATCATCCGCGGTATGCCCGTCCCGGCAGCAGGTCCGCGCGTAACGCCGCACCGCCCCTGAATGCCGCCAGAACAAATCCTCATACGCCGAATCGTCCCCCGCCCGCATCCGAGCGATCAACTCCCCATCGGACACGGGGACTCGACCGGAAGCTTCGGAGGGGATGGGCGCGGAGGCAGGGGGAGTGGCGGCTCCTGCTCCGGCTCCGGTGGGGCCCCACTGGGCTGGGACGGTCACATCATCGGAGACGGGAGCGGTGCCGGTCGGCTGGCCATACAACGGGGAGCCCTGGCCGGGAACCGTCGGCCCAGGCGCCTTGCCCGCCGGAGATCCCTGCTCCGGCAGCCTGGGCTGCGACGGTGGCACACCGGTGGACCCGCCCGCCGCGCCGTCACTACCACGCGACTCGTCCCGCCCGTCAACGCTCATTTCCGGAACGCCCCCGCACCCAGACTCAGACCGACCACCGCCACAGGTTCCCACACCCCTGCCGTCGCATGAACCCGGATCCTCCGCAATCACCCATCTGAGGGTTTTCCCTTGGGTTTCCCCCCGCCCCGCCCCGCCCCCGCCCTCCCATCCCTCCCTCCCCTCCCTCTCCCCTTCCCTCCTCCACCCACCACCCCGTCCCCTCTCACCGCAGGCCACCCCCCGCCCCCGGCGCCACCCGCTCCCACACCACCTGCCCGCGGCGCACTGCTGCCCGCTCCTCCGCCCGGCCGAGACCGCACCCAACACCCGTTCCCAGTACGGCAGTACCGCACATTCCCCGCGCACCCGGCACCGCGGACGTGCCGCCCTCGCTCTCGCCTCCTCCTCTCAGATCCGGCTCACGTTCGCCACGGGCCCGGGACCGCCCGTGCCGAACGACCCATACCGAACGGGCCTCTCCCGCACCGGAGTTGCACGTACGCAGCCCGACGGCCACCCGAAACCACGTACGCACAACCCGAGTTGACCCGAACGATCGGTATCACCCGGCGCCCTCCGGTATCACCCGGAACCACCGGCAGCCATTCCGGGGACCGCCAAGGCCGAACGGCCATTGCGGAGCCGCTGCCAGCGCCACCGCCAGGAGCTGCCGATGACGTCCCGGAGCTACCCGGGCACGCCCGGAACTGCCGGCCGTGCCCGGGAACTACCGGCAACCGTCCGCTACTTCCCCTGCATCCCCGAACCTGTGCGTCCCGTCCGTCCTGTGCGTCCTGCCCGTCCTGTCCGGTCGTCCCCTACGAGGACCGGGTCCGCAGTCCCTCCAGGAGGATGTCCAGGAGTCGGGCGGACGCGGCGGACTGCTGCTCGGGGTCGGGTAGGACGGGTGCGGCGGTGGCGATGACGAGCAGCACGTCGGACACGGTCACGTCCTCGCGTAGTTCGTCGGCGGTCTTGGCGCGTTCGACGAGCCGCCCGACCACGTCCAGCAGGGTGGACGCTCCCGATCCACCGTCCTGCGGCGCCGGTTCTGGAGTCCCGTCGGCTGGTGTGTGCGGTTCGGCTTCGGGGCTGCCGAGGCCCGCCTCGTACATGGTGCGCTGTGCGGGGACCCTCGGGTCGGGGCCGGTCGGGTCCGCGGCCGCCTGGGTGGATATCTGCAGTATCTGCGGCGGCAGCAGTCGGCCGGCGCCGGATGCCACGGAGGTGCGCAGGAAGCGGGAGAGGGCCGACCAGGGCTCGTCCTCCTGCCCGAGTGCGGCGCGCGCCTGCTCGGCCAGACGGGCGGTCTCTGCTTCTGCGATGCGCCTGACCAGGACGTCTTTGCTGGGGAAGCGGCGATAGACGGTGCCGACGCCGACTCGTGCCCGGCGTGCCACGTCTTCCATCGGCGCCCCGTAGCCGACTTCGCCGAATACCTCGCGTGCTGCGCGAAGTACGTGTTCGAGGTTGCGTTGTGCGTCAACGCGCAGGGGAGCGGCGGTCGTTCCGTCCTCTGCTGGGTGGCCGTGGTCAGCGGTCACCGTGTGCGTGTGGTCTTCGGTGTGGCCGTCGGAGATGACGGTTGACGTGGACCAGTGCGAGTCCTGCTGATGCATATGTGTTCCCCCGGCTGTGACGTCTCCCCCCGGAGACTCTTTACTCCGTCGTGTGGTCATCGGAGCGCGGGAGGGTGTTGCGGCTTGCGCCTGCGGTGCGCGCGAGTCAAGCGCGTCCCCCTGCACCCCGTCGTCCCCTTCACTCCGACGTCTCACGAACATAGTTGAGCTGGAGACGATGCAGAAGGGGCGTGTGTTGCGCGCCGGTTCGAACCGGTTCACCCTGCGTACCGGTTCGCCCGCTGTTGCCCCCCTCCGTGTGCCCGCGGTTTCCCCGGGGCTGTCTGGTATCGATCGGCTGACCAGTAATGTACGGCGTCCGGCAACCCTCTGTGGCAGCCTGTGGAAAACTCCCGGCCATTGCCGGATTCGGACACTCACCGTGTCGGGACTGTGGACAAACCCCGGTCGGCGTTGCGTCATGGAATGGTGAAGGGCTCACTTTCCCCTGGGACCCCGCCCGGCCCCTCGAAGGGAACGCGCATCCTCGTCGTGGGCGGCGGCTACGTCGGTATGTACACCGCGCTGCATCTTCAGCGCCGGCTCAAACCTGAACTGGGGCGGGCCGAGGTGGAGATCGTGGTGGTCAGTCCCGATCCTTATATGACGTATCAGCCTTTTCTGCCGGAGGCGGCGGCGGGTTCGATCTCGCCTCGTCATGTGGTGGTGCCGTTGCGGCGGGTCCTGGACCGGTGCCGGGTGATCATCGGGCAGGTGACTGCGGTGGATCATGCGCAGCGCACGGCCACGCTCACCACTCTGGCCACGAAGGAGGAGGGCACGGGCAGTGTCGAGCTGTCCTATGACGAGATCGTTCTCGCGCCGGGTTCCGTGTCGCGGACTCTGCCGGTGCCCGGGCTCGCCGAGCACGGCATCGGTTTCAAGACAGTCGAGGAGGCCATCGGGCTGCGTAACCACGTCATCGAGCAGTTGGACATCGCGTCGTCGACGCGGGATCCGGAGGTCCGTGACGCCGCGCTCACCTTTGTCTTCGTCGGTGGTGGCTACGCGGGAGTGGAGGCTCTGGGTGAGTTGGAGGACATGGCGCGTTATGCGGTGCGCTACTACCACAACATCAGTGCGGACGACCTGAGTTGGATCCTGGTGGAGGCGTCCGGCCGGGTCCTGCCCGAGGTCGGTGAGGACATGGGCCGTTACACGGTGCGCGAGCTGCGCCGCCGCAATGTCGACGTCAGGTTGCACACTCGGCTCGAATCGTGCGAGGACCGGGTCGCCGTCCTTGACGACGGCTCCCGCTTCCCGACCCGGACGCTGGTGTGGACGGCGGGCGTGCGGCCGCATCCGGTACTGGCGGCCAGTGATCTGCCGCTGGATCCGCGGGGGCGGCTGCGCTGTACGTCCCGTCTCACGGTGGAAGGCGCCGATCACGCCTGGGCGGCCGGCGACGCGGCCGCCGTACCCGACAAGACGGCAGGCCAGCCCGGTGGTACCTGTGCGCCCAATGCGCAACACGCGGTGCGGCAGGCCGCAGTGCTCGCGCAGAATCTGGCGGCCGCGCTGCATGGCGAGCCGCTCACCGACTATGCGCACCGGTCAGCCGGTTCGGTGGCCTCGCTGGGGCTGCACAAGGGTGTCGCGCATGTCTACGGGCGGAAGTTGAAGGGCTATCCTGCCTGGCTGATGCACCGCGTCTACCACCTCAGCAGGGTGCCGACCGTCAATCGCAAAGCGCGCGTTCTGGCTGAGTGGGTCCTCTCCGGGTTGTTCAAGCGGGAGATCGTGTCGCTGGGTTCGCTCGAACATCCGCGGGCGGAGTTCGAACTCGCGGCCGGGGGAAAGCATCCGAAGAACCCGAAGGGGTCGTCCTGACCGGAGCCCGGAACTCCCGGGAGGGGACCGGCGTCTGACGGATACACCTCCAAGGGCCCCGGCGCCCGACCTGTCGGCCAGACTGGTCACCGTGCCACAGGGCGAAGCCCGTCCCCGCGACACAACCGAGGCCCCGCCCCGGCCACCGATCCGGACCGCGCCCGGCCGCCCGGACCGCCGAGGTGCGGGACGCATCCGACGACACGAGGCAAGAATTCGGTGAACTTCACCCGATGGAGCGCCCGGCTCCCCGGCGTGCCGCGCCGCGCCGCAGCACGCACCGCGACGGGGCCGTCTCCGGCGCCGCACACCGACAGCCCGGCGGTCGCGGATGCCGCGCCGGCGGGGACGGCATCCGCGCGGGCGGACTCACCGGCGCCGGGGGGATCGGCCGGTGCCGATGGCGGTTCGGTGCCCGCGGCCCGCGCCGACACGGACCGGGATGCCGGGGCGGGTGGCGAGCCCGGTGCGGGCCGGCCTGCCGCGCCCGGTGTGGACGAGCTCCAGATCCGCCGGCTTCTCGACCATCTGCCCGCGCTGGTCGCCCTGGTGCACGGCCCCGACCACCGCATCGCCTATCTCAACGAGGCCTACCGGAACGCTTTCGGGGCGCGCCCGCTCGGTGAGCCGGCCCGGGACGCCCTGCCGGAGCTGGAGTCGCTGGGTCTGCTGCCGCTCCTCGACCAGGTGCTGCGCAGTTCCCGGCCGCGCACGGTGAAGTCACGGAAGGCTCCCGACGGCCGTTCCTACACCCTCACCTGCACTCCTCTCGACGCGCTCGCCGGGTCCCCGCACTCCGGTGTGCTGATCTTCGCCGCGGATGTCACCGATCACGCCGAGGCCGCGGAGCGCCTCCGTGCCGGTGAGCGCGCCCAGCGCGAGACCGCCGTCACCCTGCAACGCTCCCTCCTGCCACAGGAGTTGGAGGAACCCGACGATCTGCGTATCGCCGCCACCTACCATCCCGGCGGCACCGAGACCGCTGTCGGCGGTGACTGGTACGACGTGATCACCCTCGGCGGCGGCCGTACCGCCCTGGTCATCGGCGACGTCATGGGCCGCGGGGTCCGCGCCGCCGCCGTCATGGGCCAACTCCGCACCGCGGTACGGGCGTACGCCCGTCTCGACCTCCCTCCGCACGAGGTGCTGCAACTCCTCGACGGGCTGGCCGCCGAGATCGACCCGCAGCAGATCGCCACCTGCGTGTACGCCGTGCACGACCCCAACGAGGGCCGCCTGGTCTATGCGTCTGCCGGGCATCTGCCGATCCTGGTCCGCGACGAGAACGGCGAGGTGCACCGTGCGGAGGAGCCCACAGGTCCTCCGCTGGGTACCGGCGGCTGGATGCACGCCTCCGCTTCCGTGCCGCTGGGCCCCGGTTCGACCGCCGTCCTGTACACCGACGGCCTGATCGAGCGCCGCGACCAGGACATCGACGAGGGCGTCGCCGCCCTGGAACGCGCCCTCGCCGGTGCTTCGGGCAGCCCCCAGGTGGTGTGCGACCGCCTGGTCCGCACCGCCGGCGTCACCGCTGACCACGACGACGACGTGGCGGTACTCGTGCTCCAGCATCCGGCGCGCGTCGGGCGGGCCCGGGAACTCTTCCGCAATGCGGCGCTGGAACTCCTCGGCGGTGTCGAGGCGGCACCCCGGGCACGCGCCTTCGCCTCCGGCGTTCTCACAAGTTGGCGCTTCCCCGCGGAACTCCACGACCTGGGCGTCCTGGCGGCCAGCGAACTCGTGGCGAACTCGCTGCAACACGGCACCCCGCCGATGCGCCTGCGGCTACGGCGCACCGACCGCCGCCTCATCGTCGAGGTGACCGACGGCAACGATCACCTGCCGCGTCGCCGCCAGGCCGAACCGGCCGATGAGACGGGCCGCGGCATCGCGATCGTCGCCACTATCGCCTCCGGTTGGGGAGCGAGGCGCACTCCGGACGGCGGCAAGTCCGTGTGGTGTGAGTTCCGGCTGCCGGACTGATCGGGAGGTCAGGCCTCGGCGGGTATCTGGTGCCGGGTGGGGCCGCCGCCGGCCACCACCCGGCTCCCCCGGGCGAGCGCCGGCCGGTCCTGCACCGCCGTCAACCTCCGTCCCAGCCGCAGCGCCAACACCGTGATCCCCAGCGATATCAGCACGAACACCACGATGTACGGCCCGTGCAGCGTCGCCCCCATGGGACCGCCCACCGCGGGCCCCACCGCCAGTGCCAACTGCTTCACCAGCGCGAACGCCGAGTTGTACTGGCCGACACGGCCCACCGGCGCCAAGTCCGCCACCAGCGGCGCCACCGTCGGCGACAGCATCGACTCGCCCAGCCCGAACAGCGCGTAGGTGGAGATGAACGCCGCCGTCGCCATGGCCTGGCTGCCGTGCCCGAGGCCCGCGTAACCGGCCGCCGCCCAGGCGACCGCCCACAGCAGGCCCACCGCCGCGATGACACGCGAGCGCCGCCGCTCCTCGACCAGCTTCAGCACCGCGAACTGGGCCACGACGATCGCCGCGGTGTTCGCCGCCAGGGCGATCCCGAGCGTCGACGGCGATATCCCGGCGGCCTCAACGCCGTACGCCGACAGGCCCGACTCGAACTGGCCGTAGCAGGCGAAGAAGATCACGAAGCCCAGGACGCACAACTGCACCATCGCGCGGTGCCGCAGCAGCGCACCGAGCCCACCGCGCCCGGAGGTCACGGCGCCTTTGGACACCGCCCCCGCCAGGCCCAGTGCCGCATCTTCGCCCGGCATCCGGACCGTCGCCGCTATCCCGGCGAGGACCAGGAACATCACGGCCTCGATGGAGAACAACAGCGTGAAGCTGCCCGGCCGGTGCTCGTCCACGATCTGCCCGCCGAGCAGACCCCCTATCCCGAGCGTCAGATTCTGCAGGAAGAACTGCGTGGCGAAGGCCCGCGTACGGGTCTCGCTGCCCGAGCACCACACGACGAGCGTGGCCAGCGCGGGCTGCATGACCGCGGTGCCCGCACCGAGCACCGCCGCGGAGACGACCGCCGTCCCCTCGCTGTCCGACAGACCCAGTGCGACGGCGCCGACCGAACCCACCAGAGCCGCGGCGACCAGCACCGGCAGCGGGCCGCGCCGGTCGATGACCCGGCCGGTGAACGGCAGCGCGACCAGGGCGGCCATGGCGAACGCGGCGAGCACTATGCCCGCGGCGCCCGACCCGAGACCTCGGACCTGCGCCACATACACATAGAGGAACGGCACCGTGAAGCCGATGCCGAACGAGCTCAACGCGCTTCCTGCCTGGATTCGGCGCATCGCTGCGCCCATCGCCCTGGTCACGTTCACCTACCTTGAAACTGAAGACTTCGATCCTAAACTTCGAAGCTAAACATTACACAGCGAAGGACTTCGACGCAAAGCCATGCCGTGCCATACTGCGGTCATGGGTGACACACCTGACACGACCGCCCCCGCCGAGCAGACGCTCGAAGAACAGATCGCGGCCTACCAGCGCGAGTTCCGCGACCTCGACCCGCAGGTCGAGAAGATCGTGTCGGCCCTCGGCCGCCTCAACCGCCGCATGAATGTCGCCTACGGTCGGCAGACCGCCAACCTCGGCATAAGCAATGCGGAGTGGGAGGTCCTCA
Organism: Streptomyces sp. NPDC058045; assembly: GCF_042885635.1. Classification (NCBI taxonomy): domain Bacteria; kingdom Bacillati; phylum Actinomycetota; class Actinomycetes; order Kitasatosporales; family Streptomycetaceae; genus Streptomyces; species Streptomyces sp. NPDC058045. The sequence goes on along the minus strand of NZ_JBHVRR010000053.1, from coordinate 810 downwards.
AGGCCCTGGTCCTCGCGGGCGCGCCGTACCAACTCGGCCCCGGCGACCTGGCGAAGCGGCTCGGCCTCACCCCCGCCGCCATGACCCACCGCATCGACCGCATGGTCAACGAGGGCCTGGTGACCAGGGATCGAGACGAGAGCAACCGGGTTCGCGTCATCGTCGAGGTGACGGACGAGGGGCGCGAGAAATGGCTGGAGGCGATGCGCCTGGCCACCGTCTTCGAGGAGGAACTGCTCCAGGACCTCTCGCAGGACGAGCGCTCCGCCCTCGGCGAGGTCCTCACCCGGCTTCTGCGGCGCGTGGAGCACGCCCAGCCTGACGCCGGCGGCCGCCTTGTCGACCTGGACTGAGCTCGGGGCCATCGTCGGAAAGATCTTCCCAGCGAGGGTTGACACCCCGATGGCCGGTCCGTAAGGTACTTCGAGTTGCCACGGAGCCGGAAGGTTCCAGGCAACGACTCCCGCCGCTCACAAGCGGCAACCAAACTCCGCACGAACTCCCACCGGGACTAATTCGGTATGCCCGAATTCGTTTTCGGTCGGCTCGATTATGAGCCCCAGGGGAAATGGGCTAGAGTTTGAAACGTCGAAACGGCCCATCGGGCCGGAAAGACACCGAAGGATCCCGTCGACCGGGAATCGGGTCAGAAAAGATCTGATAGAGTCGAAACACCGAAGGGAAGCGCCCGGAGGAAAGCCCGAGAGTATCTAGCGCTTGGGTGAGTACGATGGAAGTGTCCGTTCCTTGAGAACTCAACAGCGTGCCAAAAGTCAACGCCAGATATGTTGATACCCCGACTCGCGCACA
>NZ_JBHVRR010000052.1:0-34979 GCF_042885635.1 Streptomyces sp. NPDC058045 | reverse complement strand
GGAGTGCTCCACTCCCGGCCCGCCTCTCTGCCGTCTCCGCCTCAGCCCACCGGCGCGGTGTCCACCACACCCTCCGCGCACAGTGCGGCGTGCAGCACCGCCGAGGCCCGCAGCACCAGCGCGTCCCCATGACGCGCCGCCACCAACTGCGCCCCCACCGGCAGCCCCGTCGCGCCCGTACCGCAGGGCACCGTGGCGGCGGGCTGCTGGGTGAGGTTGAACGGGTAGCTGAACGGGGTCCAGCCCGTCCACCGGGCGAGCCCGCTGCCCTCGGGCACCTCGACCCCGGCCTCGAACGCGGTGATCGGCACCGCCGGAGTGAGCAGCAGGTCGTAGGTCTCATGGAAGCGGCCCATCCGCACCCCGAGGGCCATCCGCTCGTCCACCGCGCCCAGATAGTCCAGCGCGCTCCGCGCCGCCCCCTGGCGGCACACCTCCTGCAAGCCCGGGTCGAGCAGCGCGAACCGCTCCGCGTCCAGATGCTCCACCACCTTCGCCGCCCCCGCGAACCACAGCGTGTGATACGCCTCCACCGGGTCCCGGAAACCGGGGTCGGCCTCCTCCACCTCGGCGCCCAACTCGCCCAGCAGATCGGCCACATGACGCACCCGCGCCGCGACCGCCCCGTCCACCGGCGCCCCCGCGAGCGTCGGCGCGTACGCCACCCGCAGCCCGGCCAGCGTGCCTCCGGCGAGGGCCTGTGCGACCTCGGCCCGGTAGCCGGCCCGGGGCGGCTCCAGCGCGGACCAGTCCCTGCTGTCGGCGCCGGTGACGACATCCATCAGCAGCGCGGCGTCCGCCACCGTCCGCGTCATCGGCCCCGCGTGCGCCAGGGTGCCGAAGGGGCTCGCCGGATAGAGGGGGATACGGCCGTAGGTGGGCTTCAGGCCGAAGACACCGCAGAAGGCGGCCGGAATCCGCACCGAACCACCGCCGTCGGTACCGATCGACAGCGGCGCCATCCCCGCCGCCACCGCCGCCGCACCGCCACCCGAGGAACCACCCGAAGTGGCCGACGGATCCCAGGGGTTGCGGGTGATCCCGGCCAGCGGACTGTCCGTCACACCCTTCCAGCCGAACTCCGGGGTGGTCGTCTTCCCCACGAACACCGCGCCCTGCTCCCGCATCCGGGCCACCGAGGGCGCGTCCTCGTCCCAGTCCTGCTCGGGCGCCACGCTCAGCGAACCGCGCAGCGTCGGCCGGCCCCGGGTCAGCAGCAGGTCCTTCACGGAGACCGGCACCCCGTCCAGCAGCCCGCTCGCCGCACCGCGCCGGTACCGTTCCTCGCTGGCCCGGGCCTCGGCCAGCGCCGCCTCCCGGTCGACCAGGCAGTAGGCGTTGATCCGCGGATCCACCGCCTCGATCCGGTCCAGCACCGAGGCGGTCGCCTCCACCGGCGACAGCTCACCGGCGGCATAGGCGGCCAGCAGCTCGGCCGCCGTCAGCGCATAGGGCTCCGGGGCCGACCCGGAGGCGGCGGGGGCGGTGGGCGTGCTGTGCGGTGCGGTCATCGGGAGCCCTCCTCGGACGGGGTCCGCGCACCGGCCGCGACCGGTACGTAGCCCAGCTTCTTGTCCACCACGTTGCGCAGCGGGCGGCCGGAGCGCCAGCGCGCGAAATTATCGGCGAAGACCTCCGCCAGATCCTCCAGCCAGGTATCGGTGTCCGCCGACATGTGCGGGGACACCAGCAGCCTCGGCGCCTCCCACAGCGGGCTGTCCGCGGGCAGCGGCTCCTGCCGGAACACATCCAGCGCGGCGCCGCCCAACTGCCCCTGGTCCAGCGCCGCCAGCAGGTCCTCCTCCAGCACCATCGGGCCGCGCCCCACGTTCACGAAGCGCGCCCCCCGCTTCATCCGGGCGAAGGCGGCCGCGTCGAAGAGGTCCTCGGTCTGCGGGGTCAGCGGCGCCGCGCACACCACCCAGTCCGCCCGCCCCAGCAGCCCGTCCAGCTCCTCGAAGCCGTGCACGGTGCCCACCTCGGGGTCGCCGTCCCGCCGGGTGCGCCCCACCAGTTCGGCCCGCAGCCCGAGCGCCCGCAGCGTCAGCAGCACCGCCCGCCCGATCGGCCCGCCGCCCAGCACCACGGCCCGGGTGCCGGCCACCCGGGACGTGACCCGGTGCTGCCAGACCCGGTCCCGCTGCCGACGGTGGGTACCGGCGAAGTCCTTGGCCAGGGCGATCACCAGGCCCGCCACATACTCGGCGATGGGCTGCTCGAAGACACCGCGGGAGTTGGTGACCAGGGTGTCGGAGCCGGCGAGCGCGGGGAACATCAGCCGGTCCACCCCGGCGCTCGCGGTGTGCACCCAGCTCGGGCCGCCGTGCCGGGGCCAGGCGGCGGGCAGCGCCTCGGTGCCGAACTCCCAGACCAGCAGGGCGTCGGCGTGCGGCAGTTCGGCGGCGAGCCGCTCCTCGGGGATGCACACCAGGTCGGCCTGCGCGGCCACCTCGTGCAGTCCGGGTGGCGGCCGGTCGGCGAGCACCAGCACACGGGGGGTTTCGGTCTTCGTCACGGCAGTCCTTCGGATCGCGCGGGTGCGGGGGTGCGGACGAGCGGCGGGGCCGGAAACCGGCGGCTTCGAGCAGTTCGGAGCGGGGGGAGAGCGGCGGCCGGCGTACGGGCGGGAGCGGAGCCTTGAAGTCCGGAACGAGCGGGGCCGTGCGCGCCGTCGCACTCGCGGGCGCCGCAGGGATTGACACGCTAAGCAGCGGATCTTTACGTTGTCAACAATCTACATGGCTTGGGCCGGCACCCTCTGCTACCCGCCCCACCACCCCCCAAACCCATGCCCCTCCGAGACCCACCGGGACCCGTACCGGTCCCGCCCGGACACGTACCGAGAAACCCCACACGTACGCAGACATCCACGAAGGGGCCCGCATTGGACATCACCACCTTCGGCGGTCCGGCACCGCAGCGAGGCGTCGGCGTCGTCGCCCCGTTCGACTTCGCGCTCGACCGCGAGCTCTGGCGCTGGACACCCGAAGAGGTCTCGCTCCATCTGACCCGCACCCCGTATGTGCCGGTCGAGGTCAGCGTCGACATGGCCCGCCTGATCAGCGAACACGCCACGCTGCACTCGGCGGTCACCGCCCTGGACGCGGTGCGCCCCGAGTCCTTCGCCTACGCCTGCACCGCCGGCAGCTTCGTCGGCGGTATCGCCCAGGAACGCGCCATGTGCGCCTCGATGAGCGCGGCCGGTCGCGGCCGGCCCGCCGTCACCACCTCGGGTGCCCTGCTGGAAGCACTCCGTGAACTGGGCGCCCACCGTGTCGGCGTGATCACCCCGTACACCGGCTCCCTGACCGAAGCCCTCCGGGAGTACCTCGCGGAGGCGGGCGTGGAGGTCGTCGGCTGCCAGTACATGGGGCTCACCGGCGAGATCTGGAAGGTGGCCTACCGGGAGGTGGTGGACCTGGCGCGGGCGGCGGACCTGACCCGCGCCGACTGCCTCTTCGTGAGCTGCACCAATCTGCCGACGTACGACGTCATCCCGCAGTTGGAGGCCGAGCTGAGGCTGCCGGTGATCTCCGCCAACCAGGTCACCATGTGGGCCGCGCTCCGCAACGCCGGGGTACGGCCGGTCGGCGACTACCAGTCCCTGGTCGACCCCTCCGCCCGCGCCGCCCTCGACGCCTACCGCCGCGCCCCCGAACCCATCGTCACGACCTTCCCGGAACCCTTCGCCCCACCGGCCCCCGAACCCCTGCCGGAGCCCGCCGCGGAGCCGTTCGCGGAAGCCGTCGCGGAGCCCTTCGCGGAGGCCGTCGCCGCGCCCGAGCCGGAGCCCGCCGGGTGCGACCTCCGGACCCCGCACCTGCCCGCCCAGCCCCCGGTACCGGACGAGACCGAGCCGGGCACCGAGCCCAACTGACGTACCTACCAGCGCACTTGGCCCGCCAGGACCGGGCGCGCTGCCGGTGGGGGAATGTCAACAATCTGCACATCCCAGAATTCGCCCAGTACACTTCCCGGACGAAAGGACGACCGATCATGACGGAACAAGCGGCCCGCGTCGGATTCCTCTACCCCGGCCACTCCGCCGAGGACGACTACCCCCGCCTGGAGCAGATGCTCGGCGGCGGCGTCCGGCTGACCCTCGTCCACACCGACATCGGCACCGACGCCCACCGCGTCGACGAACTGCTGGAGATGGGCGCCACCCACCGCCTCAAGGCCGCCCTCGGTGAACTCCTCCGCCGGCCCCAGGACGCCGTCCTCTGGGCCTGCACCAGCGCCAGCTTCATCTACGGACCCGAGGGCGCCCGGCGGCAGGTCGCCGAACTGGCCGAGGCCGCCGGGCTGCCCGCCACCCGCGTCTCCTCCACCTCCTTCGCCTTCACCGGCGCCGTCCGCGCCCTCGGCGTCCGCAGGCTGGCCATCGCCGCCACCTACCCCGACGACGTGGCCGGCTACTTCGTGCGCTTCCTGGAGGCCGACGGGGCCGAGGTCGTCCAGGTGTCGGGCCGGGGGATCATCACCGCGGCGGAGGTCGGTACCCTGGGCCGCGAACAGGTGCTCGAACTGGCCCGCGGCAACGACCATCCGCAGGCCGAGGCGATCCTGCTCCCCGACACCGCGCTGCACAGCGCCGCCTGGCTGGACGACCTCGAAACAGCAGTCGGCAAGCCCGTCCTGACCGCCAACCAGGTCACCGCCTGGGAAGGGCTGCGCCTGGCCGGCGACACCGCACCGCGCACCGGGCTGGGCTCGCTGTTCCGCCGCACCCGGCACCCCGATCCCGTCACCACCGCGACGGTGTGAGCCGCACCGCCGCCGAGACCCGAGGAAGCGAACTGAATATGGCCACCGCGAAACCCCTGCGCCCGGTCAAACGGGAGCCCGCCGCCAGCGTCATCGCCGCCCGGCTGACCGAGGCCATCATGGACGGCGGCCTGGCGCCGGGCTCCCAACTCGGCGAGGCCGAACTGGCCGGCCAACTCGGCGTCAGCCGCGGCCCGTTGCGCGAGGCGCTGCAACGCCTGGTCCAGCAGGGCATCGCCGTGAGCATCCCGCACCGCGGCGTCTTCGTGACCCGGCTCGACGGGGACGACGTACGGGACATCTACCTGGCGCGCGCCGCGATGGAGTCCGCGGCCTGCCGGCTGGTCCTCCGGCACGACCCGCAGGGGACGGCGGCCCGCCTCGCCAAGGTGCACCGCTCCATGGCCGCGGCCGCCGACCGGGGCCGGCCCGCCGCCCTCAGCGCCGCCGACATGGAGCTCCACCAGATCCTGGTCGAGGAATCCGGCAGCCCGCGGCTGCGCCGCATCGCGCAGACCCTCTTCGTGGAGACCCGGATGTGCCTCTCCGCCCTCGCCGACGACCACCCCGACCCGTACGCGCTGGTCGAGGAGCACGCCGCGCTGATCGAGGCCCTGCGGGAGGAGGACGAGGAGCGGCTGCTCACGCTCCTCGACGACCATATGCAGGACGCCGTGCAGCGCCTCACCGGCGGCGCCCGCCACGGCGAACCCGCCCAGGACACCGCGGCCGCCGCCGGCTGACCCCCGGGCCTCACCCCGGGCGCCGCGTCGTACCGAACCGGCGGCGGTAGTCCGTGGGTGTGGTGCCCAGGTGGCGGGCGAAGGCGCGGCGCAGGGTCTCGTCGCTGCCGAGGCCGCTGCGGTGTGCCGCGGCCGTCACGCTGTGGCCGTCGAGCAGGAGCTGCTGGGCCCGGTCGAGGCGGACGCGTTCCACCCAGCGTGCGGGGGTGGTGCCGAGTTCGGCCCGGAAGAGGCGGGTCAGATGCCGGGGGCTGACCGCCGCGGCCGCCGCCATCGCGGACAGCGCGTGATCGGCGGCGGGATCGGCCAGCACCGCCTCGGTCACCGTGCGGCGGCGGGGTGTCCAGCGCGGTCGAGAACTGGGACTGCCCGCCGGGGCGTTGGACGAAGACGACGAGTTCGCGGGCGGCCGCACGGGCGATGCCGGCGCCGTGGTCGTCCTCGACGAGGGCGAGGGCCAGGTCGATCCCGGCGCTGATGCCGGCGGAGGTGATGTATCTGCCGTCCCGGATGTGCAGGGCGTCGGGTTCGACCCGCACCCGGGGGTGGCGGCGTGCCGCCAGTGGGTGGTCGCGCGGCGGCCGTCGAGCAGGCCGAGACCGGCGAGGACGACCACGGCGCCGGTGCAGACCGAGGCGACGCGCGCCGCCCGCCCGGTGAGGGATGCGGCCGCCGCCCGGAGCGCGTCGTCCAGCGGCTGCTCGGCGAGGAGATCGGCGCCCGCGACGACGAGCGTGCCGATCGGACCGGCGTCGGCGGGGCGCTGGCGCCCGAGGTCGCCCTGGTGACCCGCGGCGTCGAACTCGACGTCCTCGGTATCGGCTACACCCCGGTCACCGCCGGGGAGCGCGCCGCGGTCGTCGCCGCCCACCCGCGCCCCGACTTCAAGAACCGCGTCCTGGCCGCCTTCACCGAGGGCATCCAGGACCGCCCCGACACCACCTTCGGCAATGTGAAGGCCGACGTCCTCGCCCACTTCACGCCCGGTTTCGTACGAGGCGACTTCGTGGAGGTCATCAAGTCCTCCCCGTGGCCGGAGTGAACCGTCCGGCGGCTCAGCCGAGGGCGCGGTCCAGGTTGAAGGCGGCGCTGATCAGTGCGAGATGGGTGAACGCCTGCGGGAAATTGCCGAGTTGCTCTCCGCTGCGGCCGATCTCCTCGGCGTAGAGGCCGACATGGTTGGCGTAGGTGAGCATCTTCTCGAAGGCCAGCCGTGCCTCCCGCAGGCGTCCGGCGCGGGTGAGCGCCTCGACGTACCAGAAGGAGCAGATCGAGAAGGTGCCCTCGGAGCCGCGCAGGCCGTCCGGGCTGGCCTCCGGGACATAGCGGTAGACCAGCGAGTCGGAGACCAGATCCTCGGTGAGCGCGTCCAGGGTGGAGAGCCACTTGGGGTCGGTGGGCGCGACGAACTTGGCCATCGGCATCATCAGCACCGAAGCGTCGAGTACGTCGTCGTCCAGCCCCTGCACGAACGCCCCGCGCTCGGGCGACCAGCCCTTCCGCATGATCTGCCGGTAGATCGCGTCCCGGCTCTGGCGCCAGCGGGGGAGATCGGCCGGCAGTCCGCGCCGGTTGGCCATCCGGATGGCCCGTTCGATCGCCACCCAGCACATCAGCCGCGAGTAGACGAAGTTCTTCCGGCCGCCGCGCGTCTCCCAGACGCCCTCGTCGGGCTGGTCCCAGTGGTCGCAGAGCCAGTCGACCACGGCCCCGACCTCGTCCCAGTGGTCGCTGCTGATGGGCTGCCCCCACTTGTCGTACAGATAGATGGAGTCGACCAGCGCCCCGTAGATGTCGAGCTGGAGCTGCCGGGTGGCGGCGTTGCCCACCCGGACCGGGGCGGAGCCCAAGTGCCCTTCCAGATGGCTCAGTTCGGTCTCGGGCAGGTCGGTGCGCCCGTCGATGCCGTACATGATCTGGAGCGGGCCGGTGGGGCCGGTGCCGCGCATGATGCCCCGCTCGGACACAAAACCCATCAGGGCCTCGGCCTCGGAGGTGAAGCCCAGGCGGAGCAGGGCGTAGACGCAGAACGCGGCGTCGCGGACCCACATATAGCGGTAGTCCCAGTTGCGTTCACCGCCGGCCCGCTCGGGGAGGCTGGTCGTCGGCGCGGCCACGATCGCGCCGGTCGGCACATAGGTGAGCAGCTTCAGCGCCAGCGCCGAGCGGTGCACCATCTCCCGCCACCGGCCCCGGTAGCGGGAGTGGGCCAGCCAGTTGCACCAGAAGCGGGCCGTCGCCTCGAACTGCTCCTCCGCCTCGGCGTGCGGGCAGGCCCGCGGTCGGGCGTCCTCGCTGAGCCGGTCCAGGGCGAACACCACCGACTCCCCTTCGAGGATCTTGAAGTGCGAGAACACATCGGTGCCGTCGCTCTCCAGGGGTGCGGTGGAGGTCAGCGCCAGCGAGATCGACGGGGCTTCGAAGACGGCCTCATGCGCCCGCGCGTGCACGGTGTGCCGCTCCGCCCCGTAGCCGAAGCGGGGCGCGATCCGTGCCCGGAACGGGAGGGCTCCCCGGACGCAGATCACCCGCCGGATCAGCCGGTGCCGGGACGCCTCACGGGACTCGTCGACGACCGGCATGAAGTCCTGGATCTCCGCCACCCCGTCCGCGCCGTAGAACCGGGTGATCAGGACATTGGTGTCGGGGAAGTAGAACTGCCGGGTCCGTGACGGCACATCGGCGGCCAGCTCGAAGGACCCGCCCCGGTCGGCGTCGAGGATCGAGCCGAACACACTGGGTGCGTCGAAGCGCGGGCAGCAGTACCAGTCGATGGTGCCGTTGGCGCCGACGAGCGCCGCGGTCCGCAGATCGCCGATCAGGCCGTGCTCCGAGATCGGCAGATAGCGCAGGCCGTCCAGCGCGGTCGCGTTCTGGAATTCCATGCCGCCCTCCTGACCAGTCCAGCGGTGGCAGGTGTGCGCGAGAGGAGAAGACCTGGTCTTCATGGTAGATCCCCCGCCTAGGGACGCAGCCGGACGGAGGTGAGAGGCCCCGCATCTGGGAACCCGGGACAGCGAACGAGAGGAGACCGCCATGAGTGAGGCCGGGAACTGGAACGCCCAGATCATCGAGGAGTTCCGAACGCACGAGGGCAAGGTCGGCGGAGCCTTCGAGGGCGCCCCGCTCGTCCTGACCCATCACCGGGGCCGCAAAACCGGGCGGGAGCATGTCACGCCGATGATGTACCTCCCCGACGACACCGAGCCGGACACCGTCTATGTCTTCGCCACCAAGGGCGGCGCCCCCACCGACCCCGACTGGTACCGCAATCTGACCGCCGCCGGTGACGGCACCATCGAACGCGGCACCGAGACCTACCGGGTGACCGTCCGCGATCTGACCGGCGCCGAGCGCGACCGCGTCTACGCCGAGCAGGCCAGCCGCTACCCGGGCTTCGCCGACTACGCCCGGAAGACCGAGGGTGTCCGCGTCATCCCGGTACTCGAACTCCGGCGGGCATAGCCACCCTCCCCGTCCGCGACGAGCAAGGAGCGAGATCATGGCGAAGGCAGTGAGGTACGACGAGTTCGGCGGGACCGATGTGCTGCGGGTCGACGAGGTCGAACGGCCGGTGCCCGGGGCCGGGCAGGTCCTGGTGCGGGTGAAGGCGGCCGGTATCAACCCCGGTGAGGCGATCATCCGCACGGGGGCGCTGACGGAGATGTTCCCGACGACGTTCCCGTCCGGGCAGGGCAGCGATCTCGCCGGGGTCATCGAGGAGACCGGGCCCGGGGCCGGCGGGTTCCTGCCCGGTGACGAGGTGATCGGCTTCAGCAACCGGCGGGGCTCCCAGGCGGAGTTCGCCCTGGTCGAGGCCGAAGACGTCACGCGCAAACCGGAGCAGGTGTCCTGGGAGGTCGCCGGCAGCCTCTATGTCGCCGGAGTGACGGCGTGGAGCGCCGTGCAGTCCGTCCACCCCGGGGAGGGCGAGACCGTGGTCGTCTCGGGAGCCGCCGGCGGGGTCGGCTCACTCGCCGTCCAGCTCGCCCGCCGCACCGGGGCCACCGTCATCGGCCTGGCCAGCGAGAGCAACCACGACTGGCTCCGCGGCCACGGCGTGATCCCCGTCTCGTACGGCGACGGCGTCGAGGAACGCATCCGGGCCGCCGCGCCCCAGGGGGTGGACGCCTTCATCGACCTCTTCGGCGGCGGCTACGTCGAACTGGCCCTCGCCCTCGGCGTCCCGACGGACCGGATCGACACCGTCATCGACTTCGCCGCCGCCGCGGAGTACGGGGTGAAGACGGAAGGCCAGGCGGCGGCCGGACCGGGCGCCGAGGTGCTCGCCGATCTGGCCGACCTGATCGCCACCGGGCAGCTCGAAGTACCGATCGCCCACACCTACCCCCTGGCCCGGGTCCGCGAGGCCTACACCGAACTCGAACACCGCCACACCCACGGCAAGATCGTCCTGACCCTCTAGACCTCGTCCGTCCACAACTTCAGGCCGCCGCCGGGATCTCCGGGCGTACCGGCCAGGACGGGTCGACCAGTTCCGGTGAGCCGGTGCGGGCGGACCACGCCTGGGGCACCCGGGCCTGCGCCGCGTGCCACACCGCCTGGAGGCCGTGCAGCTCCGTCGGCGTCAGCCGCTCCAGCCGCGCCGCGAACCTCCGGCCCAGCGCCCGCACCACCTCCAGCGCCGCCACCGCGTCCGCCGCCGCGTCATGCGCCCCGTCCGGCTCCACCCCGTAGTGCGCACAGAGCTCGGCCAGGGTGCGCTGCCCCTCGCGGTGGCGGTCCAACTGCCGGTCCAGCACCCGCGGATCCAGTACCCGCAGCGCGCTGCCCGCCGCGTACCGCTCCAGCGAACCGGCCCGGTGCCTGCGCAACTCCCGGTCCAGCAGCGTCAGTCCGAACGGCGCGTCCATCACCACCAGCGGCCGGAGCGCGGTGCCATGGCCGGCCAGCTCCCGCGCCACCTCGTCCACCACCGGCGACGGCCAGCGCCCGTTGCGCTCCACATACTCCTGCGTCAGCCCGTGCACCGCGACCGCCGCCGCCGGCATCGGCACCCCCGGGTTGACCAGCCACCGCAGCACCCGCGGCCGGGCCCCCGCCGCGTCCTGCACCACCACCGCCGCCGACACGATCCGGTCCCGCTCCACGTCCGTCCCCGTGGCCCCGGTGTCGAAGGCGGCCAGCGGCCCCTCGTACCAGCACGTCATGCCACCCAACTCCTCGCCTGGCCTCGCCCGTCGGGACCCGTCGGGTGTCCCGTTCGGTGATACCCGCGTCGTTTGCCCGATACGCCGCCCGCGGGGGCAACGCCCTTGCCGGGGGCGGAGGTTGGCGCGTTCCGAGGAGTGCGCGGGCCGATCCGGCGGGCGGGGGCGTGCGGGCGGCGGGGGCGGCTTCCCGTCTTCCGGCGGCCCGCGCCCTGCGGACAACCGCTTCGCGCGCGGCCCCCCGGGCTCGGTACGATTCCCCCTGCCGTGCCATACGGCACAACCACCTTCAGGCAGGAGAGACCGGTGTCAGACGTCCGTGTGATCATCCAACGCGATTCCGAGCGGGAAGAGCGCGTGGTGACGACGGGCACTACCGCCGCCGACCTCTTCCCCGGCGAGCGCACCGTCGTCGCCGCCCGCGTCGACGGCACCCTGAAGGACCTCGCGTACCAGCCGGCGGACGGCGAGCAGATCGAACCGGTGGAGATCTCCTCCGAGGACGGGCTGAACATCCTGCGGCACTCCACCGCGCACGTCATGGCCCAGGCCGTGCAGGAGATCTTCCCCGAGGCCAAGCTCGGCATCGGCCCGCCCATCCGGGACGGCTTCTACTACGACTTCGACGTGGCGGAGCCCTTCACCCCCGAGGACCTCAAGCGCATCGAGAAGAAGATGCAGGAGATCCAGAAGCGGGGCCAGCGCTTCTCGCGCCGGGTCACCAACGACGCCGACGCCCGCGAGGAGCTGGCCGAGGAGCCGTACAAGCTGGAGCTGATCGGGCTCAAGGGCAACGCCGCCGAGGCCGCCGAGGGCGCGGACGCCGAGGTCGGCGGCGGCGAGCTGACCATCTACGACAACCTCGACGCCAAGACCGGCGAGCTGTGCTGGAAGGACCTCTGCCGCGGCCCGCACCTGCCCACCACCCGCACCATCCCCGCGTTCAAGCTGATGCGCTCCGCCGCCGCGTACTGGCGCGGCAGCGAGAAGAACAAGCAGCTCCAGCGGATCTACGGCACCGCCTGGCCATCCAAGGACGAGCTGAAGGCGCACCTGGAGTTCCTCGCCGAGGCGGAGAAGCGCGACCACCGCAAGCTCGGCGCGGAGCTGGACCTCTTCTCCTTCCCCGACCAGCTCGGCTCCGGCCTCGCCGTCTTCCACCCCAAGGGCGGCGTGGTCCGCAAGGAGATGGAGCAGTACTCGCGCCGCCGGCACGAGGAGGCGGGCTACGAGTTCGTCAACACCCCGCACATCTCCAAGGAGCAGCTCTTCGAGACCTCCGGGCACCTGCCGAACTACGGGGATGTCATGTTCCCCCCGCTGGAGTTCGACGGGCAGAACTACCGCCTGAAGGCCATGAACTGCCCCATGCACAACCTGATCTTCGACGCCCGCGGCCGCTCGTACCGCGAACTCCCGCTCCGCCTCTTCGAGTTCGGCACCGTCTACCGCTACGAGAAGTCCGGCGTGGTGCACGGCCTGACCCGCGCCCGCGGCTTCACCCAGGACGACTCGCACATCTACTGCACCAAGGAGCAGATGGCGGACGAGCTGGACTCCCTGCTCACCTTCGTCCTGGACCTGCTGCGGGACTACGGGCTCAGCGACTTCGAGCTGGAGTTGTCCACCCGGGACCCGGAGTCCGACAAGTTCATCGGGAGCGACCAGGTGTGGGAGGAGGCCACCGCCGCCCTCCAGGAGGCCGCCGACAAGCAGGGCCTGCCCCTGGTGCCCGACCCGGGCGGCGCCGCCTTCTACGGTCCGAAGATCTCCGTGCAGGCGCGGGACGCCATCGGCCGGTCCTGGCAGATGTCCACCATCCAGGTCGACTTCAACCAGCCGGAGCGCTTCGGCCTGGAGTACACCGCGGCCGACGGCTCCAAGCAGCAGCCCGTCATGATCCACCGCGCGCTCTTCGGCTCCATCGAGCGCTTCTTCGCCGTCCTCCTCGAACACTACGCGGGAGCCTTCCCGGCCTGGCTCGCCCCGGTGCAGGCCCTCGGCATCCCGGTCGGCGACGCGCATGTCCCGTACCTGGAGGAGTTCGCCGCCGAAGCCCGGACGAAGGGCCTGCGGGTCGAGGTGGACTCCTCCTCGGACCGGATGCAGAAGAAGATCCGCAACGCACAGCGCGCCAAGGTCCCGTTCATGGTGATCGTCGGCGACGACGACATGAACGCGGGCAGCGTCTCCTTCCGCTACCGCGACGGCTCCCAGGAGAACGGCATCCCCCGCACCGAGGCCATCGCCAAGATCCTCGACGCGGTGGAACGCCGGGTTCAGGTGTAGCCCGGACCCGGTTCCGGTCGGTGGGGCCGGCCCTTTTCGGGGCGGCCCCGCTCCGGTTTCCGGGGGAGAATATGCTGGCCCGCATGACCAGTGAGCCGGAGCAGCAGACGGAGCCGGCAGGTGTACCGGACGGGTTCGGACGCCTGTGGACGCCCCATCGGATGGCCTATATCCAGGGGGAGAACAAGCCGATCGGCTCGTCGGCGGGGGAGGGGTGCCCGTTCTGTGCGGCGCCCGGCAAGTCGGACGAGGACGGGCTGATCGTCAAGCGCGGTGAGCATGTCTTCGTGGTGCTCAACCTGTACCCGTACAACGGCGGGCATGTGATGGTCGTGCCCTACCGCCATGTCGCCGACTACACGGAGCTGACCGCGGAGGAGACCGCGGAGCTGGCCGAGTCGACCAAGCAGGCGATGACGGCGCTGCGGGCGGTCTCGGGGGCGCACGGTTTCAACATCGGGATGAACCAGGGCAGCGCGGCGGGCGCCGGTATCGCCGCCCATCTGCACCAGCACATCGTGCCGAGGTGGGGCGGCGACACCAATTTCATGCCGGTCGTCGGCCATACCCGGGTCCTGCCCGAACTCCTCGGCGACACCCGGAAGATGCTCGCCGCGGCCTGGCCCCAGGGGGCTTGAGCCGACCCCCGGGCGGGGCTCAGGCGTCGTAGACGTCCGCCTTGGAAGGCTGCGGCTGCTGCACCAGGCCGCTGAGGACGTTGGAGCGGTTGCCGAACTGGTCGGTGTTGACGCCGTTCTCGGCGAGGACGCGGATCGCCGCCGCGTGCACCACCCGCAGGACCGGGGTCGCGGCCCGCATCGCGTCGTCCGCCATGAAGCGGTGCCGCCACGGCTTGGCCGCCCAGGCGTGCCGCAGCCCGAACGGCTCGGGCAGCACCAGCTTCCCGCCGAGGTGGTCCAGCAGCGGCGGATACCAGGTGAGGGGCGCGCGGACGGCGAGCCGCACCACCTCGTCCGGCTCCACCAGCGGCAGCCGCCGCTCCGTGGTCTCCCAGAACTTCACCGGCTTGGCGACCTGCTTGACCTTCTTCTTCGGCTTGCTGGTGAAGAGGGAGTGGACGGGGCCGAGGGCGTGCCCGGTGACCTCGATGCGCAGCGTCTCGTGCAGCACCGTCACCGTGATCAGCATGGTGATGACCAACTGGCCGTCCCAGAGCGTGAATTGGACGCCCAGATAGTGGCGGTCGCCGCTGCCGAACTGCTGCTCGTTGCAGATCCGCTGTATCTCGTGGTTCTTGACCTGGAAGGCCTCGACGTCGGTGCCGGAGGGGCGGGCCACCTCGCCCGCGTTCTCCCCGATGGGGGTGACCACCCAGTCCTTTATCGACGGTTTGGGGAAGCCACCGGTGTGCAGCGGGCCGCGCTCCAGCATCCGCAACTGGTCCTTGATCGCCCGGATCACGTCCCAACTGCGGAAGCCGTTGATCTCGGTGTCCGGATCGGCCGGCACCAGCTCCTCCGCCAACTGCCAGCTACCCCAGCGGGTGCCCATGCCGAGTATGCCCTTGGGCCCGGCGTAGAAGACGGCGTTCGCCTGCTGTTCGGCGCTGAGCCGGGCCAGGCTCTGGCGGAGCTGCTCGGCGCCCTTCTCCCCGGGGTGGGTGGGCACCGCCTCCGGGATCTTGGCGCCGATCCCGCCGCCGGCGAGCAGGCTCTCCCAGCGCTCCCGCAGATCCACGGCGGTGCGCTCGCAGATCCGGCGGGCCCACCACCAGCCCACCACCGGCAGCACCAGCGCGCCCCGGGCGTACCAGCCGAGCAGGCCGTCGAAGGGCATCTTCCAGAAGAAGAGCGCGGCGAACACCGAGAAGGCCACCAGCAGACCGGTGGCGAGGGCGGAGGCGCGCCGGTCGGTGGATTTGTCGATCATGCGCCGGAGTTGGAAGATCAGCAGCCAGGCGAGCAGGCCCGGCAGGAAGACCAGGCCGCACGCCGCCATCACGCCGGTCAGCCAGGTGTCGCGTTCGCGGCGGATGCGGTTGGCGGCCAGGCAGTGCTCGACCACGGTCTGCGGATCGGTGCCGAAGGACTGGATCAGCGGCTTGCGGCCGCCGCCCAGCATCCGCGTCTGCACGGCACGGGCGAAGGCCTCGCCGAGATTGGGGCGGAACAGCGAGATGCTGCCGTCCTTGACGGTGCACTTGTGCCACTCGCCGTCCGCGTCGAGGATCGTGCCCACGTCGCCGTCGCGGTAGGCGGCCGAGGCGAGCGCCGAGGTGGCCGCGGTCTGCCCGGTGTCCCCGGACAGCGGGATCTGCGCTCCCGGCCTGAAATCGAATACGTCGTCCGCCACTGCCGCCCCCATCGCCACCGGGCCCTTGCTGCCCGGGGACTGCCCGACTTCCTTGCGCTGCACACCTGTTGACCCGGACAACGCTCCGGGTCACATGATCTCCGCCCAGCGTATCCGCAGAGCGGGGGACCCGGCAGGGCGCAGAGTGGGAGGCCTTACGCCCGCGTGCGCCCCCGCCGCTCCCCGGGCCGTCCGGAGAGGTCCCGGTGGGCGGCGCGCGGGGTGCTCAGGCCGCGTCGTCCGACTCCTGACGGAGCTGCTCCGCGACCTGCTGCGGCATCGGCTCGTGCCGGGCGTAGGAGCGGGAGAAGCGGGCCGTGCCGTGGGCCAGCGACCGCAGGTCCACCGCATAGCGCCCGATCTCGATCTCCGGGACCTCGGCACGGATCAACGTCCGCCCGCCCGGCGCCTGTTCGGTGCCCACGACCCGGCCGCGGCGGCCGGACAGATCGCTCATCACGGCGCCCACATAGGCGTCCGCGACCAGCAGCCCCACCTCCGCGACCGGCTCCAGCAGATGGACCACGGCGTCCCGGGCGGCCGCCCGCAAGGCCAGCGCGCCCGCCGTCTGGAAGGCGGCGTCGGAGGAGTCCACCGAGTGCGCCTTGCCGTCGAGGAGGGTGACCCGCACATCGATCAGCGGGTGCCCGCTCGCCACGCCCTTCGCGGCCTGCGCCCGTACGCCCTTCTCCACCGAGGGGATGAACTGCCGCGGCACCGCGCCGCCCACCACCCGGTCCACGAACTCGACCCCGGAGCCGCCCGGCAGCGGCTCCACCTCGATCTCGCAGATGGCGAACTGCCCATGCCCACCGGACTGTTTGACGTGCCGTCCGCGTCCGGCCGCCCGCTCCGCGAAGGTCTCCCGCAGCGCCACCCGGTGCGGCACCAGGTCGACCTGGACGCCGTACCGGCCGCGCAGCCGCTCCAGGGCGACCTCGGCGTGCGCCTCGCCCAGGCACCAGAGGACCACCTGATGGGTGTCCTGGTTCTGCTCCAGGCGCATCGTGGGGTCCTCGGCGGCCAGCTTGGCCAGGCCCTGCGACAGCTTGTCCTCGTCGGCCTTGCTGTGCGCCTCGATCGCCACCGGAAGGAGCGGGTCCGGCATGTCCCACGGTTCCATCAGCAGCGGGGAGTCCCGGTCGGAGAGGGTGTCGCCGGTCTCCGCCCGGGTCAGCTTCGCCACACAGGCCAGATCGCCGGCCACGCACTGCGCCAGCGGCTGCTGCTGTTTGCCGAACGGGGCCGACAGGGCGCCGATCCGCTCGTCCAGGTCGTGGTCCTCGTGGCCCCGGTCGGCCAGCCCGTGCCCGGAGACATGGACCGTGGCGTCGGGCCGCAGCGTCCCGGAGAAGACCCGCACCAGCGACATCCGGCCCACATACGGGTCGGAGGCGGTCTTCACCACCTCCGCGACCAGCGGCCCGCCCGGATCGCAGGCCGGGGACGGTTCGGCGGCGCCGTCCACCGAGGTCACCTCCGGGGCGGCGCGTTCCAGCGGGCTGGGGAAGCCGCCGGTGATCAGGTCGAGGAGTTCCACGGTGCCCAGGCCGTGACGGGCGCCGTCCGCGGCCGGGGCCGCCGCCAGTACCGGGTGGAAGGCGCCGCGGGCGACGGCCTTCTCCAGGTCGGTGACGAGCGTCTTGAGGTCGATGTCCGCGCCGCCGAGGTAGCGGTCCATCAGGGTCTCGTCCTCGCTCTCCGCGATGATCCCCTCGATGAGGCGGTTACGGGCGCCGGCGATCACCGGCAGCCGGTCCTCGTCCGGCGCGTGCACGGTGCGCTCCCCGGACGCGTAGTCGAAGACCCCCTGCGTCAGCAGGCCCACCAGACCGGTCACCGGGGCGTGCCCGTCGGGGGCGGGCTCGCCGTGCAGCGGCAGATAGAGCGGCAGTACCGCGTCCGGGTCGTCCGCGCCGAAGGCCTCCGCGCACACCCGGGTCATCTCCTCGAAGCCGGCCCGCGCCGACTCCAGATGCGTGATCACGATGGCCCGCGGCATCCCGACCGCCGCGCACTCCTCCCACACCAGCCGCGGCCCGGCCGAGACGCCCTCCGCGCCCTCCGCCGCCGAGACGACGAAGAGGGCCGCGTCCGCCGCCCGCAGACCGGCCCGCAGTTCCCCGACGAAGTCGGCGTAGCCCGGGGTGTCCAGCAGGTTGATCTTGCAGCCGTCCCAGGCGAGCGGCACCAGGGACAGCTGGACCGAGCGCTGCTGGCGGTGCTCGATCTCGTCGTAGTCGGAGAGCGCGGTGCCGTCCTCCACCCGGCCCGCCCGGTTCACCGCGCCCGCGGTCTGCGCGAGTGCTTCCACCAGGGTCGTCTTGCCGGCTCCCGAGTGGCCGACCAGCACCACGTTCCGCACCGACGCGGGGTGGTCGGCCGCCGCCGCCCTGCCGGCGGCTCCGGGGTGCCTGCTCGCCTTCTCGCCCATGGCCCTGCCTCCCGATCGGATGCACGGAGGTCCTGTCCTGGCGGCGGTCACGCGGCCGGCGTGTGGCGGCGTCGGCGACGCCCGCAGTCCCTTCGAGCTTTCCACTCCGCTCCCGGCACGTCCATACGTGCGGCGGGTACGCGGACGCGGTGAGGCGGGTACGCGGGCCGCCCACCGGTGCCCCGCACCCGGCGCCCGGAGGGCGTGACTACGATGGGCCAGCCGGTGGCCAGCAGGGGCCGCCCGCCTCACCCGACCCCCCTGGGAAGGCCATGCTGAACAAGTACGCGCGTGCGTTCTTCACGCGTGTCCTCACGCCGTTCGCCTCGTTCCTCATCCGCCGCGGGGTCAGCCCCGACACGGTGACCCTGCTGGGCACCGCCGGGGTGGTGGCGGGCGCGCTGGTCTTCTACCCGCGCGGGGAGTTCTTCTGGGGCACCGTCGTCATCACCCTCTTCGTCTTCTCCGACCTCGTCGACGGCAACATGGCGCGCCAGCTCGGCCGTTCCAGCCGCTGGGGCGCCTTCCTCGACTCGACACTGGACCGGGTCGCCGACAGCGCCGTCTTCGGCGGCCTCGCCCTGTGGTACGCGGGCCGCGGCGACAACGAGGCGATGTGCGCGGTGGCCATCTTCTGCCTGGCCAGCGGGCAGGTCGTGTCGTACACCAAGGCGCGGGGCGAGGCGATCGGGCTGCCGGTCGCGGTGAACGGGCTGGTGGAGCGGGCCGAGCGGCTGGTCGTCTCGCTGGTGGCGACCGGCCTCGCCGGGCTGCACAAGTTCGGCGTCCCCGGCATCCAGTGGCTGATGCCGATCGCCCTGTGGATCGTCGCCGTCGGCAGCCTGGTCACCCTGATCCAGCGGGTGGTCACGGTACGCCGCGAGTCCGCCGAGGCCGATGCCGCCGACGCCGCGCACACGGCCCCGGCCGGCCGGGAGGGCACCGCATGAGCCGGGCCCGTGAACGTCTCACCGACGCCCTGTACGGGGCGGGCTGGGCCGGGGTGAAGAAGCTGCCGGAGCCGGTCGCCCAGCGCCTCGGCCGCACCGTCGCGGACACCGCCTGGCGCCGCCGCGGCCGGGGCGTGCTCCGCCTCGAAGCCAACCTCGCCCGGGTGGTGCCGGAGGCCGGACCGGAGCGGCTGGCCGAGCTGTCCCGCGCCGGGATGCGCTCCTACCTGCGGTACTGGATGGAGTCGTTCCGGCTGCCCGCGTGGAGCGAGCAGCGGGTGCGCGCCGGCTTCGTCCCCAAGGACGTGCACCACCTCACCGACGGCCTCGACTCGGGCCGCGGCGTCGTCCTCGCCCTGCCGCACCTGGCCAACTGGGACCTGGCCGGCGCCTGGGTCACCACCGAGCTGGGCGTGCCCTTCACCACCGTCATGGAACGCCTCAAGCCGGAGAGCCTCTACGACCGGTTCGTCGCCTACCGGGCGGGCCTCGGGATGGAGGTCCTGCCGCACACCGGGGGCGCCGCCTTCGGCACCCTCGCCCGGCGGCTGCGCGCCGGCGGTCTGGTCTGCCTGGTCGCCGACCGCGATCTGTCCGCGTCCGGGATCCGGGTCGACTTCTTCGGCGAGGCCGCCAGGATGCCCGCGGGCCCCGCCCTCCTCGCCCAGCAGACCGGCGCCCTGCTGCTGCCCGTCACCCTCTGGTACGACGGCTCGCCCGTGATGCAGGGCCGTGTACACCCCGCCATCGAGGTACCCGGCTCAGGTGACCTCGGCGAGAAGACGTCTGTCATGACACAGGCCCTGGCCGACGCCTTCGCCGGCGGGATCGCGGAACACCCGGAGGACTGGCACATGCTGCAACGGCTCTGGCTCGCCGACCTCGACCCGGCGCGGGCGCCGGCCGGGTCCGGGGCCGCCCCCGAGGAGACACCGTGAGGATCGGCATCGTCTGCCCCTACTCCTGGGACGTGCCCGGCGGAGTGCAGTTCCACATCAGGGACCTCGCCGAGCACCTGATCGCCCGCGGCCACCACGTGTCCGTCCTCGCCCCCGCCGACGAGGAAACCCCCCTGCCGCCCTATGTGGTCTCCGCGGGCCGCGCCGTGCCCGTGCCGTACAACGGCTCGGTGGCGCGGCTCAACTTCGGCTTCCTGTCCGCGGCTCGGGTACGGCGCTGGCTGCACGAGGGCACCTTCGACGTGGTGCACATCCACGAGCCCGGCACGCCCTCCCTCGGCCTGCTCACCTGCTGGGCGGCGCAGGGCCCGATGGTCGCCACCTTCCACACCTCCAACCCGCGCTCCAAGGCGATGATCGCCGCCTACGCCCTGCTCCAGCACGCCCTGGAGAAGATCAGCGCCCGGATCGCGGTCAGCGAGTACGCCCGCCGCACCCTGGTCGAGCACCTGGGCGGGGACGCCGTCGTCATCCCCAACGGCGTCGACGTCGGCTTCTTCGCCGGTGCCGAGCCGCGCCCCGAGTGGCAGTCGGACGGCGCCCGCAGCGCGGACGGTCAACTCGGCGGCACCATCGGGTTCATGGGCCGGATCGACGAGCCCCGCAAGGGACTTCCGGTCCTGATGCGCGCCCTGCCGAAGATCCTCGCCGAACGACCCGGCGCCCGGCTGCTGATCGCCGGCCGCGGCGACGAGGAGGAGGCGGTGGCCGAGCTGCCGCCCGAGCTGCGCGGCCAGGTCGAGTTCCTCGGCATGGTCAGCGACGAGGACAAGGCCCGCCTGCTGCGCAGCGTCGACCTGTATGTGGCGCCCAACACCGGCGGTGAGAGCTTCGGCATCATCCTGGTCGAGGCGATGTCCGCGGGCGCCCCCGTCCTCGCCTCCGACCTGGAGGCCTTCGCCCAGGTACTCGACCAGGGCGCGGCCGGCGAGCTGTTCGCCAACGAGGACGCGGACGCGCTGGCCGAGGCCGCGGTGCGCCTCCTCGGCGACGAGCGGCGGCGGACCGAACTGAGTGAGCGCGGCAGCGCCCATGTCCGCCGCTTCGACTGGTCCGTGGTCGCCGCAGACATCCTCGCGGTCTACGAGACGGTCACCGACGGCGCCGCCTCCGTCGCCACCGACGACCGTCCCCCCGGCCTCCGCGGCCGCTTCGGCCTGGCCCGCCACTGACGCAGCGGTGGGCGGGGCCGGGGCACGGGCCGGCCCGGGGTAGCGTGGCCCGCTGTGACGACCCTGATCGTGATCGCGGTGGCCCTGGTCGCCGCGGCCCTCTACCTGAGCTGGACCGCCGGCCGGCTGGACCGCCTGCACACCCGGATCGACGCCTCCCGGGCCGCCCTCGACGCCCAGTTGCTGCGGCGCGCCTCGGTGGCCCAGGAGCTCGCCACCTCCGGCGTCCTGGACCCGGCCGCGTCCATCGTGCTGTACGAGGCGGCGCACGCGGCCCGGCAGGCGGAGGAGGAGCAGCGGGAGGTCGCCGAGAGCGAACTCAGCCAGGCCCTGCGGGTGGTGTTCGCCGAGCCCGAGCAGGTCGCGGAGGTCCGCACCGCCCCCGGCGGAGAGGCGGCCACCGGCGAACTCGCCCAGGCGGTACGGCGGGTGCCGATGGCCCGCCGCTTCCACAACGACGCGGTGGGCGCCGCCCGAGCGCTGCGCCGGCACCGCAAGGTCCGCTGGTTCCGCCTGGCCGGGCACGCCCCCTTCCCGCTCGCCTTCGAGATGGACGACGAGCCGCCGGCCGCCCTCGCCGACCGCCCCTGACGGCCCGCCAGCCCGCCGCGGCGCGAGCGACCGAACCGGCCACCGCCGCGGAGAACCAGCCCGGTCAACCCGCCGGAACCGGCCACCGCACCCGAAAACGAGCCACCGCCTGCCCATTGGCCCTTGCCGCGGCATCCCCGCCGCCGGTTACCTCGATGCTGCACCCGGCGCCCGCGGCCCCGCGCCGCCCGCCCCACGGGTGCGGCCGTTCACCTACGTCTCACCCCGTGAGGTCACCGTGTCCACCACGCCTTCCCGCACCACCCCGTCCGAAGCGGCTCCCGCCACCGGCACCGCCCGCGTCAAGCGCGGTATGGCCGAGCAGCTCAAGGGCGGCGTGATCATGGACGTCGTCACGCCCGAGCAGGCGAAGATCGCCGAGGACGCGGGCGCCGTCGCCGTCATGGCCCTGGAGCGGGTGCCCGCCGACATCCGCCGGGACGGCGGCGTGGCCCGGATGTCCGACCCGGACATGATCGAGGGCATCATCGGCGCGGTGTCCATCCCGGTGATGGCCAAGTCCCGCATCGGCCACTTCGTGGAGGCGCAGGTCCTCCAGTCCCTCGGCGTCGACTACATCGACGAGTCCGAGGTCCTCACCCCGGCCGACGAGGTCAACCACTCCGACAAGTGGTCCTTCACCACACCGTTCGTCTGCGGCGCCACCAACCTGGGCGAGGCGCTGCGCCGGATCGCCGAGGGCGCCGCGATGATCCGCTCCAAGGGCGAGGCCGGCACCGGCAACGTCGTGGAGGCCGTCCGCCACCTCCGCCAGATCAAGAACGAGATCGCCCGGCTGCGCGGCTTCGACAACCACGAGTTGTACGCCGCCGCCAAGGAACTGCGCGCACCCTACGAACTCGTCCGCGAGACGGCCGAGTTGGGCAAGCTGCCGGTCGTCCTCTTCTCAGCGGGCGGGGTCGCCACCCCGGCCGACGCCGCGCTGATGTGCCAACTCGGCGCCGAGGGCGTCTTCGTGGGCTCCGGCATCTTCAAGTCCGGCGACCCGGCGAAGCGCGCCGCCGCCATCGTGAAGGCCACCACCTTCTTCGACGACCCCACGATCGTCGCGGACGCCTCCCGCAACCTCGGCGAGGCCATGGTCGGCATCAACTGCGACACCCTCCCCGAGGCCGAGCGCTACGCCAACCGCGGCTGGTAGCAGGGATGTCGAGCACACCGGTCATTGGTGTACTGGCCCTCCAGGGCGACGTACGGGAGCACCTCGCCGCCCTGGACACGGCCGGCGCCGCGGCCAGGGCGGTGCGGCGCCCGGAGGAACTGGACGCGGTGGACGGCCTGGTGCTGCCCGGCGGCGAGTCCACCACCATCTCCAAACTGGCCGTACTCTTCGGCCTGTTGGAGCCGCTGCGGGCCCGCGTCCGGTCCGGCCTGCCGGTCTACGGCACCTGCGCGGGCATGATCATGCTCGCCGACAAGATCCTCGATCCGCGCTCCGGGCAGGAGACCGTCGGCGGTATCGACATGATCGTCCGCCGCAACGCCTTCGGCCGGCAGAACGAGTCCTTCGAGGCCGCCGTCGAGGTGCGGGACGTGCCCGGCGGCCCCGTCGAGGGCGTCTTCATCCGCGCCCCGTGGGTGGAGTCGGTGGGTGCCGCCGCCGAGGTGCTGGCCGAGCACGAGGGCCATATCGTCGCCGTCCGCCAGGGCACCGCACTCGCCACCTCGTTCCACCCCGAACTGACCGGCGACCACCGGCTGCACGCCCTTTTCGCCGGCATGGTGCGGCAGGCTGGGAGATGAGGAGAGCGTTCAGGGGCGGGAACACCCGGCCCACGCCCTAGTAGGATCTCTGGAGTTCGATGCAGGGATGGGTTACGCGAAGGAGACAGGCAGATGTCCGGCCACTCTAAATGGGCCACGACGAAGCACAAGAAGGCCGTGATCGACGCCAAACGCGGCAAGCTCTTCGCAAAGCTCATCAAGAACATCGAGGTCGCGGCCCGCATGGGCGGCGCCGACGTGGAGGGCAACCCGACGCTCTACGACGCCATCCAGAAGGCGAAGAAGCAGTCGGTGCCGAACAAGAACATCGACTCCGCGGTCAAGCGCGGCGCGGGCCTGGAGGCCGGCGGCGCCGACTACGAGACGATCATGTACGAGGGCTATGGCCCCAACGGCGTCGCGGTACTCATCGAGTGCCTCACCGACAACCGCAACCGCGCCGCCTCCGACGTCCGCGTCGCCATGACCCGCAACGGCGGCTCGATGGCCGACCCCGGCTCCGTGTCGTACCTCTTCCACCGCAAGGGCGTGGTGATCGTCCCCAAGGCGGAGCTGTCCGAGGACGACGTGCTGGGCGCGGTCCTCGACGCGGGCGCCGAGGAGGTCAACGACCTGGGCGAGTCCTTCGAGGTGCTCAGCGAGGCCACCGACCTGGTCGCGGTCCGCACCGCCCTCCAGGAAGCCGGCATCGACTACGACTCGGCCGACGCCAACTTCGTCCCGACCATGCAGGTCGAGCTGGACGAGGAGGGCGCCAAGAAGATCTTCAAGCTGATCGACGCGCTGGAGGACAGCGACGACGTGCAGAACGTCTTCGCCAACTTCGACGTCTCCGACGAGGTCATGGAGAAGGTCGACGCCTGAGCCGCCGGGGCCACCGGACGGGCCGACGGGACACACCCCGTCGGCCCGTCCGCGCGTGGACGCCTTGTCGGTGGTGGCCGATAACCTGCACGGACTGCACGGTAGGAGCGCATGGAGAAGGGGGCGTCATGCGGGTGCTCGGGGTGGATCCGGGTCTGACGCGGTGCGGCGTCGGTGTCGTCGAGGGGGTGGCGGGCCGCCCGCTGACCATGATCGGCGTCGGCGTGGTGCGCACCCCGGCCGACGCGGAGACCGCACAGCGCCTGGTCGCCGTGGAGCAGGGCATAGAGCAGTGGCTGGACGAGCACCGGCCGGAGTGCGTGGCCGTCGAACGCGTCTTCAGCCAGCACAACGTCAGGACCGTGATGGGCACCGCACAGGCCAGTGCCGTCGCCATGCTCTGCGCCGCCCGCCGCGGCCTGCCCGTCGCACTGCACACCCCCAGCGAGGTCAAGGCCGCCGTCACCGGCAGCGGCCGCGCCGACAAGGCGCAGGTCGGCGCCATGGTGACGCGCCTCCTCCGGCTCGACGCCCCACCCAGACCGGCCGACGCCGCCGACGCCCTCGCCCTCGCCATCTGCCACATCTGGCGCGCCCCCGCGATGAACCGCCTCCAGCAGGCGCACGCCGCGGCCCGCGCCGCCACCCGCACCGGTACGCCCGCCCGCCCCGCCGCCCGCCCCTCAGTCAGGACCCCAGGAAAGGCCCCCCGATGATCGCCTTCGTCAGCGGCCAGGTCGCCGCGCTCGCCCCCGACGCGGCGGTGGTCGAGGTCGGCGGCATCGGCCTCGCCGTGCAGTGCACCCCCGACACCCTGTCCGGCCTCCGCCTCGGCAAGGACACCCGCCTCGCCACCTCCCTCGTCGTACGGGAGGACTCGCTCACCCTGTACGGCTTTACCGAGGACGACGAGCGGCAGGTCTTCGAACTGCTCCAGACCGCGAGCGGCGTCGGCCCCCGCCTCGCCCAGGCCATGCTCGCCGTGCACCGCCCCGACGCCCTGCGCAGAGCCGTCGCCACCGGAGACGAGAAGGCCCTGACCGCGGTCCCCGGCATCGGCAAGAAGGGCGCCCAGAAGCTGCTGCTGGAGCTGAAGGACCGCCTCGGCGAGCCCCTCGGCACCGGCCCCGCCGTCGGCGCCCCCGTCACCAGCGGCTGGCGCGACCAGCTCCACGCCGCCCTCATCGGCCTCGGCTACGCGACCCGGGAGGCGGACGAGGCGGTCGCCGCCGTCACCCCGCAGGCCGAGGCCGAGCAGAGCCCGCAGGTCCCGGCGCTGCTCCGGGCCGCCCTCCAGACCCTCAACCGCGCCCGCTGACCGCCGAGTTCACCACCCGCCGACCCGTACCCCACCCGAGGCACACCATATGAACTGGGACGACACCACCAGCGAAGCCCCCGCGGCGGAGCGGCTCGTCGGCGCCGCCGCCGACGGTGAGGACCAGGCGGTCGAGGCCGCGCTGCGCCCCAAGGACCTCGGCGAGTTCATCGGCCAGGAGCGCGTCCGCGAACAGCTCGACCTGGTACTCCGCGCCGCCCGGGCCCGCGGCGCCACCGCCGACCACGTCCTGCTCTCCGGTGCCCCCGGCCTCGGCAAGACCACCCTTTCGATGATCATCGCGGCGGAGATGGGCGCCCCCATCCGCATCACCAGCGGCCCCGCCATCCAGCACGCCGGCGACCTCGCCGCGATCCTCTCCTCCCTCCAGGACGGCGAGGTCCTCTTCCTGGACGAGATCCACCGCATGTCCCGGCCCGCCGAGGAGATGCTCTACATGGCCATGGAGGACTTCCGGGTCGACGTCGTCGTCGGCAAGGGCCCCGGCGCCACCGCCATCCCGCTGGAGCTGCCCCCCTTCACCCTGGTCGGCGCCACCACCCGGGCCGGACTGCTGCCCCCGCCGCTGCGGGACCGCTTCGGCTTCACCGCCCATATGGAGTTCTACGAGCCGGCCGAGCTCCAGCGCGTCGTCCACCGCTCCGCGCACCTCCTCGACGTGTCCGTGGAGGAGCCAGGCGCCGCCGAGATCGCCGGCCGCTCCCGAGGCACCCCCCGTATCGCCAACCGCCTGCTGCGCCGCGTACGGGACTACGCGCAGGTCAAGGCCGACGGGCTGATCACCCAGGAGGTCGCCGCGGCCGCGCTCCGGGTCTACGAGGTGGACGAACGCGGCCTGGACCGCCTCGACCGCGCCGTGCTGAAGGCCCTGCTGAAGCTGTTCGGCGGCGGCCCCGTCGGCCTCTCCACCCTGGCCGTCGCGGTGGGGGAGGAGCGCGAGACGGTGGAGGAGGTCGCCGAGCCCTTCCTGGTACGGGAGGGCTTGCTGGCCCGCACCCCGCGCGGCCGGATCGCCACCCCGGCGGCGTGGGCGCACCTCGGCCTCACCCCGCCCGCCGCCCCGGGAGGAAGCGGTCAACAGGGGCAACAGGGCCTGTTCGGCACCTGACGGCGCGGGCGGTCGCACCGGCAGGAACCCCGGTGCGATGCTGAGCGTTGTTCCATAAGCGCGGACTCCCTTAGACTCCGCCGATGCCGCCCTTTGCAGGCGGTGCACCCACCCCCGACCCAGGCCGCACCCCAACGCGGTCATATGAAGGAAGTTCCGACCCGTGAGTCTCGTGACCCTCCTCCCGTTCATCGTGCTCATCGGGGCCATGTTCCTGATGACCCGCTCCGCCAAGCGCAAGCAGCAGCAGCAGGTGCACATGCGGGGCCAGATGCAGCCCGGTTCCGGCGTCCGCACCATCGGCGGCATGTACGCCACGGTCAAGGAGGTCCACGACGACACGGTCCTCCTGGAGGTGGCCCCGGGCACGCACGCCATCTACGCGAAGGACGCCATCGGCGCCGTCCTGCCGGACGACGAGTACAACCGCATCGTGCACGGCATGGAAGAGGGCTTCGACGGTTCCGACACCGTCGTCCCCGACGACGCCTCCTCCCTCACCGAATCCGGTGAGAGCACCTCCGACGACTCCGCCGTCGACCTCGGCAAGGACTCGTCCATCGACCTCGGCAAGAAGGACGCCGCCGACGACGCCCCCGAGGACGTCGCCCCCGAGGACGCCAAGGCCCCCGAGGACGCCAAGGCCGCCAAGGACGCGGAGGCCGCCGAGCCCAAGAAGGCCGACGGCGGTTCCGAGGCGAAGTAGCCGGCTCCCCGGGCCGCCGCGGCACCACGCGGCCCCGGGGGTGTGCGGACTTTCACCAAGTTCCGTCACCACGCCAGGGCCGGGCGGCGCCCACCCTGCGCCGGACGGTCGGAGAGGGAGAACGAGAAGGTGGCAGCACCCAAGAAGAGCCGGAGCCGGACCAAAGGCGCACAAGGCAAGCCCGGTCGCTCCCTGGCTCTCATCCTGATCGCGCTCGTCGCGCTCACCGGGGGCATGTTCCTGTCGGGGAACACCTCCCCGCGCCTGGGCATCGACCTCGCCGGCGGCACCAGCATCACGCTGAAGGCGAAGAACACCCCCGGTCAGAAGAACGCGATCAACAAGACCAATATGGACACCGCCGTCAGTATCATCGAGCGCCGCGTCAACGGCCTCGGTGTCTCCGAGGCGGAGGTCCAGACCCAGGGCAGCGACAACATCATCGTCAACATCCCCCGGGGCACCAACGAGAAGCAGGCGCGCGAGCAGGTCGGCACCACCGCGCAGCTCTACTTCCGTCCGGTACTGACCCTCGCCGAGGGGGACCCGGCCGCGTCGAAGTCGCCCTCCGCGAAGCCGTCCGGCAGCCCCTCCAAGACGCCGGCCGGCAAACCGAGCGCGGGTGGTGAGAAGGCCACCTCGCCGGCCAGCCCCACCGCGAGCAACAGCCCGCAGGGCCGAGCCGCCTCCGGAGCACTCCGGGCCGACGGAGACCCTTCTCCAAGCGCCTCCGCACCGGACGCCAAGAGTGACGGCAAGAAGGGTGCGGACAAGCCCGGCGCCAGCCCCGCGCCCAGCGACAGCGCGGCCGCCGCGGAGGCGACCGCCCTCCAGGCCAGGTTCGCCAAGCTGAACTGCACCGACCCGGCGGCCCGTGCCGAGACCAGCACCGGCGTCAAGCCCACCGACCCGTCCCTCGCCTGCGGCAAGGACAACCGCGGCCAGTGGCAGAAGTACATCCTCGGCCCGGCCGCGGTCCAGGGCACCGATGTGGACAAGGCCAGCGCTGTCTACGACACCCAGGGTGCCGCGGGCTGGAAGGTGACGATGGAGTTCACCGGGAAGGGCAGCAAGAAGTTCGCCGCCATCACCGGTCAGCTCGCCACCAAGCAGTCCCCGCAGAACCAGTTCGCCATCGTGCTGGACGGCGAGGTCGTCTCCGACCCGTACGTCCGCGAGGCCCTCTCCGGCGGCAGCGCCGAGATCTCCGGCCACTTCGACCAGCAGTCCGCACAGGACCTGGCGAACATGCTGTCCTACGGCGCGCTGCCGCTCTCCTTCCACGAGGAGACCGTCACCACCATCACGGCGGCCCTCGGCGGCGAGCAGTTGCACGCCGGCCTCATCGCCGGCGCCATCGGCCTCGCCCTGGTCGTCATCTATCTGGTGGCCTACTACCGGGGCCTGTCGATGATCGCCATCGCCTCGCTGCTGGTCTCCGCGGCGCTCACGTACACGATCATGGCGCTGCTCGGTCCGACGATCGGCTTCGCGCTGAACATGCCGGCGGTCTGCGGCGCCATCGTCGCCATCGGCATCACCGCCGACTCCTTCATCGTCTTCTTCGAACGCATCCGGGACGAGATCCGCGAGGGCCGCTCGCTGCAACCGGCCGTGGCCCGCGGCTGGCCCCGTGCCCGGCGCACCATCCTCGTCTCCGACTTCGTCTCGTTCCTCGCCGCCGCGGTGCTCTTCATCGTCACGGTCGGCAAGGTGCAGGGCTTCGCCTTCACCCTCGGCCTGACGACCCTGCTCGACGTGGTCGTGGTGTTCCTCTTCACCAGGCCCCTGATGACGATCCTGGCCCGCAAGAAGTTCTTCAACACCGGACACCGCTGGTCCGGATTCGACCCGAAGAGCCTCGGTGTGAAACCACCGCTGCGCCGTTCCCGCCGCGTGACCACGCAGACGAAGGAGGCGTGAACATGTCACGACTCGGCACCATCGGCGCCAAGCTGCACCGCGGCGAGATCGGCTACGACTTCGTCGCCAAGCGCCGTATCTGGTACGGCGTTTCGATCCTGATCACCATCACCGCGATCGTCGGCCTCTTCGTCCGCGGCCTCAACATGGGCATCGAGTTCGAGGGCGGCGCCGTCTACACCACGCCCAAGACCGCCGTCACCGCCTCCGCGGCCCAGCACTCCGCGGAGGAGGCCTCCGGCGGGCACGAGGTCATCGTGCAGGAGCTGGGCAACGGCGGGCTGCGCATCCAGGTCAGCGGGATCGACACCGCCAAGTCGGACCAGATCAAGGCGGAGCTCTCCAAGGACCTCAAGGTCCCCGGGGACAAGATCGCCGCCGACCTGGTCGGCCCGAGCTGGGGCGAGACCATCGCCAACAAGGCCTGGACCGGCCTAGGCGTCTTCATGATCCTGGTGGTGATCTACCTCGCCATCGCCTTCGAGTGGCGCATGGCCATCGCGGCCCTGATCGCCCTGATCCACGACATCACCATCACCGTCGGCGTCTACGCCCTGGTCGGCTTCGAAGTCACCCCGGGCACCGTCATCGGCCTCCTCACCATCCTCGGCTACTCGCTGTACGACACCGTCGTCGTCTTCGACAGCCTCAAGGAGGGCTCGGAGGGCATCGAGAAGCAGACCAGGTGGACCTACGCCGAGGTCGCCAACCGCTCCATCAACGGCACCCTGATCCGCTCCATCAACACCACCGCGGTGGCGCTGATGCCGGTCGCCGCGCTGCTCTTCATCGGCGGCGGCGTCCTCGGCGCCGGGATGCTGAACGACATCTCCCTGTCGCTGTTCGTCGGCCTCGCCGCGGGTGCCTACTCCTCGATCTTCATCGCCACCCCGCTCGTCTCCGACCTCAAGGAGCGCGAGCCGCGGATGAAGCAGCTCCGTAAGCGGGTGCTGGCCAAGCGGGCCGCGGCCGCCGCCAACGGCGAGCCGCTGCCCGGCGCCGAGGACGAGCCGGCCGACGCCGATCCGGACGACCCCGACGCCGAGGACGCGGCGCCCGCCGTCGTGGGCCAGCGAGTCCAGCCCGCCTCCCGTAACCGCGGACGCGGCCGTCCCTCGGGCAAGCGCCGGTGAGCCCCGCGCACGGCACCACGGACGTCGCCGAGTTGCTGCTCAGCCGCATCCGCGAGGTGCGGGACTACCCGCAGCCCGGCGTGGTGTTCAAGGACATCACGCCGCTGCTGGCGGACCCGGTCGCGTTCTCCGCGCTCACCGGCGCCCTCGCCGAGCTGTGCACCCGCTACGGCGCCACAAAGGTCGTCGGCCTGGAGGCCCGGGGCTTCATCCTGGGCTCCCCGGTCGCCGTCGAGGCCGGGCTCGGCTTCATCCCGGTCCGCAAGGCCGGCAAGCTCCCCGGCGCCACCCTCAGCCAGTCCTACGACCTGGAGTACGGCTCCGCCGAGATCGAGGTGCACGCCGAGGACCTCACCGCGGACGACCGTGTGATGGTCATCGACGACGTCCTCGCCACCGGCGGCACCGCCGAGGCCTCACTGCGACTGATCCGCCGCGCCGGGGCCGAGGTCGTCGGCGTCGCGGTCCTGCTGGAGCTGGGCTTCCTCGGTGGTCGCAAGCGGCTGGCCGAGGCGCTCGGGGACACCCCGCTGGAGGCGCTGATCACCCTCTGACGCTCCGCGAGGGGACCGTACCGGGGCATCTCCCGGGGGCCGCGTGGACGGATCGACCGAGGCAGACGGCGGGCACCGCAGGAATCCGGTGCCCGCCGTATGTGTTCTCCTTGGTGCAGGCGTGCACGAAGGCGTCTGCCACCGGTCGGCGAGATCCCGCGGCCCCGGCTCGATACCATGGGCCGTCCGGGGCACGACCGGCGGCTCCGGAACGCGCACGAGGAGCGCCCCTTGCCAGACGAGGCCCAGCCACTTGCCGCCAAGCCCGACCCGGGGGCCGAGCACTCCGCGAAGTCCGCCCCCGCCCCCGGCCGGGACGAAGGCACAGGGCGCCCGCAGACCGCCCCCGACACCCGGGCCCCGGCACCGGCCGGCCAGCCGCGCCCCGGTCCGGCCACCGACCGGCCGGCCGCCCCGCCGCCGATCCGGCCCGCCGGTCAGCCGCCGCGCTCCGGCTCCTCCAACCGCGTCCGGGCCCGCCTCGCCCGCCTCGGCGTCCAGCGGTCCAATCCGTACAACCCGGTGCTGGAGCCGCTGCTGCGGATAGTGCGGGGGAACGATCCCAAGATCGAGACGGCGACGCTGCGGCAGATCGAGAAGGCCTACCAGGTCGCCGAGCGCTGGCACCGCGGGCAGAAGCGCAAGAGCGGCGACCCGTACATCACGCATCCGCTCGCCGTCACCACCATCCTCGCCGAGCTGGGCATGGACCCGGCGACGCTGATGGCCGGGCTGCTGCACGACACCGTGGAGGACACCGAGTACGGCCTGGACACCCTGCGCCGGGACTTCGGGGACCAGGTCTCGCTGCTCGTGGACGGCGTCACCAAGCTGGACAAGGTCAAGTTCGGCGAGGCGGCGCAGGCCGAGACCGTGCGCAAGATGGTGGTGGCCATGGCGAAGGACCCCCGGGTCCTCGTCATCAAGCTCGCCGACCGCCTGCACAACATGCGCACCATGCGCTACCTCAAGCGGGAGAAGCAGGAGAAGAAGGCCCGCGAGACCCTGGAGATCTACGCGCCGCTGGCCCACCGCCTCGGCATGAACACCATCAAGTGGGAGCTGGAGGACCTCGCCTTCGCGATCCTCTACCCCAAGATGTACGACGAGATCGTCCGCCTCGTCGCCGAGCGCGCACCCAAGCGGGACGAGTACCTGGCCATAGTGACCGACGAGGTCCAGGCCGATCTGCGGGCCGCCCGCATCAAGGCCACCGTCACCGGCCGCCCCAAGCACTACTACAGCGTCTACCAGAAGATGATCGTCCGCGGCCGGGACTTCGCGGAGATCTACGACCTGGTGGGCATCCGCGTCCTGGTCGACACGGTGCGGGACTGCTACGCCGCCCTCGGCACGGTGCACGCGCGATGGAATCCGGTCCCCGGCCGGTTCAAGGACTACATCGCGATGCCCAAGTTCAACATGTACCAGTCGCTGCACACCACGGTGATCGGCCCCAACGGCAAGCCCGTCGAACTCCAGATCCGCACCTTCGACATGCACCGCCGCGCCGAGTACGGCATCGCCGCGCACTGGAAGTACAAGCAGGAGGCCGTGGCCGGCGCGTCGAAGGTCCGCACGGATGCCCCGAAGAGCGCCGGGAACAACAAGGACGCCGTCAACGACATGGCGTGGCTGCGGCAGTTGCTCGACTGGCAGAAGGAGACGGAGGACCCGGGGGAGTTCCTGGAGTCGCTCCGCTTCGACCTGTCCCGCAACGAGGTCTTCGTCTTCACACCCAAGGGCGATGTGATAGCGCTGCCCGCCGGCGCCACCCCCGTCGACTTCGCCTACGCGGTGCACACCGAGGTCGGTGACCGCACCATCGGCGCCCGCGTCAACGGCCGCCTGGCGCCCCTGGAGTCCACCCTCGACAACGGCGACCTGGTCGAGGTCTTCACCTCCAAGGCACCCGGCGCCGGACCCTCCCGGGACTGGCTGGGCTTCGTCAAGTCGCCCCGCGCCCGCAACAAGATCCGGGCCTGGTTCTCCAAGGAGCGCCGCGAGGAGGCGATCGAGCAGGGCAAGGACGCCATCGCCCGCGCCATGCGCAAGCAGAACCTCCCGATCCAGCGCATCCTCACCGGCGACTCCCTCGTCACCCTCGCCCACGAGATGCGCTACCCGGACATCTCCTCCCTCTACGCGGCCATCGGCGAAGGCCATGTCACCGCGCAGAGCGTCGTACAGAAACTGGTGCAGGCGCTCGGCGGGGAGGAGGCCGCGACCGAGGACATCGCGGAGAGTGCCCCGCCGTCCCGGGGCCGCCGCAAGCGCCGGGCGAAGGCCGATCCGGGCGTCGTCGTCAAGGGCGTCGAGGATGTGTGGGTCAAGCTGGCCCGCTGCTGCACCCCGGTCCCCGGGGACCCCATCATCGGCTTCGTCACCCGCGGCAGCGGCGTCAGCGTGCACCGGGCGGACTGCGTCAACGTCGACTCCCTGTCCAAGCAGCCCGAGCGGATGCTGGACGTGTCCTGGGCGCCCACCCAGTCCTCGGTGTTCCTGGTCGCCATCCAGGTCGAGGCGCTGGATCGGTCCCGGCTGCTGTCCGACGTCACCCGCGTCCTGTCCGACCAGCACGTCAACATCCTGTCCGCCGCCGTGCAGACCTCCCGGGACCGGGTGGCCACCTCCCGCTTCACCTTCGAGATGGGCGACCCCAAGCACCTCGGCCACGTCCTCAAGGCGGTACGCGGGGTGGAGGGCGTCTACGACGTGTACCGGGTGACCTCGGCCCGCCGCCCCTGAGCGCCGTCACACCAGAGCCCCCGGCACCGCGCAGGTGCCGGGGGCTCCGGTCGTGGCCGGTGCGGAGCGTCAGCCGCCGAACTCCTCCAGGCCCTTCAGCGCCTGCTCCAACAGGGCGCGGCGGCCTGCCAGTTCCTTCTCCAGCTTGTCGGCGCGGGAGGTGTTGCCCTGGGCGCGGGCCGTCTCGATCTGGCCCTGGAGCTTGTCCACCGCCGCCTGCAACTGGCCGGTCAGCCCCTCGGCGCGGGCCCGCGCCTCCGGGTTGGTCCGGCGCCACTCGGCGTCCTCGGAATCCTGGAGGGCGCGCTCCACGGCGTGCATCCGGCCCTCCACCTTGGGGCGGGCGTCCCGCGGGACATGGCCGACGGCCTCCCAGCGCTCGTTGATCGAACGGAAGGCCGCACGCGCCGCCTTCAGATCGCTCACCGGCAGCAGCTTCTCCGCCTCCTCGGCCAGCCCCTCCTTCAC
Source organism: Streptomyces sp. NPDC058045 (assembly GCF_042885635.1). Classification (NCBI taxonomy): domain Bacteria; kingdom Bacillati; phylum Actinomycetota; class Actinomycetes; order Kitasatosporales; family Streptomycetaceae; genus Streptomyces; species Streptomyces sp. NPDC058045. The sequence continues at coordinate 1,001 of NZ_JBHVRR010000052.1, read as the reverse complement.
CTTGAGGTTCTCCGACTGCTCGGCGTCGCGCTCCGCGAACACCTCGCTGCGGGCCGCGAAGAACACGTCCTGCGCGCCGCGGAACCGGCTCCACAGGTCGTCCTCGTGCTCGCGCTGCGCCCGGCCCGCCGCCTTCCACTCCTGCATCAGATCCCGGTACCGGGCCGCGGTGGCGCCCCAGTCCCGGGAGCCGGAGAGCGACTCGGCCTCGGCGACCAGCCGCTCCTTGGTCTGGCGGGCCTGCTCGCGCTGCGCGTCCAGCGAGGCGAAGTGCGCCTTGCGCCGCTTCGAGAACGCGGACCGGGCGTGCGAGAAGCGGTGCCACAGCTCGTCGTCCGACTTGCGGTCCAGCCGCGGCAACCCCTTCCAGGTGTCCACCAGGGACCGCAGCCGCTCGCCCGCGGACCGCCACTGCTCGCTCTGCGCCAGCTCCTCCGCCTCGGTGACCAGCGCCTCCTTGGCGTGCCGCGCCTCGTCGGACTGCTTGGCCCGCTGCGCCTTGCGCTCCTCGCGGCGCGCCTCCACCGTCGAGACCAGCTTGTCCAGCCGGGCCCGCAGCGCGTCCAGGTCGCCCACCGCGTGGTGCGCGTCGACCTGCTCACGCAGATGCGCGACGGCGGTCTGGGCGTCCTTCGCGGACAGGTCGGTGGTCTTCACCCGGCGTTCGAGGAGGCCGATCTCCACAACCAGGCCCTCGTACTTGCGCTCGAAGTAGGCAAGTGCCTCCTCGGGGGAGCCGGCCTGCCAGGAGCCGACGACCTGCTCGCCGTCGGCCGTTCGCACGTACACGGTGCCCGTCTCGTCGACGCGGCCCCACGGGTCGCTGCTCACAGCGCCTCCTCCACATGATGCCCGCCGGGGCCCGCTGGACCCCCGGCATCGTCCACAGTTTCGTCACGGCCAAATCTAGGCGACCGGTGGGGCGGCTGTCCGCACCCCGCACAACGGAATTCTCCGGCCGCCCCGGCGGCGTTCCGGCACCGTACGGCACTGCCGCACGG
>NZ_JBHVRR010000051.1:2632-37807 GCF_042885635.1 Streptomyces sp. NPDC058045 | reverse complement strand
ACCCCCCCGCGCCCGCGCTTCGGGGGGCGGGGCTGTGCCTAAGGTGTGGTTCCCCCCCCCCTTAGGCCCGACTTTCTTTTGCGTGGGTTCCCGGATGCGGAATCGAACCGGTGCGCCAAAACCACCCCTTGGGGTGAAGTGACGCAAGGCCGCTGACCGTTCACCCTCCGTACGCGAGTATTCCGGGCAGCAGCGCCGCCGGGGGGTCCACCCGGTCCCCGTGCGGTGGGTCTCCGGTGGCGCTGCCCGCGGCGCCGTGTCCCTCGGCGCCCTTCGTCCCGTGTCTCTCGTGGGGGGCTCACCGCCTTGAACTGCAACACCTTCCGCCTGCCCGTACGCAGGCTGTCCGCCGTCGCCGTCTGCACCGCACTGGCCGCCGTCCCCGCGGTCCTGACCGGTGCCGGACCCGCCCTCGCCGCCGACGGCCACGGCCGGGCCGAGGCCGCCGTACTCCGTACCGATCTCGATGTGTCCCTGCTCGACCAGACCGTCGACGTACCGCTCACCACCTCGCTCAACGAGGTCAGCGCACCCCGCACCGCACCCCGCACCGCTCAACGGACGGCGCTCACCGCCGAGTTGGACGGGGTGGACCACGGCAGGCCGTTCAGCCTGCTGCGGGCGGACGTCGCCAGGGCCGAGGCCACCGTGGGCGCGGAGCGGGCCGAGGCGGGCAGCAGGCTGGTCAACGCCCGGCTGCGGGTGCCCGGTCTGGCCGCGCTCTCCCTGGTCGAACTGTCCCAGGTGTCGGCGCGGGCGGTCTGCGCCGCCGGTGCGAAGCCGGTCGCCGAGGCTTCCCTGCCGGGCTCGGTCACCGTCCTCGGAAAGCGGATCACCCTCAGCAGCGGCGGCACCACCGAGGTGAAGGTGCCCGGCGTCGGCGAGGTGCGGCTCGATCTGGCCGAGCGCACCACGACAGGGCGCACCGCCGCCGCCTCGGCACTGCGCCTCCATCTGTCCGTCAACCCGCTGAAGTTGAACGTGGCCGGGGTCGAGGGCACCGTCACCATCGCCTCCGCCCGCTGCACCGCCCCGGACGCCGCCCCACCCGCCTCCGCGGCGCCCACCCGCCCCGCCACCGACACCCGCCCGCAGCAGGCCGAGGCGCCGAAGGAGAGCAACTTGGCGGAGACCGGCGGGAGTTCGGCCACCCCGTATCTGGTGATCGGCGCCGCGCTGCTGCTCGCGGCGGGCGGCACCGCACTCGCCGTCACCCGCCACCGCAGGAACGGCTGACCACGTGCACCGAGGCGGCCCGCACCCGGATCAGGGCCTGGTGCGGGCCGCCTCGGCGAGGGCGGTGCGCAGGGCGGCGGTGAAGGTGTCGGTGACGGCGGGGGAACGTACGGCGATCCGCAGCCAGTCGGCGCCCAGACCCGGGAAGGTGTCCCCACGCCGTACCGCCACCCCCAGCTCCCGCAGCCGCAGCCGGACCGCCTCGGCGCGCGGGCAGCGCAGCAGCAGGAACGGGGCAGCCGCCGGGGCCACCGCCCGTACCCCGAGATCCGCCAACTCGCCCAGGCGGCCCACCAGATGGGCCCGGTCGGCGGCCACCGCACGGGCCGCCCCGGCCGCCTCGGCCAGCGCTCCGGGCGCCATACACGCCTCGGCCGCCACCAGCGCCGGAGCGGACACCGGCCACAGCGGCTGGGTCCGCTCCAGCGCCGCCACCGTGTCCGGCTCCGCCAGCAGATAGCCCACCCGCAGCCCCGCGAGCCCCCACGTCTTGGTGAGGCTGCGGAGCACCACCAGACCCGGCACCCCATCCCGCCCGGCCAGCGCCTCCGGTTCCCCGGGCACCGCGTCCATGAACGCCTCGTCCACCACCAGCAGCCGTCCGGGCCGGGCCAGCGCCGTGAGTTGGGCCGCGGGGTGCAGTACCGAGGTGGGGTTGGTCGGATTGCCCACCACCACCAGGTCCGCGTCCTCGGGCACCGCCGCCGGATCCAGCCGGAAGCCGTCCGCCGCCCGCAGCAGCACCCGCCGCACCCGGTGCCCCGCGTCCCGCAGCGCCGCCTCCGGCTCGGTGAACTGCGGATGCACCACCACCGGCCGCCCCACCCCCGGCAACCGCGCCAGCAGGACGAAGGCCTCCGCGGCGCCCGCCGTCAGCAGCACCCGCTCCGGCGCCACCCCGTGCCGCCAGGCCACCGCCGCCCGCGCGGCCCGCCCGTCCGGATAGGCCGCGAGCCCGCCCAGCGAGTCCGCGATCCGCTCCCGCAGCCACCGTGGCGGGGTGCCCGCCCGTACGTTCACCGCCAGATCCAGCAGCCCGCGCCCGGCGTCCCGGATCTCGGCGTCGCCGTGGTGGCGCAGGCCCTGGGCGCCGGGGTCGTTCACCGGTCGTCTCCTTCCGCGGCGGCCAGCCGGGCCACCGCGCAGGTGGCGCGGGGCGAGCGGGTCTTGGCGACGAGCAGGGTGCCGCCGCGGGCCAGCGCCGCGGCCTCCGCGACGGAGGCGGTGCCGACCGCGGCCCGTACCGCGGTGGACGGATGCGGCACCGCGACCCGCGCCAGCACCTCGGCCGGGTACGCCGCCAACGGCACCCCGAGCCGGGCCGCCGCCGCGGTCAGCCCCGGCTCCGCGGCCCGCTCCCGCAGCGTCGCCAACTCCGCCACCGCCGCCGGGGCCAGGCCCGCGCCGTGCAGCACCCGCAGCACCAGCCCGTACAACTCCCCGGCGGCCACCCCGCGGGCGGCGCCCACCCCGACCACCAGATCGCGGAACGGCACCCCGGATGTGCGGCGCCGGGGGCCATCCGATACCAAAGGACCATGGCCGTGCTCGTGGCGCTGGGATCGTTCCTGCTCACCCTGGTCGGTGGCTGGACCGCTCAGCGGGTCACCGACCGGCGGCACTTGGTGCTGGGCCTGGCCGGCGGCCTGATGCTCGGCGTCGTCGGCTTCGACCTCCTCCCGGAGGCACTGGACGGCGCCGGCGAGGACGTGTACGGGGTGCCCGCCGCGCTGCTGCTCTTCGTCGGCGGCTTCCTCGCCGCGCATCTCGTGGAGCGGCTGCTCGCCCTGCGCAAGGCCGAACACGGTGCCCACGACCCCGACCAGGTGCCGCAGGTCGGGCTGGGCGCGGCCGCCGCGATGGTCGGCCACAGCCTCGCCGACGGGGTCGCCATCGGCGCGTCCTTCCAGGTCGGCTCGGCGATGGGCTTCACCGTGGCGCTGGCCGTCGTCACCCATGACTTCGCCGACGGCTTCAACACGTACACCCTGGCCAGCGCCTACGGGAACCACCGGCGCAAGGCGCTGGCGATGCTGGTGGCGGACGCGCTGGCGCCGGTGGTGGGCGCCGCGTCCACCGTCTTCTTCACCATCCCGGCGCAGCCGCTCGCCTGCTATCTGGGCTTCTTCGGCGGGGTGCTGCTGTATATCGCGGCCGCCGAGATCCTGCCCGAGGCCCACCACCGCCACCCGGCCCGCTCCACCCTGCTGTGCACCCTCGCCGGGGTGGCCGCGATGTGGCTGGTGATCGGCACCGCCGCCCACTGACGCCGCCGCGTCCACGGCGTCCACGGTGCTCACCAGCCGCCGTACCGGGCCGCGGCACACCGGGCCGTGAAGCGCCGCACCAACTCGGGGCCGCCCGCCCAGTGGGTGTGCAGATAGCTGGCGTGCACCCCGCCCCGGACGAAGCCCTCCACCCGCCGGTCCGGGGTGTGCAGCCCCCACGCCGGTACGGGCCCGGCGCCCGGCTCCAGCACCGTGCGGTGGAACTCATGGCCCCGGCTCCGGGTGCCCGCCGCGGCCAGTGCGCTGTCCGCGACCGCCACCGCCTCCCGGTACCCCAGGGTCAGCCGCGGCGACATCCGGGCCTCGGCGTCCAGCACCCCGCACATCGGCGCCCCGTCCAGCGACCGCGCCAGATACAGCAGCCCCGCGCACTCCGCGGCGACCGGCGCACCCGAGTCGGCCAGCGCGGCCACCGCCTTGCGCAGCGGCTCGTTCGCGGAGAGCTGCGGCGCGTACTCCTCGGGGAAGCCGCCGCCGATCACCAGCCCGTCCGTGTCCGGCGGCAACTCCTCGTCGCGCAGCGGGTCGAAGACCGCCACCTCGGCCCCGGCCGCCGCCAGCAGCTCGGTGTGCTCCGGGTACGCGAAGGTGAACGCGGGACCGCCGGCCACCGCGATCCGCGGCCGCCGCCCCGGTGCGCTCCCGGCCACCGCCGCCTCGGGATCCCACGGTTCGTCCGCCAACGGCGGTGCGCTGCGGGCCAGTTCGAGCAGTGCCGGCAGATCGCAGCCGGTACGCACCTGCTCCGCCATCGCCCGGACCGCCTCCAGTGCCGCGGTGTGCCGCTCCGCCACCGGGACCAGGCCGAGGTGGCGGGACGGGGTGCGGACCCGCCCGTCGCGGCGCAGCGCCCCCAGCACCGGCACCCCCGCCTCGTCCAGGGCGTCCCGCAGCAGCGCCTCGTGCCGGTCGGAGCCCACCTTGTTGAGGATGACGCCGCCGACGCGGACCTGCGGGTCCCAGGCGGCGAAGCCGTGCACCAGCGCCGCCACCGAACGCGACTGCGCCGACGCGTCGACCACCAGCACCACCGGCGCCCGCAGCACCTTGGCGACCTGTGCCGTGGACGCCAGCTCACCGCGGCCCGAGGCCCCGTCGAAGAGGCCCATCACGCCCTCCACCACGGCCAGTTGGCAGCCCCGCGCCCCGTGTGCGAAGAGCGGCCCCAGCAGTTCCGTACCGCACAGGAAGGCGTCCAGATTGCGGCCGGGGCGGCCGGTGGCGAGGGCGTGGTAGCCGGGGTCGATGTAGTCGGGGCCCACCTTGTGCGGGGAGACGGCGAGGCCGCGCTCGGTGAACGCGGCCATCAGACCGGTGGCGACGGTGGTCTTGCCGCTGCCGGAGGCCGGGGCGGCGAGCACCAGCCGGGGCACCGAGGTCACCACTCGATGCCCCTCTGGCCCTTCTGCCCGGCGTCCATCGGGTGCCTCACCTTCGTCATGTCCGTCACCAGATCCGCGAACTCCCGCAGCTCCGCAGGGGCGTTGCGGCCGGTGATCACCACATGCTGGGTGCCGGGCCGCTCCCGCAGCACCGACACCACCTCCGCCACATCGATCCACCCCCAGTGCAGCGGATAGGCGAACTCGTCCAGTACGTACAGCTTGTACGTCTCCGCGGCCAGATCGCGTTTGACCTGCTCCCAGCCCTCCCGGGCCCTGGACTCGTTGTCCGGCTCGCCCGCCGCGGCCGGGCGCTGGATCCACGACCAGCCCTCGCCCATCTTGTGCCAGTCGACGGTGCCGCCCTCACCGGAGGCGCCCAGCACCCGCAGCGCGTTCTCCTCGCCGACCTTCCACTTGGCCGACTTCACGAACTGGAACACCCCGATCGGCCAGCCCTGGTTCCAGGCGCGCAGCGCCAGACCGAAGGCCGCGGTCGACTTGCCCTTGCCGGTGCCGGTGTGCACCAGCACCAGCGGGCGGTTGCGGCGCTGACGTGTGGTCAGCCCGTCCTCCGGCACCCTGCCCGGCTTCCCCTGCGGCACTACGCTGCCCTCCTGCCACGCGATTCGGTACCGGACGCCTGCTCCGCCCGTACGTTCCTGACCAGCCCGGCGAGCGCGTCGGCGCGCAGCTCCGCCAGGGTGACCGCGGGTGCGCCGAGCGCCCCCGCGAGCCGGGCCGCGAGCCCCAGCCGGACCGGCCCGGCCTCGCAGTCCACCACCACCGAGGCGACACCGTCCGCCGCCAGCAGGCCCGCGGCGCGCTCCGCGTCCGCCACCGGCTCACCGCGCGCCGCGCCCCGGGCCGCGGTGGCCCGCCCGTCGGTGACGACCACCAGCAGCGGACGCCGCGCCGGGTCCCGCAGCCGCTCCACCCGCAGCACCTCATGGGCGCGGAGCAGCCCGGCGGCCAGCGGGGTGCGGCCACCGGTGGGCAGCTCCGCCAGCCGGGCCGCGGCCGCGTCCACCGAGGACGTGGGCGGCAGCGCGACCTCGGCCCCGGTGCCGCGGAACGTCACCAGGCCCACCTTGTCCCGCCGCTGGTAGGCGTCCAGCAGCAGGGACAGCACCGCGCCCTTGACCGCGCCCATTCGCTTCCGGGCCGCCATCGAACCGGAGGCGTCCACCGCGAACAGCACCAGATTGCCCTCGCGGCCCTCCCGCCGCGCCTGCCGCAGATCGTCGCGGTGCAGCAGCAGCCCCGGCCCGGTGCGGCCCCGGGCCCGCTGGTGCGGGGCGGCGGCCCGTACCGTCGCCGCCAGATGCAGCCGGGTCAGGGAACCTTGCGGCCGGTCGGCGCCGACGGTGCGGCCGTGCTCGGTACGGGCCCGGGAGCGTCGGCCCGCGGCGCCCTCGCCGAGCCCGGGAACCGTCAACAGGCGGGCGCGGAACGGGTCCTGGGCGGCGGCGGGCGGCTGCTCGCCGGTGGTGGGCGCCGGCTGCCGCGCGGGCACCCGCGGCTCCTCGCCCTCCGGTGCGGTGGTGTCCTCCGGCGACGCGGAGTGCTCCTGCGGACCGGTGTCCGAGCCGGTGTCCTGCCCGGGACCGGCCGGGTCGTCCGCGGCGGGCGGCGGGGGAGCGCCACCGCCGTCGGGGCCGTCGTCGTCGGGGCCTTCGCCGGGGCCGTCATCGTCCGGGATGTCCGGGCCGCCGCCCGGCGGTTCGGGCTCGCGGGACTCGTCCAGGACGCGGTCCAACTGCTCCTCGTCCAGGCCGGGCGCGTCGAACGGATTGCGGCGCCTGCGGTGCGGCAGGGCCAGCAGCGCGGCCTGCCGCACATCCTCCTCCCGTACCTCGGTGCGCTCCGCCCAGGCGGCCAGCGCGGTCGCGGTACGGGCCATCACCAGGTCCGCCCGCATCCCGTCCACCTCGAACGCGGCGCACACCGCGGCGATCTGACGCAGTACCGCGTCCCCGAGCCGCACCCGGGGCAGCACCTCGCGGGCGTCCGCGACCCGGCGGCCGAGCGCCGCCTCCTCGTCCGCCCAGCGCGCCGCGAACGCCTCCGGGTCGTCGTCGTAGGCGAGGCGGCGGCGCACCACCTCGACCCGCTGGTCCGGTTCCCGGGAGGCGGCGACCTGCACGGTGAGGCCGAACCGGTCGAGCAACTGCGGCCGCAGCTCGCCCTCTTCCGGGTTCATCGTGCCCACCAGCAGGAACCGTGCCGCGTGCCGTACCGAGACGCCCTCCCGCTCCACATAGGACGAGCCCATCGCGGCGGCGTCCAGCAGCAGGTCGATGACATGGTCGTGGAGGAGGTTGACCTCGTCGACGTAGAGGATGCCGCGGTGGGCGTCGGCGAGCAGGCCCGGCTCGAAGGTCCTGACGCCGTCGGCGAGGGCCCGCTCGATGTCGAGGGCGCCCACCACCCGATCCTCGGAGGCGCCGACCGGCAGCTCCACCATGCGGGCGCGCCGGGTGCGGGCGGCGGCCGACTCGTGCGGGCCGTCCGGGCAGCCCGGGTCGGCCGCGCCCGGCTCGCAGGAGAAGCGGCAGCCGGACACCACCCGCACCTCGGGCAGCAGCACCGGCAGGGCGCGGGCCGCGGTCGACTTGGCGGTGCCCTTCTCGCCGCGCACCAGCACCCCGCCCACAGCGGGCGAGACGGCGTTCAGCAGCAGCGCGAGCCGCAGGTCGTCCTGACCGACGATCGCACTGAACGGATACGGGGTGATGGTCACGCGGGGTCCTCCACGGGGGTGTCGGTGGTGGTCTCGGGGTCGGCCGGGGCACCGGGCGGGACGAAGGGCAGTCCGGGCGGCGGGCCGGACTCGATCAGCCGCCACAGCAGATCCGTGTCGGCGTGCTCCTCCACCAGATCGCCCAGCAGGTCCAACTGCCGCTCCCGCAAAGCCCCGAACGAGGTGTCGGGCGCCGGTACGAAGCGGCGCCCCGCGGTCTCGGCCACCACCCGCAGGAACGCCCGCCGGAAGCCGTCCGACTCCAGCGAGCCGTGCCAGTGGGTGCCCCACACCGGGCCGCTGCGGCAGCCGTCGAGGAAGGGCGCGCCGCCCAGCACCTCGGCCACCCCGTGGTGGATCTCGTAGCCCCGCACCGGCTCGCCGAGGGCGGTGCCCGAGGGGCGGGCCAGGGTCTTCTCCCGGTGGAAGCGGACCCGTACCGGCAGCAGGCCGAGGCCCGGTACCCGGCCGGCGCGGGACTCCACCTCGTCCTCGATCTCCTCGCCCAGCAGTTGGAAGCCGCCGCAGATGCCGAGGACGGGGCGGCCCGCGGCGGCCCGGCGGGCCAGCGCCCCGGCCAGTCCGCGTTCCCGGAGCCAGCGCAGCGCCCGTACCGTGCCGCGGGTGCCGGGCACCACCACCAGGTCGGCGTCGGCCAGTTCCGGCGGCCGGTCCACGAAGCGCACCACCACACCGGGCTCGGCGGCCAGCGCGTCCACATCGGTGAAGTTCGACATCAGCGGCACCGCGCACACCGCGATCCGCAGCACGTCCTCCCCGGCCGGTTCGCTCACCGCCGACTCGCGGACCGCGCCGCGCAGCGACACCCGCAGCCCGTCCTCCTCGTCGATCCCCAGGCCGTGCCGGAACGGCAGTACGCCCAACGAGGGCCGCCCGGTGAGCCCTTGGAGCATCCGCAGGCCCGGTTCCAGCAGCGTCACATCGCCGCGGAACTTGTTCACCAGGAAGCCGGAGACCAGCGCCTGGTCGGCGGGGGAGAGCAGGGCGAGGGTGCCGAAGAAGGAGGCGAAGACCCCGCCGCGGTCGATGTCCCCGACCACCACCACCGGCAGCCCGGCGGCCCGCGCCAGCCCCATGTTGACGATGTCGGTACGCCGCAGATTGATCTCGGCGGGCGAACCGGCGCCCTCGCAGACCACCGCGTCGTACTCGCCCCGCAGCTCGCTCAGGCAGTCCAGCACGGTGCCGAGGAGTGCCTCCTGGCGGCCGCCGTGGTAGCCGCGGGCGCTCAACTCGCCCACCGGGCGCCCCATCAGCACCACCTGGCTGCTGCTGTCGCCGCCCGGCTTCAGCAGCACCGGGTTCATCAGCGCGCTCGGCTCCACCCGGGCGGCCTGCGCCTGCATGGCCTGCGCCCGCCCGATCTCCGCGCCGTCCCGCGTCACGAACGAGTTCAGCGACATGTTCTGCGCCTTGAACGGGGCGGCCTTCACCCCCTGCCGGACCAGCCACCGGCAGATCCCGGCGGTCACCACGCTCTTGCCCGCGTCCGAGGTGGTACCGGCCACCAGCAGCCCGCCGCCCCGGCCCTTCCCGCTCCCGCTCACACCGTCCCCGCCTTCCGCGCCGCCCGCTCCACGAGCAGCCTGCCGCCCGCACACACCACCAGCGCCCCCCAACTCACCCGCCGCGACAGCCGGATGGCGCGCGGTACGTCCTCGACCCGTACGGCACGCCCGGCCGCGTTCAGCACCGGCCGGTGCTCCACCCGGCCCCCGTAGGCGAGGGTGCCGCCCAGCCGTACGCCGAGCGCGCCCGCGAACGCCGCTTCCACCGGGCCCGCGTTGGGGCTGGGATGGCGGCCCGCGTCGGTACGCCAGGCGCGCAGCGCGGAACGCGGCGCACCGCCGAGCGCCGCCGCCAGCAGCGCCGTCAGCCGGGCACCGGGCGCGCCCGCCGCGTCGTCCAGCCGCGCCGAGGCCCAGCCGTAGCGCAGATACCGCGGGGAGCGGTGGCCCACCATCGCGTCCAGGGTGTTGACGGCACGGAACGCGACCAGCCCCGGTACTCCCGCCACCGCCCCCCACACCAGGGCGCCGACCACCGCGTCCGAGGTGTTCTCGGCGACCGACTCGACCACGGCGCGGGCGAGTTGACCGGCGTCCAGCGCCTCCGGGTCCCGCCCGCAGAGGTGCGGCAGCCGGGCCCGGGCGGCGGTGAGCTCACCCGCGGCCAGCGCGGCGCCCACGGCCCGAGCCTCCCGGCCCAGCGTGGTACCGCCGACCACGGCCCAGGTGGCGGCCGCGGTCAGGGCGGTGGCGGCGGCGGGGGAGCGGCGCACCGCCCGGCCCGCCAGTACGGCCACACCGAGGGCGCCGCCCGCGCAGACCAGGGTGTGCAGCGCGCCGCGGGCCCGGTCGTCCCTCCACAGGGCGCGCTCCACGGCGGCCGCGGCACGGCCGAAGGCGGCCACGGGGTGCCCGCGGCGGGGGTCGCCGAGGGCCGCGTCGGCGAGCATTCCGGCGGTGGCACCACAGGCGAACACCCGGGCGCCGTACGCGACTTGTGTTCCGGGTGGCGGGCAGCCCGGCATCGCTCCGTGTCCTCACTCAGGGTCCGCGCCCCGGTTCGAAGGAAACGACGGCGAGAGTCTCCTGGCTCCCGGATCCGCGGCTCCCCCGGCCTTCCAGCCCCGGTGGGTCGGGGCCGTGACATCGGTGTGGGGGAGCGCTCCCCGGTGACAGTGGCGGGACCGCGCCGGATTCGCACCGGCTTCCTCTCCATGCCGCCGTACTTGGCCCCGGAAGTCCACCACGGCCCCCGAACACCCGTCAACCTGCCGTTGACCTGGGACGGGAGAGTGTGCGCGGCCCCACACCACGGCCCCCAGCACGGGGAAGGGGCGGGGCGCGCACCGGTATCCCGGTGTACGCCCCGCCCCTCGCGCGGAGTACGGATCGCCCGCGCCCGATCAGGCCACGATCAGAAAGATCCCGTAGGCGACGGCGGCCGTGCACAGTGCGAAGCAGGCGTAGGCGCCGGTGGTGGCGAGCGCCGCGGAACCGCCTTCCGCGGTGGCCTCCTCGCGCTTGGCGAGGCCCACCACCCCGAGGGTGAAGAGGCCCACCAGGGCCACGGTGGCGACGAGGCTGACGCCGAAGACGGAGCCGAGTGCCGCCCAGTCGATGTCGATGGAGTCCATGGGATGCGGGGTCCTTTCCTACACCGTGGCCGGCTTGGCGGGCGCGGGCGGAGTCGTCGGCCCGCCGTCGGGTGCCGCCGCCGACTCCGACGTCGTCGACTCCGCAGCCTCGGTGTCCGCTGCCGCGGGGACCGCGCCGCGCACCGGCGGCGGGGCGACGGCGGCGATGGCGGTGGTGACCACCCCGGCCGGCTCGGCCGGCTCCGAACCGCCGTCCGCAGCCGGGTCGTTGACGTTGTGCTGGTCGACGGGACGGCGCCGGGACAGCGTCCAGATCAGTCCGGAACCGGCCACCAGCAGCACCCCGGTGGTGACGACGCCCCAGGTGCCGCGGCTGGTGAGGAACTCGGCACCGGCGCCCACCAGACCCGCGGCCGGCAGCGTCAGCCCCCAGGCCGCGAACATCCGGCTGGCCGTGGACCAGCGCACCACGCCCCCCTTGCGGCCCAGGCCCGCGCCCATCACGGCACCCGAGCAGACCTGGGTGGTGGAGAGCGAGAAGCCGAGGTGCGAGGAGGCGAGGATCGCGGTGGCCGCACTGGTCTGGGCGGCGAAGCCCTGTGGCGGCGCCAGCTCGGTCAGCCCGCGGCCCATGGTGCGGATGATGCGCCAGCCGCCGAGGTAGGTGCCGAGCGCGATGGCCAGACCGGCCGAAGTGATCACCCAGACCGGCGGGTTGGAGCCCGGGGCCAGGACGCCGCCGGTGACCAGGGCGAGGGTGATGATGCCCATGGTCTTCTGCGCGTCGTTGGTGCCGTGCGCCAGCGAGACCAGCCCGGCGGAGGCGATCTGCCCGGCCCGGTACCCCTTGGCGGTGTGCCGTTCGTCGGTGCGCGAGCCGAGCCGGTAGGTGATCCGGGTGGCCAGCGTCGCCGCGAGGCCCGCGACGAGCGGAGCGGCGACCGCGGGCAGCAGGACCTTGGTGATGACGGTGGAGCCGTTCACCGAGGACCAGCCGGCCGACATGACGGCGGCACCGATGAGCCCACCGAAGAGGGCGTGCGAGGAGCTGGACGGCAGGCCCAGCAGCCAGGTGAGGAGATTCCACAGGATGGCGCCGACCAGCGCCGCGAAGATGACCTCGGTTCTGAGGCCCTTTTCGTCGATGATCCCGCCGGAGATCGTTTTTGCGACCTCGACCGACAGGAACGCTCCGACGAGATTCAGCGAGGCCGAGAGTGCGACGGCCGCTTTGGGTTTGAGTGCGCCGGTGGAGATGGTGGTGGCCATCGCGTTGGCGGTGTCGTGGAAACCGTTCGTGAAGTCGAACACGAGAGCGGTGACGATCACGATCCCGAGGAGAAGCGTGATGTGTTCCATTTACCCGGGCTTCTGTTTGGCGTCGTTGGCATCAGGACCGTAGGCAATCTGGGTGAACGGAAGATGAACTCGGCCGGGCCGGAGAGTGACTCCGGTCGCGCGCCGGAGGAGGGCGGCGCGGGCGCGGGAGCGGGCCGCAGCACGGCGCCCCCTCCGTGCGCGGCCGGGGCGCGGAGGGGGCGCGGTGCTGGTGCGGGTGGTGCGGGTCAGCCCTTGGCGAGCCGCCTGAGCTGGGTCATGGAACCGTTGAACTTGTCCTGGTCGCCGGGGAGTTTGCCGTGGTCGTTGTACTGCCAGAAGGTCCAGAAGGTCCAGCCGGCGGGCAGCGGGCCGGGACTGGAGCCGTAGCGGGCCAGCCAGAGCGGGTGCTGGGCGGCGAAGGCCCGGCTGTGGCCGGTGCAGGTGTTCCACCACTGGGTGCTGGTGTAGATGGCGGGCCGGCGTCCGGTGCGCCGGTTCACCTCGTCGCTGAAGGACTTGATCCAGGACACCATCCCGGCCGCGCTCTTCCCGTAGCAGGAGCCGCCGGAGTACGGGTTGTGCTCGATGTCCAGGGCGGGCGGCAGCGTCTTGCCGTCCGCGGACCAGCCGCCGCCGTGCCGGACGAAGTAGGCGGCCTGCGTCTTGCCGGAGCTCTTGTTGGGGAGCGCGAAGTGGTACGCGCCGCGCAGCATCCCGGCCTTGTAGGCGCCGTTGTACTGCTGGGCGAAGTACGGGTTGCGGTAGTTCGTGGACTCGGTGGCCTTGACGTAGGCGAACCGGCCTCCCTTGCCGTGGACCGACCCCCAGTTGATGTTGCCCTGGTACGAGGAGACGTCATTGCCGATGGGCTTGGACGCGGCGGCCGCGGGCACCTCGGCGAGGGCCAGGCCGCCCAGAGCGAGGGCCACGGCGGACGCGGCGATCCGCCGGACTGGTCGACGGTCGGGAAGGCGAGCGAAAGCCATGTTTCCCCCAGGAAATGGGCTGTTGGGACAAATCGCCCGCAGGCTAACCACGGCTCCGACGGCCGTCCGGTGAGGCGCGACCAATAATTCGTAGAAAATGATTTATTACTGGATGAACTCACCCGAATGACGCAGCCGACGGCCGGGTGGCAGGATGCCCGCCATGACCCCACCCCCACCCGGACCGCCCACTCCCGACGACCCGCCCGCCCCGCCAGCCGAGGACGCCGCCCAACTCGCGCAGGCCTGGCGGGACCTGGTCGCCACCGCCCGCCGCAGCGTCACCGACGGCCTGGTCGTCGGCACCTCGGGCAATGTCTCCGTACGGGTCGGCGGCACCGTCCTGGTCACCCCCACCGGCGTCCCCTACGACCGGCTCACCCCCGGCGACCTCCTCGGAGTCGACCTGGACGGCACCGTGCGCCACGGCCGGCTCGCCCCCACCAGCGAACTCCCCATGCACCTCGCGGTCTACCGCACCACCGACGCCCGCGCCGTCGTCCACACCCACGCCGTGCACGCCACCGCCGTCTCCACCCTCGTCACCGAACTCCCGCCCATCCACTACATGACCGCGGCCCTCGGCGGCCCGGTCCGCGTCGCGCCCTACGCCCTGTACGGCACCGAGGAGTTGGCCCGCCACCTGCTGCACGCCCTGCGCGACCGCACCGGCTGCCTGCTCCGGAACCACGGCACCCTCACCCACGGCCACACCCTGGACGCCGCCTACGACCGCACCGCCCAACTGGAGTGGATGTGCCGCCTCTGGCTCACCGCCTCCGCCCACCCCGGCGCCACTCCCTCCCTCCTCACCCCGGCCCAGCTCGACGAGGTCGCCGACCGGCTCCGCGGCTACGGCCAGCCCGGCCGCTGAGCCGCCCCCGGGTGCCGGTCCACTGGCCTCCGGCAGCCCCCGCGCGCAGACTGGAGCGGTGCGCACCGCCAGAGCGACGGCAGCAGCGGCCGTCACCGCAGCGATAGGTGTCGGCGCGGCCGCAGTGGTGGCCGGCCGACTCGCCAGCGACGCCGCCCTCAAGGCGCCGCCCGGCCGCCCGCTGCCCACCGAACCCAGACTCACCGTCCACGCCACCGAGCCCGGCCGGATCACCCTCACCCGCGACCTGGCCTCCCTGCACCCCGGCCGCTACGGCCTCACCGGCGACGGCGTCCACGCCGTGGTCGGCCCCGTACTCGACGGGGTGCAGCACACCGCGGACACCGTGGTGCGCCGCCTGGAGCGCGTCACCCACGGCTCCCTACGGACCGGCGCCAAGGTCTGGCTCACCCCGCAGGTCCACATCGGCGACCCGCGCAGCGCCCTCGGCCTCGACCACGCCGACATCGACATCCCCGGCGAACTCGGCAGCCTGCCCGCCTGGTTCCTCCCCGGCGCCCGCGACACCTGGGTCATCACCGTGCACGGCCTCGGCACCACCCGCGAACACCCCATGGTCGTCATGGAGTTCCTGCACCGCGCCCGCATCCCCGTACTCGACCTCGCCTACCGCCAGGACCTCGGCGCGCCCCGCGCACCCGACGGACTGCGCCACCTCGGCGAGACCGAGTGGCGCGACGTGGACGCGGCCATCCGCTACGCGGTGCGCTACGGCGCCCGCAAGGTGATCCTGCACGGCTGGTCCACCGGCGCCGCCATGGCCCTGCACGCCGCCGCCCGCTCCGGAGTCCGGGACCGCATCTCCGGCCTGGTGCTGGACTCCCCGGTGCTCGACCCGGAGGCCACCCTGCGCGCCCTCGCCGAGGCCCGCCGCGCCCCGCGGATCCTGCTGCCGCTAGCGGTCCGCGCCGCCCGCGGCCGCACCGGAGCCGCCGCCGACGGACAGCGCCTCCGGCCCGACGGGGAGCCGGTCACGGTGCCCACCCTGCTGCTGCACGGCCCCGCCGACACCGTCGCCCCCTTCGCCGCCTCCCGCGGCTTCGCCCGCCGCAACGCGGACCGGGTCAACCTGCATACCGTGGCCGACGCCCCGCACGGCGCCATGTGGAACGCCGACCCGGCCCGCTACGAGGAGACCCTGCGCCGCTTCCTCACCGCCCTGGTCTGACCAGCCCCCGGACGTCATCTTCCGTTTCGACCCGATCCGCCCGGCATACGCCTGTCCGCGCGGCCCGCATAGCAGTCCTCGCCGCATTCCGTTTGGGATTTCGGCACCCCAACAGGAAGACTGCCCCCGTGACGTCCCGTATCCCGCGCGACTCCAGGCTCCGTCTTGTCGGCCCCCACACCCCGGCCACCGCCGCCCAGGTGGTGGGCCGACGGCGTACCAGGCGCCCCGCGCCACCGCCCCAGGGCACCCCCGCACCCGCGGAACTGGCCCGGCAGGCCCGCCGCCAACTGGCAGGCGCGGTACGGGTTGCGCGCTGGGCGGACACCGCACTGCGGCCCGGCTCCGACCGCGCGGTACCGGACGGCTCCGGGGTGCTCACCGAGGCCACCGCCCGCGGCGCCGCCGAGGACCTGGAGCTGACGCCCGGACAGGTGCGGAGCGACTGGGACACCGCCCGGCTGGCCGGCCTGATCGAGGTGCACGACGACTGCGCCCGCCCCGGCTGGCGGCTGCGCGCCTGGGACCGGGACGACGGCGCCGTACTCCGCGGCTGGGTCGCCCTCTTCGACGCCTGGTCGCTGGCCCGGCCCGCCCCGGAGAGCCTGGCCCCCGGCGTGGTCGCCGAGGTCGTCGAGTCGATGCCGCAACTCCTCTCCCTGCTCCAACTCTCCGACGGCGCCGTCTCGTTGAGCCAGCTCCTCGACCTGCTGGAGCAGCGCGTCACCGAACTCCGCACCGGCCGCTGCGAGATCCAGTACGGGCCGCAGTCCCAGTCCCAGCCCCAGCCCCCGGAACCGGCCGCCGGGCTCGCCCCCTTCCTGGAGTGGTCGCTGGCCGCCCTCGCCGAGGTGGGGGCGCTCACCGTCGGCACCGGCCAGGCCACCCTCACGCCGCTGGGGAGTTGGGCGGTGTGGGTCAAGCTGGAGCAGATCTGTGTGGCCGCGCAGAGCCCCGGCGGGCACATCGAGCAGCCCGCGGAGGACATGCTGCGCGGCTGCGCGGGCCTGCGCCCCAAGGCGGCCCGCGACGAGTACCGCGCCTGGCTCGCCGCCCGCCCGGTCGCCGGCGCCGTCACCGAACTCCTCGCCGCCGCCCGCGGCGACGACGCCCTGCTGCGCGGCCTCGCCTTCGAGGCGCTGCGCGTGGTGGGCGCCCCCGCCGAGGGCGAGGTGCGCTCCGTGGTCGAGGACGGGGTGCTGCGGCCGTACGCGCTGCTGTGGCTGGCGGAGCACGAGGGCGCCGACCCGGAGGAGGCGCACGCCGCGCTCACCCGCCGCGAGGCGACCTGGCTGTGGGTGGACACCGCGGCCGCCGTGGCCGACCACGGCGACGGCCAACTCCTCGTACGCCACCTGGAGTCGGCGGTCCAGCCCACCGTCCCGGCCCTGCTCACCGAGGTACGCGCGGTCGGCCACCCGCGCACCGTGCAGGTCCTGGTGGCCCTCGCCGCCGCCCACCCCGACCCGGCGCTCGCCCGTGCGGTGCGGCGGGCCGCGTTCCAGGTCCACACCGGCGGCGCCTGAGCCCCGCCGCGGAGACCCTGGCCCCCGGGGTCGCCGGAAACCGGTTCGCCCGGGGCGGTTAGGATGGCTTCATGGCCATTCTCCTCACGCATTAGCCGGCGTACGCCCCTGAGGCCGCGCAAGCCGCCCCAGCCGTCGAGCAAGTACGCCGTCCAACCCTGCCCAGGAGTCTGTCCGTGATCACCGCCTCCGGTATCGAACTGCGCGCCGGTGCCCGCATCCTCATCGAGTCCGCCACCTTCCGCGTCGCCAAGGGCGACCGCATCGGCCTCGTCGGACGCAACGGCGCCGGCAAGACCACCCTCACCAAGGTCCTCGCCGGCGAGGCCGTCCCCGCCTCCGGCACCGTCGGCCGCTCCGGCGAGGTCGGCTATCTGCCGCAGGACCCGCGCACCGGCGACCTCGACGTCTTCGCCCGGGACCGCATCCTCTCCGCCCGCGGCCTCGACACCCTGATCCGCAAGATGCGCGAGAACGAGCACCGCATCGCCTCCGGCCAGGGCGCCACCCGCGAGAAGGCGATGCGCCAGTACGAGCGCCAGGAGACCGAGTTCCTCACCAAGGGCGGATACGCCGCCGAGGCCGAGGCCGCCACCATCGCCGCCGCGCTCAACCTGCCCGACCGGGTGCTCGGCCAGCCGCTGCACACCCTCTCCGGCGGCCAGCGGCGCCGCGTGGAGCTGGCCCGCATCCTCTTCTCGGACGCCGACACCCTGCTCCTGGACGAGCCCACCAACCACCTGGACGCCGACTCCATCGTCTGGCTGCGGGACTACCTCAAGTCGTACCGCGGCGGCTTCATCGTCATCTCCCACGACGTGGACCTGGTGGAGACGGTGGTCAACAAGGTCTTCTACCTGGACGCGAACCGCTCCGCGATCGACTACTACAACATGGGCTGGAAGCTCTACCAGCAGCAGCGCGAGGCCGACGAGAAGCGCCGCAGGCGGGAGCGGCAGAACGCGGAGAAGAAGGCCGCCGCGCTCAACGCCCAGGCGGACAAGATGCGCGCCAAGGCCACCAAGACGGTCGCCGCGCAGAACATGGCCCGCCGCGCCGAGAAGCTGCTCTCCGGACTGGAGGAGGTGCGCCGCGGCGACAAGGTGGCCAAGCTCCGCTTCCCGCAGCCCGCCCCCTGCGGCAAGACCCCGCTGACCGCCGAGGAACTCTCCAAGTCCTACGGCTCGTTGGAGATCTTCACCGATGTCGACCTGGCCATCGACAAGGGCTCCCGGGTCGTCATTCTCGGGCTGAACGGCGCCGGCAAGACGACCCTGCTGCGACTGCTGGCCGGTGTGGAGAAGCCCGACACCGGCCGCGTCGTCGAGGGCCACGGCCTGAAGCTGGGCTACTACGCGCAGGAGCACGAGACCCTCGACGGCGACCGCACCGTCCTGGAGAACATGCGCTCCGCCGCACCCGACATGGACCTGGTGGAGGTCCGCAAGGTCCTCGGCTCCTTCCTCTTCTCCGGGGACGACGTGGACAAGCCGGCCCGGGTGCTGTCCGGTGGCGAGAAGACCCGGCTGGCCCTGGCCACCCTGGTCGTCTCCGCGGCCAACGTCCTGCTCCTGGACGAGCCCACCAACAACCTGGACCCGGCCAGCCGCGAGGAGATCCTCGGCGCGCTGCGCACCTACCAGGGCGCGGTCGTCCTCGTCACCCACGACGAGGGCGCCGTCGACGCCCTCCAGCCGGAGCGGATCATCCTGCTGCCGGACGGCGTGGAGGACCTGTGGGGCGCCGGGTACGCGGACCTGGTGGCACTGGCCTGAGACGGCGCCCGCGGCCCGAAGCGGTCCCGGGAGGGCCGGGCGGTCCATCCGTGATCCACCATCTGTGTGAGATCGCCTGGTACTCCGTGTGTCTTGCCCCGGTTTTGTCGTACATCCGCATAAGACCGCATCTCGCCTCGGTGGGCCGCGCTGACCTGCTGATTTCTTCGGGGGCTTGCTTTTCCCGGCCGGTGAGAGGCTTCGGAATTTTTCATTCCGGCCGTCCGGTGCGGGCTTCGGCGGCCCAAGCCCGGCGGATCGACCTTGCCGAATGGGTGGCCAGGAAGCCCGGTAGGGGTGATCATGAGAAGTCCAGAGCGCACTTCCCATGAGGAGGCACGGGTGGCCGAGACTCTGAAGAAGGGCAGCCGGGTGACCGGCGCCGCGCGCGACAAGCTCGCGGCAGACCTGAAGAAGAAGTACGACTCCGGTGCGAGTATCCGGGCGCTGGCCGAAGAGACCGGCCGCTCGTATGGCTTCGTGCACCGGATGCTGAGCGAGTCCGGGGTCACGCTGCGGGGACGCGGTGGGGCCACACGAGGCAAGAAGGCCGCCTCGGGCTGACGGCGGTGGCACCGCCTTCGGTGGTGCCACCCGGTCGGTCCGCCTCCGGCGCCCCGCGCCGGTACGTACCCCTGCGGACGGCCGGGTGGTTACTATGCGGTAATTAGGGTGCGAGTATCACGTCCGCCCGACATCGCACCCTCCGGAGGCACCGCATGGTTTCGTCCGCCCCGCTCATCGACCAGGACGGCATACTGCTCACCGTCGACGGCACGCTCGCCACGGTGACGCTGAACAACCCCGCCAAGCGCAACGCCCAGACGTTCGCCTTCTGGCGCACCCTCGCCGAGGCCGGGCGCGTCCTGCCCGGGAGCGTCCGGGTGGTGGTGCTGCGTTCCGAGGGGAAGTCCTTCTCGGCCGGCCTCGACCGGCAGGCCCTCACCCCCGAGGGCTTCGACGGCGAGCCGTCCTTCCTGGACCTGGCGCACCGTACCGACGCCGAACTCGACGCCGCCATCGCCTCCTTCCAGGAGGCCTTCACCTGGTGGCGGCGGTCCGACGTGGTGAGTGTGGCCGCCGTACAGGGCCATGCCGTCGGCGCCGGCTTCCAGCTCGCCCTCGCCTGCGATCTGCGGATCGCCGCGCAGGACGCCCAGTTCGCCATGCGCGAGACCAGCCTCGGCCTCGTTCCCGACCTGGCCGGCACGCACCCGCTGGTCGGGCTCGTCGGCTATGCGCGGGCCCTGGAGATCTGCGCCACCGGCCGCTTCGTCGGCGCCGAGGAGGCCGAACGCGTCGGCCTGGCCAATCTCGTCGTCCCCGGTGAGGAGTTGGACGCCGCCGCCCGCGATCTGGCCGGCGCCCTGCTCGCCGCGCCCCGCGACGCCGTCATCGAGACCAAGGCCCTGCTGCGCGGCGCCACCACTCGCGGCTACGAGGAGCAGCGCGCCGCCGAGCGCGCCGCCCAGGCCCGCCGTCTGCGCGACCTGGTCGGCCTCGGCGACTGACACCCCGCCCCTCCCAGCTCACCCGGTGCCGGATCGGGGGTCTTCACGGGGCGCGCCGGGGTATCCGCACCTAGGGTGGCTGAAGAAGGAGATCTCCTGTCGAAAAGGATGAATCCCATGGCTGACAGTGCAGGGCGCAGCGGCACGGAGCGCCTGGAGAAGTCCGAGCAGTCCCTCACCGACGGCGCCAGGGAACGGCGGTCCGGGCAGCAGCCCCGGCGCCTCCCGGCCCCCGGCGAACGCGGCCGCACCACCATCGCCGACGGCGTGGTCGAGAAGATCGCCGGCCTCGCCGCCCGTGACGTGCCCGGAGTGCACGACATGGGCAGCGGTATCTCCCGTACCTTCGGCGCCGTCCGCGAACGGGTGCCGGGCGGTACCCGTTCCGTCTCCCGCGGCGTGAAGGCCGAGGTGGGCGAGGTGCAGACGGCGCTGGACCTGGAGATCGTGGTCGAGTACGGCGTGCCCATCGGGGATGTCGCCAGCTCGGTCCGGGAGAACGTGATCGCCGCCGTGGAGCGGATGACCAGCCTGGAAGTCGTCGAGGTCAATGTGGCCGTGAGCGATGTGAAGCTGCCCGAAGAAGAGGAAGAGGAACCGGAGACCCGGATCCAGTAGCGGCCCGGGCCCGGCCGAGACAGACCGCGAGGAGCGTGCACCATGAGCATGGCCGTGATCGGCATGGTGGCCGGGATGGCACTGGGCTTCGCCGGGTACTTCGGCGGCTTCGGCGCCTTCGTGCTGGTGGCCGCACTGGGGGCGGTCGGCTTCGTGGCCGGCCGGTTCCTGGACGGCGACCTCGAACCGGGTGACATCTTCCGCCCCCGCGGCGGCGGCCGGGACCGGTGACCCCGGTGCCGGAGCAGGCCGCGGGCACCGGCACCGTCGCCGCCGGTGCGGGGCGGGTGCCGGCGGCCGAGCGGGGGGCCACCCGGATCGCGGACCGCGTCGTCGCCAAGATCGCCGCCCGGGCGGCCCGGGAGGCGCTGCGCGCGCTGCCCGAGGGCGGCTCCGTACCCCATGCCACCGTGCAGATCCGGCGGGACATCGCCCGGGTGCGGATCAGCCTCGATCTGGAGTACCCCTCCGACCTGGGCGCCCAGTGCGGTGCGGTGCGGCAGCGGGTGGTGCAGCGGGTGCGGGCGCTGGCCGGGATGTCGGTGCCCGAGGTGGTGGTCCAGGTGGAGCGGCTGCACTCGGCGGAGTTGCGCGGCGCCGGACAGGGGAGGACCCGATGAGCACGCCCGAGGATCCGGACGGCCCCACTCGCCCGATGCCCGTCCTGGAGCGCGAGCCGGAACCGCCGCGGGCCCCCGCACCCGTCCCGCCCCCGGGTCGGGTACGCCGCTTCTGGTCGCCGCGCCGGGCGCCCGCCGTTCTGATCGCCCTGCTGGTCTTCGCCGGGGCGGGGCTGCTGCTGTACGACATCGCCTCGGTCCGCACCGGGCACCCCGCGATGCAGTGGCGGCGCACCCTGGCGCGGGAGTTGGCGCGGCGCCCCCTGGACGACACCGCGGTACTCGCCGGGGCGGCCTTCGCGGCGGCCCTCGGTCTGTGGCTGCTGGTGCTGGCGGCGACCCCGGGGCGGCGCGGGGTGCTGACGATGCTCGCCCCGGAGCCCGGACTGCGGGCGGGGCTGCACCGGCGGGCGGTGGCGATGGTGCTGCGGGACCGGGCCATGGAGGTGCCCGGGGTGCAGTCCGTCCAGGTCGCCGCGGGACGCCGCCGGGTGAAGGTCCGCGCGGTGTCCCACTTCCGTGAACTGGACGACGTACGCGACGACTTGACCCGGGCGCTGACCGACGGTGTCGGGGAGCTGGGCCTGGCCCGGCCGCCGGCGCTCGGGGTGCGGGTGTCTCGCTCGGGCCGGAAGGGGTGAGCGCGGTGGAGAAGCCGGGACGTGCCGACCGGGTGCTGCTGGCGCTGGCCGGACTGGTGCTGCTGGTCTTCGGCGGCCCGGTGCTGGCCATCGGGCTCGGCGCGACCGGGCCCTCCTGGTGGATCCACCAGGACCAGCACGATGTACTGCTCTCCGCGGCGCAGCGGACCCACTGGCGCGGCGAGGGCTGGTGGTGGCCGGCGGTGATCGCGGGTCTCGCGGTGCTGCTGCTGATCGGCCTGTGGTGGCTGTCCGCGGTACTGCGGCGCCGCCGTCTCGCCGAGATCCTGGTCGACACCGGGGACGGCGAGGAGGCCCTGCTGCGCGGCCCGGCCCTGGAGGCGGCGGCCGGTGCCCGTACCGCCGCGCTGGACGGGGTGGAGCGGGCCGAGGTGCGGCTCACCGGGCGGCGGGAGGCGCCGCGGGCCGGGGTGCGGGTACTGCTGGAGCCCTACGCGGCGCCGGGGCCGGCCCTCCAGCGGATCTCGGACGAGGTGCTGGCGCAGGCCCGTGACTCGGCCGGTCTCGAACGGCTGCCCGCCGAGGTCCAGTTGAGAGCCGCCCGCCACCGTCCCCAGCGGGTCCAGTGACGGGCGGGCCGTACGAGGTGCCGGTATGTCAGAAGCCGTGGCGGGTGCCGCCGTCGACCGGGACCATGATTCCGGTGAGGTAGGAGGCGGCGGGGGAGAGCAGGAAGGCGGCGGTGCGGCCGAACTCCTCGGGGGTGCCGTAGCGGCGCAGCGGGATGCGGGCGGCGGCCGCGGTGCGGGCCGCCTCCGGGTCGGCGGCCAGGCCGTCCAGCTCCCGGATGCGGTCGGTGTCGATCCGCCCGGGCAGCACGCCCACCACCCGGATCCCGCGCGGGCCCAACTCGTCGGCGAGGGACTTGGCGAAGCCGGCCAGACCGGGGCGGAGCCCGTTGGAGATGGTGAGTCCGGGGATCGGCTCGTGCACCGAGCCGGAGAGTACGAAGCCGATGACACCGCCGTCGCCCAGTTCCGCCGCCGCGGCCCGCGCCAGGCGTACCGCGCCGAGGAAGACCGACTCGAAGGCGGCCTGCCACTGCTCGTCGGTGCTGTCCGCCAGTCCGCCGGGGGCGGGCCCGCCGACGCTGATCAGTACGCCGTCGAGCCGCCCGAACCGCTCGCGGGCGGTGGCCACCAGGCGCTGTGCGGCCTGCGGGTCGGCGTTGTCGGCGGCTATTCCCACCGCACCCAGTTCGGCGGCGGCAGTGGCGGTGCGCTGCTCGTCGCGGCCGGTGATGATCACCTTCGCGCCGTCCTCGGCGAGCGCACGCGCGGTGGCGTTGCCCAGTCCGCGGGTGGCGCCGGTGACGACGTAGACACGGTCTTTCAGCCCCAGATCCATGGCCTCATACTGCACCACCCGTTGCGCCGGCCGTACCGAACAGGGTGAAAGCGGAGTTGACCAGTCCGATGTGGCTGAAGGCCTGCGGGAAGTTGCCCAACTGCCGTCCGGACACCGGGTCGTACTCCTCCGCGAGCAGGCCCACGTCGTTGCGGAGGGCGACGAGCCGGTCGAAGAGGTGGCGGGCCTCCTTGGTGCGGCCGGCCAGGTGCAGCGCGTCCACCAGCCAGAACGAGCAGACCAGGAAGGTGCCCTCGCCGCCGGGCAGTCCGTCCACCGCGCCGCCCTCGGTGCTGTAGCGGCGGACGAAGCCGTCGTGGGCCAGCTCGGCCCGCACCGCGTCGATGGTGCCGGTCACCCGCGGGTCGTCCGGCGGCAGGAACCCGGTACGGGGGATGAGCAGCAGCGCGGCGTCCAGCGCGGTGGAGCCGTAGGTCTGGGTGAAGGTGCCGCGGTCCTGGTCGAAGCCCCTGGTGGAGACGTCCTGCCGGACCTCCTCGCGCATCCGGCGCCAGCGGTTCACATCGCCCTTCAGTTCCGGGGCGGCCTCCATGGCGCGGACGGCGCGGTCGGCCGCCACCCAGGCCATGATCTTGGAGTGCACGAAGTGCTGCTCGGGCCCGCGCACCTCCCACAGTCCGGCGTCCGGCTCCCGCCAGGCCGACTCCAGGAAGTCCAGCAGGGAGCGCTGGATGTTCCAGGCGTGCGGTTTGGCGCCGAGGCCGCGGCGGGCGGCGAGTTGGAGCGAGTCGATGACCTCGCCGTACACGTCGAGTTGGCGCTGCTCCACGGCGAGGTTGCCGATGCGGACCGGGTGCGAGTCGGCGAAGCCCGGCAGCCAGTCCACCTCGAACTCGGGGATACGGCGCTCACCGGAGAGGCCGTACATGATCTGGAGGTCGGCGGGGGAGCCGGCGACGGCGCGCAGCAGCCAGTCCCGCCAGGCCTTGGCCTCGTCGAGGTGGCCCGCGGTGATGAGGGCGCCGAGGGTGAGGGTGGAGTCGCGCAGCCAGCAGTAGCGGTAGTCCCAGTTGCGCACCCCGCCCGGCTCCTCCGGGAGTGAGGTGGTGGCGGCGGCGACGATGCCGCCGGTCGGCGCGTAGGTGAGGGCCTTGAGGGTGATCAGGGAGCGGATCACGGCCTCCCGGTGCGGGCCGCTGTAGCCGCAGTGCCCGGCCCAGTTCCGCCAGTCCCGCTCGCTCTGCCGTAGCGCCTTGAACGGGTCGATCAGCTTGGGGCGCGGCTCGTGGGACGGGTGCCAGGTGAGGACGAACGCGACCCGCTCGCCCTTGCCGACGGTGAACTCGGAGTGCGTGGTGAAGTCCTCGCCCCAGCACGGCACATCGGGTTCGCTGCGCAGCCAGACCGAGTCGGGACCGGCGACCGCCACCCGGTGTCCGTCGCTGCGGCGCATCCACGGCACGATGGAGCCGTAGTCGAAGCGGAGACGGAGGGCGGAGCGGACGGTGACCTTCCCGGAGCGGCCCTCCACGATCCGCACCAGATCGGGCCACCGGTCCCGCTGCGGCATCAGATCGGTGACGCGCACCCTGCCGGTGGGGGTGTCCCACTCGGTGTCCAGGACGAGGGTGCCGGGACGGTAGGCGCGGCGGGTGCAGGTGCCGGCGCCTTCGGGGGCGATCCGCCAGTGGCCGTTGTGCTCGTCGCCGAGGAGCGCGGCGAAGCAGGCGGGGGAGTCGAAGCGGGGCAGGCAGAGCCAGTCCACGGAGCCGTTCCTCGCCACCAGCGCCGCGGTCTGGTGGTCGCCGATGATCGCGTAGTCCTCGATGAGTTGCCGCACGCGCCCCGGGTTCCCGCGGGAGCGGCGCCGCAATCCGGGCAGAACGGCGGCGGGCCTCAGACGGTGGCCGGTTCGGCCGGCTGCTCCTCGGCCTTCGCGGTGGCCTCGGTACGGTCGCGGCGCTCCCGGCGTACCAGGACCCACCAGCCGACCGGCACTCCGGCCGCGAACAGCCACCACTGCACGGCGTACGCCATGTGCGGGCCGATGCTGCTGTGGTCGGGCCGGCCGATCGGCTCGGGGCCGCCGCTGTGCGGGGCGGGGGAGGTCAGCTCGACATAGCCGCCGAGGACCGTGCGGTCCAGGCTCTTCGCCTCGCGGGCGCTGTTGATCAGCATGACCTGGCGCGGCGGCAGCCCGCGTACGTCCTTGATGCCGCTGGCGGCGCTGGTCTCGTCGGGCATCAGCCGGCCGGTGACGGAGATCCGGCCGCCGGCGGGTGCGGGGATCTTCGGGAACGCGGTCTGGGCGCCGTCGGCCGGGATCCAGCCCCGGTTGACGAGCAGCGCCCGGCCGTCGCTCAGCACCAGCGGTGTGAGGACATGGAAGCCGATGGTGTCGTCGGAGTTGGTGCGGCGGCGGACCACCAGTTCGTGGGCGGTGTCGAAGGTGCCGGTGGCGGTGACGCGGCGGTAGCGCTGCTCGCCGGTGACGGTGTGACCGGGGGAGGTGAGCTGCTCGGCGGGGACGGGGGCGGCGGAGAGCGCCGCGGAGATCCGCTCGTTCTGCGCCACCCGGTGCTGGTGACGGTGCAACTGCCAGAAGCCCAGCTCGATCATCGTGGGGATGAGGAGCAGCGTGACGAGGGTGAGGATCACCCACTGCCGGGACAACAGGAAGCGGTACACCCCAGTGAGGCTACTCGCCGCGGATCCGGCGCCCACGTCAGGGCCCCCGCGGCGGCGGGCGGGGTGCCTGCCTCCGGCGGGGGCCGGGAGTACGGGGTTCGGCGGGTGCGGGCGTCAGACCTTGTCGACGATGCCGGGCCTCCCCTCGGCGCGGGCGCAGTGCGCACCGCAGTACCAGTGGCCCTCGGCCTCCACCCCGGGGCCGATGATCTGGACCCGGCAGTGTTCGCAGATGGGCGCCATGCGGTGGATGGCGCAGGAGAAGCAGTCGAAGACATGCACCGCGCCTTGGGCGTGCACTTCGAAGCTCATGCCGTAGTCGTTTCCGCAGACCTCGCAACGTGCCATGCGCCGCATGGTCCGGGGGCGGTCCCTGGGCGGGCAAGGCCCCGGCGGGCGGGTCGCCGGGGCGGCACCCGACCGGCGCACGTGCGCGGTCCGGCGGCGGGTCAGCCGGTGTCGGACGGCGGGCGGGAGCCCGGGACCTGCGGCTCGGCCGGTGCCACGTCCTGGAGCAACTGGCCGAAGGCCGCCTCGTCCACGACCGGGGTGCCGAACTGCTTGGCCCGGGCCGTCTTGGAAGTGCCCGACTCCGGATCGTTGGTGACCAGCAGGCTGGTGAGGCGGGACAGGCTGGTCGCCACATGCAGCCCGGCCTCCACCGCCCGGTCCTCCAGCAGCTCACGCTCCGTCGAGGTGTCCCCGGAGAACGCCACCCGCATCCCCTGCCGCAGCGGCCGCCCCGGCTCGTACCGCCCCGGATTCGGGTACGGGCACGCCGGGCGGTTGCGGGCGGGGCGCCAACTGCCGGGCCGGTACGCCGATTGACGCCCGATCCGGTGGCCGGAGCCGGTGGCGCCCATCGGCCGGGACGCGGGGGACTCCGTCCACTCGGTGAGCGGGCGGCACTCCAGCAGCGGCAGCCGCACCCCGCCGCGGGCCGCCGCCGTCAGGCTCGGCCGGAACGCCTCCGCCAGCACCCGTGCGTCGTCCAGCGCGTGGTGCGCCTGCCGCTGCACCACGCCGAAGTGGGCGGCGAGCGACTCCAGTCGGTGGTTGGGCAGCGGCAGCGCCAGCTCCTTGGCGAGCGCGATGGTGCACAGCCGCTGCCGCACCGGTGGGGTGCGCGCGGCGCGGGCGTACTCGCGGGCGATCATCGACCAGTCGAAGACCGCGTTGTGCGCCACCAGGACCCGGTCCGCCAGCCGCTCGGCGAACTCCTCGGCGATATCGGCGAAGAGGGGCGCGCCCGCCAGTTTGTCGCCGGTCAGACCGTGGATCCACACCGGGCCGGGATCGCGCTCCGGATTGACCAGCGTGTACCAGTGGTCCTCGACCTCGCCGCGGGCGTCGAGCCGGTAGACCGCCGCGGACACGATGCGGTCGTCCCGGGCGAGTCCGGTGGTCTCGACGTCGACGACCGCGTAACCCGTCGGATACGCGGCCGGCCAGGGCGCGGCGGAAGCTGCTGCGGGCGGGGGGTCTTCGAGCATGGTCACTGAGGATACGGGCCGGCTCCGACAGTCCCGCGCCCGGACTCCGGCTGCCCGCCCCCGCACACCGCGCACACCGTCAAAACCCCTCGTACGGGCGGCTGTTGACGGGGCGCCGGAGGCGGGCGGCGTGCCCGGGGCCGGGGAGGGGCGGCGGATGGCATTCTCTCCCGATGAGCGATCAGACCGCACCCGCCGGCGGCAGCGGCGGCAAGCACGGGCCGGGCCACGCGGAGGAGCACGGCGCCGCTCTGGGGACGCGGCTCAACTGGCTGCGCGCCGCGGTACTCGGCGCCAACGACGGCGTGGTCTCCACCGCGGGCCTGGTGGTCGGGGTGGCCGGTGCCACCGGGGACCGCGGCGCCCTGCTCACCGCGGGCCTCGCGGGGCTGCTGGCCGGCTCGTTGTCGATGGCGGCCGGCGAGTATGTCTCCGTCTCCACCCAGCGGGACACCGAGAAGGCGGCGCTGGCCACCGAGCGCCGGGAGCTGCGCGAGCAGCCCGAGGAGGAGCTGGAGGAGCTGACCGGGCTGCTCCGGGAACGCGGTCTGGCCCGGGACGTGGCGAGGGAGGCCGCCGAGCAGCTCACCGCGCGGGACGCGCTACGGGCCCATGCCAGTGTGGAGTTGGGCATCGACCCGGACGCCCTCACCAACCCCTGGCACGCCGCCTGGGCCAGCTTCCTCGCGTTCACCGTGGGCGCGCTGCTGCCGCTGCTCGCCATCGTGCTGCCGCCGCAGGCCCTGCGGGTGCCGGTCACCGTGGTCTCGGTACTGGCCGCGCTGGTCGTCACCGGCTGGACCAGCGCCCGGCTGGGCGGCGCGGCACCGGGGCGGGCGGTGCTGCGGAACGCGACCGGTGGGGCGCTGGCGATGGGGGTGACCTATGCGGCGGGGACCTTGCTGGGGGCGGCCGGGGCCTGAGCCGGATCACCGGCCCCAAGTCCCGGGCGCGGGAAGTCCGTTGCACGTCCGCGGTCCGGAGGCAAGTGGGGAGTCGTACAAGAACGGCCGCGCCGGCCTTGGGGATACTTGTGGGTAACAAGTCTGTTCGCGGTCCGTGACCCGTCCTACGGTGCACCCATGCCCAACCTGCCCGATGTGGTGCTCTGGTCCGTCCCCGCCTTCGTCCTGCTGACCGTGGTCGAGATCGTCAGCTATCGCCTGCACCCCGACGAGGACGCCGCGGGCTATGAGGTGCGGGACGCCGCCACCAGCATCACCATGGGCCTCGGCAGCCTCTTCTTCGACTTCCTGTGGAAGATCCCCATCGTGGCGATCTACTCCGCCGTCTACGAACTGACGCCGCTGCGGGTGCCGTTGCTGTGGTGGACGCTGCCGCTGATGCTGCTCGGGCAGGACTTCTTCTACTACTGGTCGCACCGCGGGCACCATGTGATCCGCATCCTGTGGGCCTGCCATGTGGTGCACCACTCCAGCCGCAAGTTCAACCTCAGCACCGCGCTCCGCCAGCCCTGGACGAGCTGGACCTCCTGGCCGTTCTATCTGCCGCTGATCGCCCTCGGGGTGCACCCGGCGGCCGTCGCGTTCTGCTCCTCCGTCAATCTCGTCTACCAGTTCTGGATCCACACCGAGCGCATCGGCCGGCTGCCCCGCCCCGTCGAGTACGTCTTCAACACCCCGTCCCACCACCGGGTGCACCACGCCTCCCAGGGCGGCTATCTGGACCGGAACTTCGGCGGCATCCTCATCGTCTGGGACCGCCTCTTCGGCAGCTTCGTACCGGAGACCGAGCGCCCCGTCTTCGGCCTCACCAAGAACATCACCACCCACAACCCGCTGCGGGTCGCCACCCATGAGTACGCGGCCATCGCCAGGGACCTGCGGGCGGCGTCGAGTTGGCGGGAGCGGCTGGGCCGGGTGGTGCGCGGTCCCGGGTGGCAGCCGCCGACCGAAGCAGCCGCCCCCGCCCCCGCCACGGAGCCCGCCCCGTGAGCCACCCGCCCCGCACGGCCACCGCCGATCCGGCCGCACCGCCCGCCCCACCGGGATCGCGCGGTGCCCAACTGCTGCTCGCCGCCTTCGCGTTGGCCGCCATCACCAACCTCGGCTCCCTGCTGGCCGACCTCCCCCTGGGCCACCAGCTCGCCAAACCGCTGCTGATGCCGCTGCTCGCCGGGTACGTCCTGCTGAGCGGCGGTCCCCGCCTGCTGGCCGCCGCGCTGCTGTTCGGCGCGGGCGGCGACATCCTGCTGCTCTTCGACGCCGAGCCCTGCTTCCTGGCCGGGATGGGCTCCTTCGCCCTCGGCCACCTCTGCTATCTGCGCCTCTTCCTCCGCGGCCGCCGGTCCACCGCCGCCGACCCGTCGAGCCGCCTCCGCGGCCTGCTGCTGCCCGCCGGCTATCTGCTGGTGCTGGTCGCCGTGGTCGCCGTGCTCTGGTCCGGGCTGCCCGCGGCGCTGCGCGGGCCGGTCGCCGGATACAGCCTGCTGCTCACCGCGATGGCCTGGTCCGCCACCCGCTTCGGCCCGCTCGCCGCCGCCGGCGGGCTGCTCTTCCTGCTCTCCGACACCCTCATCGCCACCGGCATCGCCGACCTCCCGCAACTCCCCGCCCATGACTTCTGCGTGATGCTCACCTACATCGCCGCCCAGTACGCCCTCACCCGGGGCGTCCTCAACCACCGCCGCGTGCCCACCGGTTGAGCCTCACCAGTGGATCGGTACCGGCAGCGCCGTCAGTAGTCCGGAGACGGCCACCACCACCGCCAGTACCGCCACCTCGGCCCTCGCCGGTACCGCGGAGCGCGCCGCCCCGGCCGGATCCGCGGTACGGGGCAGACAGGCGTCGCCCACCCGCCGCCGTGCCGACAGGGCCAGCAGCGAGGCCACCGCCACCAGCAGCAACTTCGCCAGCAGGACCCGGCCGTAGGCGGTGCCGGCCAACTGGTCCAGCACGGTGTCCGGCGGCATCCGGCGCAGCGCGCTGACCACCCCCGTCGCGCAGACCGCGGCCAGCAGCCCGGCCGCCGCCCGCGAGAAGCGGCCCAGCAGCGCCGCCCCCGAGGCCGGTACCCGGGTGCCGCGCAGCATCCGCAGCACCTGCCAGAGCCCGCCCGCCCAGAGCGCGGCACAGGTCAGATGGGCGGCGGTGAGGGCGGAGCCGAGCAGCGCCGTCGGCTCCCACGGCGGATGGGCGCGCAGCGACTCCGCGGCGACGACCACCGCCACCGGCAGCAGCCGCACCCCCGTGGAACGGGACCCGGCCACCGCGCCCGCCACCAGCAGCGCGTTCACCTCGGCCAGCGCCAGCAGCCCGTCCCGGCTCCGGTACAGCCCGCCCACGTCCAGGTCGGACAGCCGCTGCGGCACCAGGTTCCCGGTGGCCACCACCGAGGCCAGCAGCACCGCGGCGAGCAACGCGGCCCCCGCCGCGACACGGCCCAGCCCCGGCGGGGGAGGGCCGAGCCCCGGCAGCCCGCGGGCCAGTCTCGCCGCGAAGACCTCCCCCAGTGGTACGCAGATCCCCGCGAAGAGCACCGCACGGGCCAGCGCGATCCCCGGTGTGCCCGGCGCCTCGGCCTCACCGGTGCCGTGCAGCGCGGGCCCCGCACCCAGCAGCGGTATCAGCGCGGCCACCGCCACCAGCACCAGTACGGCCACCGCCCGCCCGGCGCCCCCGGCGAACCGCCGGCGGCCCTCCTGCGCCCGGGCCTCCGGCTCCGTTTCGACGGAACTCGGTATCACACTCACGCCAGGATCCTCACCGGCGACACGCGGGGGCGGCAACCGCAGCGGCCCCGCGCTGCGCCACCCGGAGTCGGGGGCGCACCACGGGGCCGCGTCAGGCCGTGGACGTCAGCGGGTGACGGCCTTCAGCGCGTCGGTGATGCCCGCGCCGTAGAACCCGTTGCGGTTCTTGCCGCCCTCGCAGACGGCGTCGATCTTGCCGTCCTTGTCGATGTCGTACGGGGTGGTGCACTCGGTGGCCGTGGCCTGCGCCTTGAGTAGCGCCCTGACCGCGGCGGCCGGGGCGTGCGGGTACGTCGACTTGACGAGCGCGGCGACACCGGCGACATGCGGCGAGGCCATCGACGTACCGGCCATGTAGCCCCACTTGCCGCCGGGCAGCGGGCCCAGGATCAGGCCGTTGTTGGCGGGGGCGTCGGGCGTCTGGTAGGCGGTGCGGTCGCCGCCCGGGGCGGCGATGTCGATGACGCCGAGGCCGTAGTTGGAGAAGGAGGACTTGATGCCCTTGGCGCCGGTGGCGGACACCGTCATCACACCCGGCAACTGGGCCGGAATGTCAAGGCACTTCGATGGGTCGATCTTCCGGTCGCCGGGCTCGGAGTCATTGGGGCTGGACGGGTCGAGGAGCTCGTCGGAGGCCAGGTCGTTGTTGTCGTTGCCCGCGGCCGCGACATTGACCGCGCCCTTCTTCTCCGCGTACCGCGTGGCCCGCGAGACGGCCTCGACCAGGGCGGCCTGGTCCGGGTCGTCCTTGCAGTTGAAGTTCCACGGGTCGGTGTAATAGCTGTTGTTGGTGACGTCGACACCGTGCTCCGCGGCCCACATGAAGCCGCACACCACGGCCTCCGTGTAGAAGAAGCCCTCGGTGGTGGACACCTTGATGCCGGACACCTTCACCCCGGGAGCCACCCCGGTCATGCCCACGCCGTTCTTGGCACCGGCGATCTCACCGGCGACATGGGTGCCGTGCGGGCTCTCCTCGGCGGTCGGCCGCCATGCCCCGTCCGCCGTGTTCGGCTTGCCGGACACGCAGTTGACGGAGGCGGCGCGGTCGAAGTTGGGCGCGATGTCCGGGTGGGTGTCGTCCACGCCGGTGTCGATGACGGCGACGGTGACGTCCGGGCTGCCCATGCTGACCTTGTGCGCCTGGTCCGCCTTGATCGCGGGCAGGTCCCACTGGAGCGGCTGCAACGGGTCCTGGTCCCCGGCCGCCTGCGCGGAGGCCGCCTTCACCTGGGCCGCGGAGAGCGCCTTGGGGGTGCCCATGTCGCCGGTGGACTGCGCGGGCAGCGGCGCGGTGCGGGTGGCACCGGCCGACTCGACCCCCTTGACCTTGCGTATCTTCTCGGCGAAGTCGGCCTTCTTGGAGTGGACGACGAGCACGCCTATCCGGTCGTACGAGGTCACGATGGTGCCGCCGTTGTCGGTGACGGCACGCTTCACCGACTGCGGGACGCCGTGCCCGGGGCGGGTGTTGACGACATAGCTGAGCGATTCGCCGTCAGCGGCCTGCTGGGCGCCCGCCGTTGCCTGCGCCGGGGAGTCGGCCGCGACAGCCGTGTTGGGCAGGAAGGCGAGCGCCGAGGCGACGGCCATACCGAGGGGCACGGCGGCGATACGGCGGGAACGAGCCCAAGGAGCGGTCACAAGGTCTCCATTCGTCTGGAACGCAGAGGACGCACAGGGGTCTCCACATCATCGGGATACGGCACCGCCCGAACACACGCATGGTGCTCGGGCAGGTACTTCACTATGTGGTGCCGCTGTGAAGCTATCTTCCGGCCCCGCCCGGATCAATGGCCGGAAAGCGTAAATCCGCATCCGCTGACCGGACTTCACCGGCCGGGCCACGCCCCGGGGAAGCGATCCGCCGGAAAAACCTCGGCCCGCGTTGAACCTCCCCGCGCCCGCCCCCGTGCCCCTGTGCAGGGATCACCCGCGGCCCCGGCAGGAACCCACGCCCCGCCCGCGGGAGGCCCACCCACCCTTACGCACGACCCGAGGAGACCCCGTGGCCACTGACGCCCCCTCGCCCCCGCCGACACCCGACAAGGGCGGCCCCGAGCAGCGGCAGCCGGCGCAGCCCACCGCCGAGGAGTGGAGCGAGGTCCAGCGCAGCCCGCAGTTCGCCGAACTCCGCCGCGCCCACCGCTCGTTCGCCTTCCCGCTGACCATCGCCTTCATCGTCTGGTACCTGCTGTACGTGCTGCTGTCGAACTACGCGGGCGGCTTCATGGGCACCAAACTCTTCGGCAACATCAACATGGCGCTGGTACTCGGCCTCGCGCAGTTCCTCACCACCTTCCTCATCGCCTGGTGGTACTCGCGGCACGCCGCCAACAGCCTCGACCCCAAGGCCGAGGCCATCAAGTCCCGGATGGAGGAAGGCCGATGAGCCTCGCCGCACCCGCCCTCACCCTCGCCGCAGGCGAGGCGGGCGAACACCGCCCGCTGATCATCACGCTGTTCGCGATCTTCGTCGCCGCCACCCTCGTCATCACCGTCTGGGCCGGCCGCCAGACCCGCAGCGCCGCCGACTTCTACGCGGGCGGGCGGCAGTTCACCGGTTTCCAGAACGGTCTGGCCGTCTCCGGCGACTACATGTCCGCCGCGTCCTTCCTCGGTATCGCCGGCGCCATCGCCCTCTTCGGATACGACGGCTTCCTCTACTCCATCGGCTTCCTGGTGGCCTGGCTGGTCGCCCTGCTACTGGTCGCCGAACCGCTGCGCAACTCCGGCCGCTACACCATGGGCGACGTCCTCGCCTACCGGATGCGCCAGCGCCCGGTGCGCACCGCCGCCGGCACCTCCACCATCGTGGTGTCGATCTTCTACCTGCTGGCGCAGATGGCCGGCGCCGGCGTCCTGGTCTCCCTGCTCCTCGGCATCACCAGCGACGCGGGCAAGGTCGCCATCGTCGCCCTGGTCGGCGTGCTGATGATCGTGTACGTCACCATCGGCGGTATGAAGGGCACCACCTGGGTGCAGATGGTGAAGGCGGTACTGCTCATCGCCGGCACCCTGCTGATCACCTTCCTGGTGCTGCTGAAGTTCGACTTCAACATCTCCGACCTGCTCGGCAAGGCCGCGGAGAACAGCGGCAAGGGCTCCGCCTTCCTGGAACCCGGCCTCAAGTACGGCCTCACACCCACCTCGAAGCTGGACTTCCTCTCCCTCGGCATCGCCCTGGTCCTCGGCACCGCGGGCCTCCCGCACATCCTGATCCGCTTCTACACGGTGCCCACCGCCAAGGCCGCCCGGAAGTCCGTCAACTGGGCCATCGGCATCATCGGCGCCTTCTACCTGATGACGATCGCCCTCGGCTTCGGCGCCGCCGCCCTGATCAAGCCGGACGAGATCATCAAGTCCAACCCGGCCGGCAACACCGCGGCACCCCTGCTGGCGCTGCATGTCGGCGGTACCGACTCGACGTGGGGCGCGGTGCTGCTGGCCACCATCTCGGCCGTCGCCTTCGCCACCATCCTCGCCGTGGTC
Source organism: Streptomyces sp. NPDC058045 (assembly GCF_042885635.1). Classification (NCBI taxonomy): domain Bacteria; kingdom Bacillati; phylum Actinomycetota; class Actinomycetes; order Kitasatosporales; family Streptomycetaceae; genus Streptomyces; species Streptomyces sp. NPDC058045. Next base: position 3,260 of record NZ_JBHVRR010000051.1, on the reverse strand, counting down.
GCCGGCCTCACCCTGGCCTCGTCCTCGTCCTTCGCACACGACATCTACGCCAACGTGATCAAGAAGGGCAAGGCGACCGAGCAGCAGGAGGTGCGGGCCGCCCGCTGGGCCACCGTGCTCATCGGCATCGTGTCCATCGCCCTCGGCGCCCTCTCCCGCGACCTCAACGTGGCGGGCCTGGTCGCCCTCGCCTTCGCGGTCGCCGCCTCCGCGAACCTGCCGACCATCCTGTACAGCCTCTTCTGGAAGCGGTTCACCACGACCGGCGCCCTCTGGTCGATCTACGGCGGACTGCTCACCGCGGTCGGCCTGGTGCTGTTCTCGCCGGTGGTCTCCGGGAAGGCCACCTCGATGTTCCCGGACGTCGACTTCCACTGGTTCCCGCTGGAGAACCCGGGCCTGATCTCCATCCCGGTCGGCTTCCTGCTGGGCTGGCTCGGCACCCTCCTCTCCAAGGACGAGCCGGACGCCGCCAAGTACGCCGAGCTGGAGGTCCGTTCCCTCACCGGCACCGGCGCCCACTGACGCGGCACCCCGGCTGACCCCCGACGGTCCCGGCCCCGCCCCACAACGCCCCCACACGGCCGCCCGGGGCCGAAAATAAAAGACCCCCCACCACACAGGCACC
>NZ_JBHVRR010000051.1:0-2622 GCF_042885635.1 Streptomyces sp. NPDC058045 | reverse complement strand
CTGTCTGGTCTCCCGCGGCGGCCGTGGTGTCTTTCTTGACCCCTCTACGAGGCGCGACCGGACCGTCTCGTTCCTTCCGGCCCCTGCCCATCGCCGCGCGCTCACGTAGGCTCGGTGGCGAAATGTCACGCCGGACAACGAGAGAGAAGGGGAGGGGGCCCGGGTGCTCATCGACACGTTCGGCCGGGTGGCCACCGACCTCAGGGTGTCACTGACCGACCGGTGCAATCTGCGCTGTACGTACTGCATGCCGGAGGAAGGCCTCCAGTGGCTGGCCAGACCGGACCTCCTCACCGATGAGGAGATCGTCCGCCTGGTCCGGATCGCGGTGACCCGCCTCGGCGTCACCGAGGTCCGCTTCACCGGCGGCGAACCCCTGCTGCGACCCGGCCTCACCGGCATCGTGCGGCGCGTCGCCGCACTCGAACCGCGCCCCCAGATCTCCCTCACCACCAACGGCATCGGCCTCGCCCGAACCGCGACCGCCCTCAAGGACGCCGGCCTCGACCGGGTCAACGTCTCCCTCGACACCCTGCGCCCCGACGTCTTCAAGACCCTCACCCGGCGCGGCCGCCACCACGACGTACTGGCCGGCCTGAGCGCCGCCGCCGAGGCCGGACTCACCCCCGTCAAGGTCAACTCGGTCCTGATGCCGGGCCTCAACGACGACGAGGCACCCGACCTGCTGGCCTGGGCCGTGGCCCACGACTACGAGCTGCGTTTCATCGAGCAGATGCCGCTCGACGCCCAGCACGGCTGGCACCGCGACGGCATGATCACCGCCGGGGACATCCTGGCCTCGCTGCGCACCCGCTTCGAGCTGACCCCCGAGCCCGACGAGGCCCGCGGCTCCGCCCCCGCGGAACGCTGGCTGGTCGACGGCGGCCCGCACCGTGTCGGCGTCATCGCCTCGGTGACCCGCCCGTTCTGCGCCGCCTGCGACCGCACCCGGCTCACCGCCGACGGCCAGATCCGCACCTGCCTCTTCGCCACCGAGGAGACCGATCTGCGAGCCGCCCTACGCGCCCCCGACACGGCGGGCGAGCAGGGCGACGAGGAGATCGCCCGGATCTGGCGGCAGGCCATGTGGGGCAAGAAGGCCGGCTCCGGCCTGGACGACCCGACCTTCCTCCAGCCGGACCGCCCGATGTCCGCGATCGGCGGCTAGGTCGTGTCCGGAAAGTCCCGCCGTCGCCCGGAGGGCAGGGGGGGACTTTCCGGACACGGCCTAGAGCCAGGGGCGAACGCTCAGCCGTCGGGGCTCTCGCCGGGCTCCCCGGTGTCCTCCGCCGCGCGCCAGGTGTCGAACGGGACCACGTCCTTGAGGAAGCCCCGTACGCCGAGGAACTGCGACAGCGGTTCGCGGTGTTCGGCGCACGCCAGCCAGGTCTTGCGGCGCTCCGGGGTGTGGATCTTCGGGTTGTTCCAGGCCAGGACCCAGACGGCGGCCGTACGGCAGCCCTTGGCGGAACAGATCGGTGTCTCGTCACTCACCCGTACATCTCACCACCGCGGCCCGCCCGGCCCGGCCGCGCCCCGGCGAAGGACCCGGACGACGGCGACGCCGAGCAGCCACGGGGGGAGCTGCCCGGCGTCGGTCCGTCGCTCCGACGGGGGATGCGGAGCGCTTGGGAAGTATGTCACGCACCCCCCTTTGCCCGGCACCTCAACAACAGGATTGATTTGAGCTTTTCTTGAGCTTGGTACGGCTTGCGAGGTCAGGCCGCCGGATCGCGCCGCTCCTCTTGCGGCTCACCGTCCGTGCGGGGCGCGTCACCGGTCGCGGGATGGCTCCCCGTGCTCTCCCGGGACGGCGTCAGCACCGGCTGGGTCGGACCGGCCACAAACGTCGACGGCAGTGAAGTCGCGTTCTCCCGGCCCGCGTTGGCGATGACCACCGCCACATACGGCAGCGCGAAACCCAGCACCAGCGCCACGATCGCCACCGGGCGTTCCACGTTCCACAGCAGCACGGTCAGCAGTACCGCCACCGTGCGCACCAGCATCGAGATCACATACCGCCGCTGCCGGCCCCGGACATCGTCCGCCAGGCTCTGCCGCGCCCCGGTGATCCGGAAGACCCCGTCGCCGTTCCGCTTCCGCAACACGTTGACCATCTCCACCCCGTGACTGTCCGGCCGGCGACCACCACGACCTGCAATCCACGGTACGCCGCGGGGCACGCCCCGACGAGGCCGGGGCACCCGCCCGGCGACGCCCCGACATGCGCCTCCCCGCCCGCCCCCCGACACTGGGGGAACTGCTCATGTCGACCCGTACGAGGAGGCAGCCATGGGCTGGTTGTGGGCGATCATCGTGGGATTCGTTCTCGGCCTCATCGCGAAAGCGATCCTGCCCGGCAAACAGCACAGCCCGATCTGGCTGACCACCATCTTCGGCATGATCGGCGCCGTCGTGGGCAACTCGCTGGCCGGCACCCTCGGCATCCGCAACACCCCGGGCGTCGACTGGGGCCGGCACGTACTCCAGCTCATCGCCGCGCTCATCGTCGTCGGCATCGGCGACGCCCTCTATTTCAGTCTCTGGGGCCGCCCGCACCGCCGCAGGATGCGCGGCTGACACGGCGGACGTACGACGGGAGGCGCGCCCCACCAAGGGCGC
>NZ_JBHVRR010000050.1:0-39917 GCF_042885635.1 Streptomyces sp. NPDC058045 | reverse complement strand
GAGACCACGCCCGTGCTCGACCACTCGTTCCTCGCGGCCTCCGCGCGGGCGCGGTCTCGACACCGGCCGCGCCCCTTCGGCTCACTCGCCGGTCGGCTCGGGGACCAGGTCGGGCGCCGTAGCGGCGTCAGGGGAGCATCCAGCCCAGTACGGCGGTGCTCTGGAGGAGGACGATCAGGCACATGACCAGGAGGAGGACGAGGCTCCAGGGCAGGACGCGGCGCAGCAGGTCGCCTTCGCGGCCGGCGAGGCCGACGGCGGCGCAGGCGATGGTGAGGTTCTGCGGGGAGATCATCTTGCCGAGGACGCCGCCGGAGCTGTTGGCCGCGGCGAGGAGTTCCGGGGAGAGGCCGGACTGGTGGGCGGCGGAGACCTGGAGCGCGCCGAAGAGGGCGTTGGCGGAGGTGTCGGAGCCGGAGACGGCGACGCCGAACCAGCCGAGCACCGGGGAGAGGAAGGCGAGTCCGGCGCCCGCGGCGGCCACGAAGTTCCCAATGGTGGCGGCCTGCCCGGACAGGTTCATCACGTAGGCGAGGGCGAGTACGGAGGTGACGGTGAGGATGGCGTACCGCAGTTCGTGCACGGTGCGCGCCCACTCCCCCACCGCCTCGCGGGCGCGCAGGCCGAGGACGAGGGCGGTGCCGAGGCCGGCGACGAGGACCAGGGTGCCGCCGGTGGAGAGCAGCGGCAGGGCGAGCACATTGGCGCCGACGGGTTTGCCGTCCGGTCCGGCCACGTCGAGGAAGGGCCAGTCGATCTGGCGGGTGGCCCGGTCGAAGAGGTCCTTGACGGGCGGGATCTGCGCCACCGAGAAGATCACCACGATCAGCGCGTACGGGGCGTAGGCGCGCAGCACTTCGGGGCGCGGGTCGTCCTCGTCGAGGTCCTCGCTGCGGGCGCCGGTGAGGACGGCGGCGCGTACCGGTTCCGCGGCGGGGCGGCGGGCGGCGGGGACGGCGACCAGGGCGGCGGCGCCGGCGAGTGCGGCGCCGATGTCGGCGAGCTGCGCGGAGACGTAGTTGGCGGCGGCGAACTGCACGACGGCGAAGGCGACACCGCAGACCAGGGCCGGCAGCCAGGTCTCCCGCAGCCCGCGCCGGCCGTCGACCAGGGCCACCAGGATGAGCGGGACGACGAGTGCGAGCAGCGGCGTCTGACGGCCGACGACGGAGGCGACCGAGTCCAGCGGCAGGCCGGTGACCTGGGCGAGGGTGACGACGGGGGTGCCCATGGCGCCGAAGGCGACGGGTGCGGTGTTGGCGACGAGGGAGACCACGGCGGCGCGTACCGGGTCGAAGCCGAGGGCGACCAGCATCACCGAGCAGATGGCGACGGGCGCGCCGAAGCCGGCGAGCGCCTCCAGCAGCGCGCCGAAGCAGAAGGCGACGACGAGGGCCTGGATGCGGGGGTCGTCGGAGAGGCGGCCGAAGGAGCGGCGCAGGATGTCGAAGTGCCGGGTGCGGACCGTCATCCGGTACACCCAGAGGGCGTTGACGACGATCCACATGATGGGGAAGAGGCCGAAGACGGCACCTTCGACGGCGCCGGACAGGGCCTGGCCGACGGGCATCTCGTAGGCGAGGCAGGCGACGAGGCCGGCGGTGAGCAGGCCGATGAGTCCGGCCCGGTGGGCCTTCATCCGGACCGCGCCGAGCAGGACGAGGACGACGAGCAGCGGCAGTGCCGCGACGAGTGCGGACAGGCCGAGCGAGTCGGCTACGGGCTCCAGTTGCTGGACGAACACAGGTCCTCCCCGGATCCGGCTTCCGTGGCCCCGCGCGGTACCGCGCCCACGGCAGGACGCGGCGGAGCCCCGCCGTACGCGGGATTCCGCGATACGGAAGGAGCTGTCTCACGGGCGAGGAACATCACGCGAGGGAATCGTCATGTCCCTGCCGAGGCCCGTCAATGGCGCGTACCGCATTGAACGGATCGCGTGACCGGTACGTGGAGGAGAGGGGTCCGCTTCCGTGGAGTGGGGGGGCGGGGCGAGCCACCCGTGCGGTTCGGGGTGGTTCAGGGGGACTGTTTTCGGCCGCCAGGATCGGCCGCCCGGATCTGGGGAGGCGGGTCAGTTCTCCGGGGAGCGGAGGACGCGGAGATGGCCGCGGCGGGCGACCTCCATCGGGTCGGCCGAGCGCGTACCGCCCTCTGCGGCCCGCTCCTGGGGGCGCGCCGCCTCCCGTACCGCGTTGGCCAGGGCTTCCAGGTCGTCGCCGCTGGGGCGGGTGGGGCCGGAGGACGCGGCGAGCCGGACGACCTCCCAGCCGCGGGGAGCGGTCAACCGCTCCGAGTGCTCGGCGCACAGGTCGTAGCAGTGCGGCTCGGCATAGGTGGCGAGCGGGCCGAGGACGGCGGTCGAGTCGGCGTAGACGTACGTCAGCGTCGCCACGGCCGGCCGGCCGCAGGCGGTGCGCGAACAGCGACGTACAGGGCTCACGAGGTTGGACGGTACCGCACTCTTGAGCGGGCCGCGACGACTCCCCAGGACGTCACCCCACCGTGTCGTGGCCTGAACTCGCCCTCGAACAAGGGCTGCTGGGGCCATTGGCCTGCGCGAACCCGGGCGGCGTCAGGGGAGCGGAACGGAGAAACCGGTCACCTCGGCACCCCGATCTCGCCATCGACGGCACCTTGGCCGCTCAGATACTGGTATCCGATCGTTCCCGAACATGAGCGAACCGGTCGGGAAGCGACAGCGCGGGGCTGGGATTCCGCTGCCGGGCCCGGCTGATCGGCTGGAATCAGCCGCCGGTTGACGGGAGTTGGGGACCCGGCGGGTCCGGTGCGGGCCGGAATCCGACCACCCGGTGAGACGGAGGCCGACGGTACGGGCCGCTCGGCGGCCGGCAGGAGCCGGCGCCGGACGGGCCGGGCAGCGCCTAAGCTCTGCCCTGATGGACAAGCCAGTACAGCCCGGTCCCGCCGCACCCCGGCCGCGCCGCCGCGACCGCCACGGCAGGGGGATGCGCGGGCCCGTCGCGCCGCCGCAGGTGCCGCTCTCCGCGAGCCGCGCCGAGGTCTTCGCCGACCTGGTGCAGGACTCGGTGGACCGGCTGGAGCGGCGCTGGCCGCAACTGACCGACGTCGACTTCCTCGTCCTCGACGTACCGCGCCCCGTGGGAGCGCCCGGCGGGGGGCAGTCCTGGAGCGACGAGGCGGTCCCGCTGGGCGGCACCGTCGCCGCCCATGACGGCAGGCCCGCCCGGGTCGTGGTCTACCGGCGGCCGGTGGAGATCCGCACCAAGAGCCGCGACGAGCGGGCCCTGCTGGTGCACGAGGTCGTCGTGGAGCAGGTCGCCGACCTCCTCGGCCTCACCCCCGAGACCGTCGACCCGCGCTACGGCGAGGAGTAGCCCCCGCCCCGGGCCGCCCGCGGGCTCAGTGCTGGACGACCGACAGGTCCTCGCCCGCCTCGGGCACGTCGACCGTGCTGCGGTCGTCGGGCAGCGGCTGCACGGTGAACATCGGCACCCCGTCCGTCGACTTCGCCAGCATCCGCGAACCGTGGACCTGCCCGCCCGACACCCGCTCCACCGTGACCGCGTACCGCCCCTTGAGCCCTGACGGAACCGGCGGCTGCACGGAGAGGGTGGTGCCGCCCTTGACCGTGTACGTCTTGGTGGCGGCCGAGCCTCCCCCGGTGCCGGGCGAGGAGGTGACGCGGACGGTGGCCGACTTGCCGGGGGCGGTGAGGGACAGGGTGCTGCCCTTGGCGCTGTTGTCGGCGACCGTGGCCCGGCGGCCGACGGCGGGGGTGGCCGGGATGAACGCCGACTCCTGGCCGGCGCCCTTGCCGCGGACCACCCTGAGCGCCGCCACCACCGGCACCTGGCCCTCGGTGGGCGTGAGCAGCAGCGAACCGGCCTCGCCACGGGTCACCGCACCCAGGTCCACCGCGGCCGTCATCCCGGACTTGATATGCAGCGTCTCGTGGCCCGCGGGGGTGAACGAGCCGGTGGGCGAGGCCAGTTGGACCTTCAGGTCGGCGTCGTCCGCGCCCGGCGCGAAGGCCACCAGCCGTACCGAGGTGGCGTCCTTGGGGATACCCGGCAGCACCAGGCTGCCGGCGGGCTCCGCGGCGGGGGGCAGCCAGTCACCGCCGAGCTTGTCGTCGGCGGACTGCACCGCAGCCGCGACCCGGCCGCTGCGGGCGCTGACATGAGCGGTCAGATTGGTCTGCGGCTTCTCGGTGAGGGTGGAGAGCAGCACCGGCACACTCTGGTGCGGGCCGACCTGGATGCCCTCGCCCACCGCGGACTTGAGGTGGCCGTCCTTGCCGTACAGCTCGACGTCGACGACGGCGGCCGAGTCGTCCGGGTTGGTCAGATGGACGTAGTCGCTGCGCTCACTTGCGGTGGAGGCGCCGGGGAACCAGAAGTCGGTGTCGGGCGCCGAGCAGCCCACCCCTTGCAGCCCGCGGCCGGCACCGACGGCGACCTCGGTGGTCTGCTGCACCGTCCAGCCGGGGGCGAGCGCGCCGTCCGCGGTGCCGATGAGGGCGGGGGCGTCGGTGCCGGGGGCGTCCTCCGTCACGGGCTTGCCGGGCTCCTTCACGGAGAGCACGGGCTTCGCCGGGGCGTCCTTGTCCTTCGTCCCGTTCTTCCCGCCGTCCTTCCCGCCCTTGCCGCCCTTGCCCTTGTCTCCCTTGCCCTTGCCGTCCTTCTTGCCGTCGCTGCCGCCGTCGCCCGCGGGGGACAGCTCGGCGGTGCCCTGGCCGGCCGTGGCCTTGGCGGCGGGCGTGTACGAGGTGTACGCGGTCTCGGCCACGTCGGAGGAGCTGGGGGCCGGGCAGAGCAGGCTGCTGCGCTCGACCGGGAGCCGGGCCGCGGCCCGCGCCGCGCCCGCGCCGTCGCCGTCCGGCGCGGCCAGGGCGGCGACACCGGTGACGGCGGCCAGGGCGGTGGCGCCCGCGATCAGGGACAGGGTGGTGCGGTTCACTGCTGGCTCCCGTCGGGGCGCTCACGGTCGGTACGGGCATCGGGGCCGGGCTCGTCCGGTGGACCGGCCGGAGCCCCACTGCCGCCGTAGCCGCCGAAGGAGGGGTCGTAGCCGTAGGCCGCCGGGTCGTAGCCGCTGCCACCCGTGGCGTCGGGGCCGCCGAAGCCGGGGTCCGGCCGGTAGGCGTCGTAGCCGCCGTGGGCGTAGCTGTCCTGGCCGGGGGTGGTGCCGTCCTGGGCGGGGGCGTAGGGCTCGCCGTAGCTCTGGGACGGGTAGCCCTCCGGGTGACCGTGCTGGTAGTCGCCCGGGTATCCGCCCTGCGGCTGGGCGCCGTAGCTCCCGTCCTGGTAGCTGTAGCCGCCGTCCTGGCCGTAGCCCGGGGCGGCGGGGGCCTGGGCGGGGGTGTCCCAACTGCCGTAGTCGGCCTGCTGGGGGACGGGGGGCGGGCTGCCGGGGGGCGGCGGCGCTGCACCCGGTGCGGGCTCGGCCCCGGGTGGGGCGGGGGGTGCCGGGGTGGCCGGTGGCTCCTCGCCCATGGGGTGCGCGGTGCCGGCGGGGTAGGGGTCCGCGGGCGGCTGGTCCGGGCTGAACTGCGGTGCCGTTCCGGGCTGTTCGGTACGCGCGGACTGCTCGGCCTCGGCCTGGGCGCGGAGGCGGCGGGCGCGGCGGCCCTCCCCCTCGACGGGCTGGGCGGGGACCTCGGCCTCCGGCTCCGGCAGATCGTCGTCGACGACCCGGCGGCGGCCCGGCAGGGCCAGCACCACCAGCACCACGGCGAGCGCGCCCTGCGCCCACAGCCAGCCGGTGTGGCTCACCGGCGCCTCGAAGGTGACGTCCAACCGGCCGCCGGACGCCGGGAGTTGGAAGCCCTGGGCCCAGCCGTCGACCTTGGTCGCGGTGAGCGGGCGGCCGTCGAGGGTGGCCTGCCAGCCGTCGGCCGCGCTGTCCGCGAGCCGCAGCACCCGGCCCTCGGCGCCCGCGGGCACGGTGGTGTGCAGCTCGACCGGGCCCGCGGCGACCGGCAGCGCCTCGCCGTCCCCGTGCGGGGGCATCACCACGGCGCGCGCCACCTGCCGGTCGACCCGCCACAGGGCGCTGCCGTCCTGCTGGCTGAGGCGGGTGAGGCCGGGGGTGGCGTCCAGGACGCGGCCCATGGCGCGCGGTGCGCCGTCGCGGATCAGGACGTACCGCACGGCGAAGCCGCCGAGCTGGTCGGCCTGGTCGGCGCCGGAGCCGGCGACCAGATTGGCGACGACCTTGTCCAGACGGGAGTCGGAGCCGCCGGCCGAGGTGAGTTCGGCGTCGCCGAGGCGGGCGCCGGAGCCGCGGACCAGGCTGTAGGAGACGCGGGCCGCGGTGTCGCTGTCGAGGACGAGGGTGCGGGCCTGGTCCTGGGTACCGCTCTCCTCGGCGACGAACGCGGGCACCTGCACCGGATCGCGCCGCTCCAGGGGCCCGTCGGCGCCGCGGATCATCCAGCCGGCGGCCGCGATCAGGGGGCCGACGGCGGCCGCCACGGCGATGAGCGCGGCGACCGGCTGGCGCCAGCCGAAGCTCTGCTCGGCCACCCGGGCGCGGGCACCGTCGGCGCCGACGGCGGCGGCGGCGAGCAGGGCGAGGCCGTAGACGAGGGTGGCCGGGCCCGCCCAGATGGAGGCGTCGGCGAGGGCGGCGAAGAGGAAGGCGGTGAGGGCCACCGCCCAGGCGGTGAGGACGGCGCGGGAGCGCTCGCTGCGCAGCAGGGCCGCGAGGGCGGCGAGCACGACGCCGATCAGCAGCAGCCCGGCGACGGTGCCGGGGCCGCCGGGTGAGGTGCCCAGCAGGTCGAGCGCGGAGGCGGCGCCCTTGCCGTAGGTGAGGCCCGCCTCGCGGAAGAAGCCGGTCGGCAGCAGCGTCAGCGACCAGGGGGCGAGCAGCAGCAGCGGGGTGCCGAGCGCGGCGAGGAACCGCAGGCCGTAGGCGATGAGGTCGTCGCGGTGGAACGCCAGCAGCGCCAGGCCCAGGACGAGGGCCACCGGCCAGACGATGGGGGTGAAGGCCGTGGCCACGGTGAGCAGCAGGGCGTACGCCCAGGTGGCGCGCCAGGTGCCGCGGCTGCCCGCGCTGCGGGCAAGGCCGCCGGCGGCGATCCCGGCCCGCGCCAGCAGCGGCAGCAGGACGGCCAGGACCGCGGTGCCGAGGTGGCCGCCGGCCAGGGCGCCGGTGGCCGCAGGCAGGAAGGCGTAGGCCACGGCGGCCCAGGCCCGCAGCAGCCGGGACGGCACCAGCGGCCGGGAGACGAAGTACGCGGCGAAGCCCGCCAGCGGCACCGAGCAGACCAGCAGCAGGGTGACGGCGGCGCCGGTGGAGCCGAGCAGCAGACCGGCGAGCAGCGCGACGAGCGCCAGATAGGGCGGGGCGGACTGGGTGCCTCCGGTGCCGGTGGCGTGCCAGGCGTCGGTGTACTTCGCCCACAGCTCGCCGGCGCCGGCCGGGGCGGGCAGCAGGGCTCCGCCGGCCAGGGCGCCGGAGCCGAGGAGGGCGCGGCAGGCGATCAGGGAGCAGAGCAGCAGCACCGCGAAGAGCATCGGGCCCGGTCTGCGGGCGATGCGCTTGAGCCGGGCGAACTGCTCGATCTCCATGAACTCCGCGTCGTCGCCGCCGGGTCCTGACTCGACGGCGCCGCCGTGCCGGCCGGCGGAGGCGGTCTCGGGGGCGGAGCGGCCCGCGACATTCTGGGCGACCTGCTCGACGGTGAGCCGCACGGTGGCGCCGGGCGGCGGGAAGAGGGGGCGCAACTCGCCCTTCTCTACGCGGGGTCGGCCGCGGGCACGGCGGGCGGCGAAGATCCGCTCGGGCCTGAGCAGGGTGCCGAGCAGGCCGGTGATCTCGTCGAGTGCCTGGCCGGGGACCTTGCCGACGAGATAGGCCAGGGTGCGCAGCACGGTGCCGACGACGAGGCGCAGCAGCACCCAAGGCAACTGCGGGGCCGGGGAGTTGACCAGCAGGGTGTACGCGGCGCCGGCCTTGTCCACCTTGTGCGGGGAGGTGGCCGCACGGCCGACGCAGTCGACGGTACGGCGCTCGCGGGAGGCGGCCTCGGCGTGCCGGACGGCGGCGTCCGGGGCGACGACGACCTGGTGACCGGCGGACTGGGCGCGCCAGCACAGGTCGACGTCGTCACGCATCAGGGGCAGCCGCTGGTCGAACCCGCCCAGTTCCTCGAAGACTTCGCGGCGGATGAGCATTCCGGCGGTGGACACGGACAGCACCGGCCGTACGTGGTCGTGCTGGCCCTGGTCCTGCTCGCGGCGGTCGAGGCCGGTCCAGCGGCGGCCGCTGCGGGCGATGGAGACGCCGACCTCCAGCAACTGCCTGCGGTCGTACCAGCCGCGGAGCTTGGGGCCCACGACGGCGACCTCGCGGCCGAGTTCGCGTTCGTTCTCCACGACGCGGAGCAGTTCGGCGAGGGCGTCGGGGGCGGGGGCGCAGTCGTCGTGCAGCAGCCAGAGCCAGTGTTCCGGTTCGCCGTGCGGGAGTTCGGGGAGGTGGTAGGCCTCGTCGCGCCAGGTGCGGGTGGCCGGATCCCAGCCGCTGGGGCGCTTGAGGTAGGGCAGTTGGTCCGGGGTGAGGACGGGGGCGGTGCGGGCGGCCTCGGCGACGGCGGCGCCGAAGCCGGTACGGCGGGCCAGATGCAGCACCCGGTCGGCACCGAGGGCCTCGGTGACCAGGCGGGCGGAGTCGTCGGCGCTGCCGGTGTCGGCGGCGACGACGTCCTGAACGGGGCGCTCCTGGCCGAGCAGCCCGGCGAGGGCGTCGGGCAGCCAGCGGGCGCCGTCGTGCGCGACCATCACCGCGGTGACGACATGCCGCGGGAACTCGGGTGCGCGGTGGGGGTCGAGCCCCGAGGGGCCGGCCCCCGGGGTGGCAGCGTCGAGGTGCGCTGCCGTGTGACTGTGCACGGACATCGAGGTACGGGCCCCGGTTCGGTGGACTGCGGTGGACCGCCGTTCCCGTCGACGCGGGCCGGCTGTCTCGGACGAGGGCCCACACTAACGGCTGCACATCACAACGGCCCGCCGCCTGTGGATAACCCACCTGCGACGGGCCGTTCGACGCTGCCCGGGGACTCCTCGGTCAGACGGCGGCCTTTTTCAGCCGCCTTCGCTCACGTTCCGACAGACCGCCCCAGATTCCGAAGCGTTCGTCGTTGGCGAGGGCGTACTCAAGGCATTCGGAGCGCACCTCGCAGGCGAGGCAGACCTTTTTGGCCTCGCGGGTCGAGCCGCCCTTCTCGGGGAAGAAGGACTCGGGGTCGGTCTGGGCGCACAGGGCGCGCTCCTGCCAGCCGAGCTCCTCTTCGGCCTCGTCGACCAGCAGTTCCTCAAACAGCTCGGTCATGCTGTGCCCCTCGTCGTCTGTGCGTCCCCGTGATGCTGCCGTTACCGATTGCGGCCGAACGACACGAGTGAAATTACAAGTGCGAGGCTCCGGGCCAGTCAAGCCGAGATCTGCTATTGGAGCCCTTATTCACTCTGCGGAACCAAGCAGTTGCCGAAAGTGTTCAAATCCACATAAACCCTGACACTCTTCGATGGCTTGGATCGAGCGCGCCGCCTCCTCGCGGAGGCCGGTGCCGATCCGGCGCCGCCCCCAGAGGGAGACGCACCGGAGATCGGCCACGTTCCGGAAGCCGCGCCCCGGCGAACCGGATCACATTCGCATCACAGGATCGCAACGGCGTTCGCGCTGCCCGGATGTGCGGCATGTTGCCTTCGTAGCACGTGCATAAACCTTTCTGCTGACGAGATCACCGAATGAGGTGAACCTGTCCCGCAATTCGGACATCGCGTTGACAACCTACGTGTGAACCGTTCTCCTGGTGGGCATGTTCGCGTACTTGGCGCTTTCCGTGACCCGCACCGCCGGGTCCCCCGGTGCTGCCCCCGCGCGCCCCGGCTGTCGCTGTCGCTGCTGTTGATCCACCGCTCCGCCGGTCGCTGAACGCACCCCTGCTCCACTCACGCCGAACCGACCGGCAGGACCACCGCCGTAGAGCCCCGCTCCGGCCCCACCCCACACCCCGCGCCCTTTGCCGCGCGCCACATCCCGCCGAGGAACACCGAACCCAATGAACCCGACGCACAGCGACAGCGACCTGCAGATCGCCGGCGACATCCTCGAAGTCCCGCACCTGCTGCGCCCCGCACCCGAACACCCCTCCACCGTGGCCGAGTTCGTCGGCCTGGCCCGCGCCATCGCCGCCGACCCGGACCGCTGGCGCCCCCTGGTCCGCTACGACGCCACCACCCGCTGGTACCACCGGCTGCAGACGGGGCCCGGCTACGAGGTGTGGCTGCTGTCGTGGGTGCCGGGGCAGGGCAGCGGGCGGCACGACCACGGCCGCTCCTCCGGGGTGCTGACGGTCCTTCAGGGCGAGCTGACCGAGCACACCGGACGCGGGGCGCGCACCCTCGCCGAGGGCGACCAGCGCGTCCTGGCGCCCGGCTCGGTGCACGGTGTGGCCAATGACTCACTGGAGCCCGCCGTCAGCCTGCACATCTACTTCCCCGGCCTCACCGAGATGCCGATGCACGAGGGGCCAGGGTCCGGCAACTCCGCCCAGGTGGCGCCCAGTTCACGTCACCTCGGCGCGCCGGACGCCCCGACCGTGTGAACCCCGCCGGACCGGCTGCCGCGGGCGCCCGGGGGCCTGCGAGACTGGGCGGTATGCGCATTGTGGTTCTGGCGGGCGGTATCGGCGGCGCCCGGTTCCTCCGCGGTCTGAAACGGGCCGTCACCGACATCGACGGCACCGACATCACCGTGATCGGCAACACCGGCGACGACATCCACCTCTTCGGCCTGAAGGTCTGCCCCGACCTGGACACCGTCATGTACACCCTCGGCGGCGGCATCGACGAGGAGCGGGGCTGGGGCCGTACCGACGAGACGTTCCGGGTCAAGGAGGAGCTGGCCGCGTACGGTGCGGGGCCCGGCTGGTTCGGGCTCGGTGACCGGGACTTCGCCACGCATATCGTGCGGACCCAGATGCTCGCCGCGGGCTATCCGCTGAGTGCCGTCACCGAGGCGCTGTGCGACCGGTGGCAGCCCGGGGTGCGGCTGCTGCCCATGTCCGACGACCGGATCGAGACCCATGTGGCGATCACGGTCCCGGACGGCGAGGAGGGCGCCGGGGAGCGGCGGGCCGTGCACTTCCAGGAGTTCTGGGTGCGGCTGCGGGCCGCGGTGCCCGCCCACGCGGTGGTGCCGGTCGGCGCCGACCAGGCCAAGCCCGCGCCCGGTGTGCTGGAGGCGATCGCCGCGGCCGACGTGATCCTCTTCCCGCCGTCGAACCCGGTGGTCAGCATCGGCACCATCCTCGCCGTGCCCGGGGTGCGGGAGGCCATCGCGGAGGCCGGGGTGCCGGTGGTGGGCCTCTCCCCCATCGTGGGCGGCGCCCCGGTGCGGGGGATGGCGGACAAGGTGCTGGCCGCGGTCGGCGTCGAGTCCTCCGCGGCCGCGGTCGCCGAGCACTACGGTTCGGGGCTGCTCGACGGCTGGCTGGTCGACACCGCCGACGCGGACGCCGTGGACCGCGTCGAGCAGGCCGGTATCCGCTGCCGTGCGGTGCCGCTGATGATGAGCGACCCGGACGCGGCCGCCGAGATGGCCCGCCGGGCCCTCGCCCTCGCCGAGGAGGTGCGGGCGTGACCGCGGTGCCCGCGTACCGGGTGTGGGCCCTGCCCGGGATGCCCGAGGTGGCGGCCGGGGACGACCTGGCCAAGCTGATCGCGGCCGCCGCCACCGCCGACGGCACCCCCGGTCTCGCCGACGGCGACGTCCTCCTCGTCACCTCCAAGATCGTCTCCAAGGCGGAGGGCCGGCTGCTCCGGGCCGACGACCGGGAGGCCGCCATAGACGCGGAGACGGTACGGGTGGTGGCGCGGCGCGGGCCGCTGCGGATCGTGGAGAACCGGCAGGGCCTGGTGATGGCCGCGGCCGGGGTGGACGCCTCCAACACCCCGCCCGGCACCGTGCTGTTGCTCCCGGAGGACTCGGACGCCTCGGCCCGCCGTATCCGCGACGGGCTGCGCGAAGCGCTCGGGGTGCGGGTCGGCGTCCTGGTCACCGACACCTTCGGCCGGCCCTGGCGCAACGGCCTCACCGATGTCGCCATCGGCGCCGCCGGGGTGCGCGCCCTGCACGATCTGCGCGGCCGCACCGACGCCCACGGCAACGCGCTCGGCGCCACCGTCACCGCCACCGCCGACGAACTCGCCGCCGCCGGCGACCTGGTGAAGGGCAAGGCGGAGGGCCTGCCGGTGGCCGTGGTCCGCGGCCTGCCGCACACCGTCCTCGACGAGGGCGAGGACGGGGCGAGCGACCCCGGTGCCGGGGAGCTGGTGCGGCCGGCCCGGGACGACATGTTCCGCCTCGGCACCTCGGAGGCGGTACGCGAGGCGGTCACCCAGCGGCGTACCGTGCGGGACTTCACCGGGGAGCCGGTGGACCCGGGGGCGGTACGGCGGGCGGTGGCCGCGGCGGTCACCGCGCCCGCCCCGCACCACACCACCCCGTGGCGGTTCGTCCTGCTGGAGTCGGCGGCGGCCCGCACCGGGCTGCTGGACGCCATGCGGGACGCCTGGATCGCGGACCTGCGGCGCGACGGCAAGAGCGAGGAGTCCATCGCCCGCCGGGTCCGCCGCGGTGAAGTCCTGCGCCGCGCCCCCTACTTGGTGGTGCCGTGCCTGGTGGCGGACGGCGCGCACCACTACGGCGACCCGCGGCGGGACGGCGCCGAGCGGGAGATGTTCACCGTGGCGATGGGCGCCGGGGTGCAGAACCTGCTGGTGGCCCTGGCCGGGGAGCGGCTCGGCTCGGCCTGGGTGTCGTCCACGATGTTCTGCCGGGAGGTGGTGCGGGAGGTGCTGGAGCTGCCGTCCGACTGGGACCCGATGGGCGCGGTGGCCGTCGGACACCCCGCCGCTGACCCCGCCCCGCGCCCGTCCCGCGACCCGGACGCCTTCATCCGGACCCGCTGACGCGGACCCGCTGGCGCAACCCGGGGAACGGCGCGGCCCGCCTACCCTCTTAGGGCGCGCCCCGGCCGGGTCGGCCGGGTGCGGCAGGACCGTCGCAGGGAGCGAGGACCCAGACGTGGCAGGACGTTTCAGCCCCCGGCCGGCCGGGGGCGCCCGCGCCGGTTCCGTGCGCCCCGCTGTCCCGGGCCAGACCGGCGCCCCGCCCCGCGCCCGCCGCTGGACGCCGCCGGGGCCGCTGGACCTGGGACTGGTCCTCGGGCCGCTGCGGCGCGGCGGCGCCGACCCCACCTTCCGCGCGCTGCCCGACGGTTCGGTGTGGCGCGCCTGCCGCACCCCCGAAGGACCCGGCACCCTGCGCGTCTCCCGGGACGGTGAGGCGGTGCTCGGGCAGGCCTGGGGGCCGGGCGCCGAGTGGCTCCTGGACGGGCTGCCGCGGCTGCTCGGCGCCGAGGACGACCCGGACGCCTTCACCCCGCGCCACCGCCTCCTCGCCCACACCCGCCACCGCCGCCCCGGACTCCGGCTGACCCGCACCGACCTGGTCCTGGAGTCCCTCGTGCCGTCCGTACTGGAGCAGAAGGTCACCACCGCCGAGGCGTACCGGGCGTGGCGGCGGCTGCTGCACACCTACGGCGAACCGGCGCCCGGGCCCGCCCCGGACCGGATGTATGTGATGCCGGCGCCACGGACCTGGGCACTCGTACCGTCCTGGGAGTGGCATCGGGCCGGTGTCGACGACAAGCGGGCGGCGACCGTGCTGCGGGCGGTGCGGGTGGCGGCGCGGCTGGAGGAGGCGGCCGGGATGGCGCCGGCCGAGGCGCGCGCCCGGCTGGAACTCGTCCCCGGTGTCGGCCCCTGGACCTCCGCCGAGGTCGTGCAGCGCAGCCATGGCGCGCCCGACGAGGTAACCGTCGGCGATCTGCATCTGCCCGGCATCGTCGGCCACGCGCTCGCCGGGAACCGGGACGCGGACGACGCGGAGATGCTGCGGCTGCTGGAGCCCTACGCCGGGCAGCGGCACCGCGCCGCCCGCCTCATCCTCCTCAGCGGGCGCACCCCGCCCCGCCGCGCCCCGAAGATGTACCGCGTGGACATCGCCCGCTACTGAACTCCCAGCGGCAGAAGCCCAGTTGCTACTGGTCGGAGGAGAAGCGGACGGCGCCCGGGGGGAGGGCGGTGTCGCACCAGACGCGGACGCCGTCGCGGAGTTCGTTGTCCGCGCCGACGGTGGCGCCGTCGCCGACCACCACCCCGGAGAGCACCGTACGGGCGCCGATCCGGGCGCCCTCGCCGATCAGGGAGTCGGTGATCCGGGCGCCCTCCTCCACCACCGCGCCCGCCAGTACCGCGCTGCCGCCGATCCGGGCCCCGGCGCCGACCACCGCGCCCTCCCCGACCACGGTGCCCCCGCTCAGCTTGGCGTCCGGGGCGACCCGCGCGGTGGGCAGTACCAGGTGCTCCCCGCACTTTCCGGCCACCGCGGGTGAGGGCGCGCGTCCCAGGACCAGATCGGCCGAGCCCCGTACGAAGGCCTGCGGGGTGCCCAGGTCCAGCCAGTAGGTGGAGTCGACCATGCCCTGGAGGTGGGCTCCGTGGGCGAGCAGTCCGGGGAAGGTCTCCCGCTCCACCGAGACGGGGCGGCCGGCGGGGATGGTGTCGAGGACGGAGCGCCGGAAGACATAGGCGCCCGCGTTGATCTGGTCGGTGACGATCTCCTCCGGGGTCTGCGGCTTCTCCAGGAAGGCCCGCACCCTGCCGTCGGCGTCGGTCGGCACCAGGCCGAAGGCGCGGGGGTCGGTGACACGGGTGAGGTGGAGGGAGACGTCGGCGCCGCTGGAGGTGTGGGTGTCGAGCAGGGCTCCGATGTCGAGGCCGGTGAGGATGTCGCCGTTGAAGACGAGGACCGGTTCGCCGGGCCCGGAGGCGAGGCGGGAGGCGACGTTGCGCAGCGCGCCGCCGGTGCCCAGCGGCTCCCGCTCGGTGACGTACTCCAGGTGCAGGCCCAGCTCGGCGCCGTCGCCGAAGTACGGCTCGAAGACCTCGGCTAGGTAGGAGGTGGCGAGCACCACATGGTCGATGCCGGCTTCGCGGGCGCGGGCCAACTGGTGGGTGAGGAACGGCACACCGGCCGCGGGCACCATCGGTTTGGGGGTGTGCACGGTGAGCGGACGCAGTCGGGTGCCCTTGCCGCCGACCAGGAGGATCGCTTCTGTCACCTGTCGTCTCTGCTTCCTGCCGTGCCGGCCGAACTGTCTTTCGGCGGGCCAGTGTAGGCAGACGGTGCGGTGGGCCGGCCGGGGCGGGGTGGCCCGCCCCGGCCGTGTCGTCCGACGCCCCGTCAGCGGCCTTGGCGCTTGGCCGCGTCGGCCCGGATTCCGCCGAGGCGGGAGTACAGCTCGGCGCCCGGGCACTCGGTGTTGAAGCCGTCCCGATGGCCGGAGAGCACATCGAGCCGGGCCTTCTCGCCCTTGGGGTAGAGATTGCCGCCGCCCGAGACGAGGGTGGTCTTCCCCGCCGGGTCGGCGCCGGTGAGGCCGAGCTTCCAGGCGGCGAGTGCGGCCACCGAGTCCAGGGCGGCCTCGGTGGGCGCCGTGGAGGTGAAGGTGCCGAGGACGGCGATGCCGGTGGTGTCGGTGTTGAAGCCGAGGGTGTGCGCGCCCAGTACCGGCTTGGCGACGCCGCCGGCCCGGCCCTCGTAGATCTTGCCGCACTTGTCGACGAGGAAGTTGTAGCCGATGTCGCGCCAGTGCTCGCTGTTCACGTGGTAGCGGTAGATGCCGCGGATCACGGCGGGGGCCTCGGCGCAGGTGTAGTCGTTGCCGGTGGCGCTGTGGTGCACGAAGGCCGCCTTGACGGTGTTCGTGTACACGAAGCCGCTCTCCCGCAGGCTCTCGTCGGCGCCCCACCCGGCCCGGGTGACGATCGACGGCCGGGCCGCGGCGTACGGTGCGGCCTGCCCGCCCGGTCCCTGCGCGCCGTCGAGTCCGGTGCGGACGCGGTCCCGGGTGAGCGGGGGGATGGTGCCGTCGGCGGGGTCGAGGTCCGCGTTGGCCTCGGCGGAGGCGGCGGCGTTGCCCTCGGCCCGGGTGTCGGCGGCGGGGCCCGGGGCGCCGGGTGACGGGTCGTCGGAGGGGTCGGCGGGGGCGGGGCCGGGGTCGACCAGGTCCAGATGGAGTCCGGTGGGCAGCCGGTCGCCGCCCGGGTCGACCCGGACCTGCACCCCGTCGCTCCTCCCCACCCAGAGCGGGGCGGTGGCGCCGCGGGTGCCGCGGGTGCGCTCCGCGGTGCCGGGGTCGGCGGCGTGGTCGGCGTTGTGGGTCTCCAACTCCCGCCAGGCGGACCAGTTTCCGCCGACGGCCCGGGTCCGCACCCGGACCCGGCCGTCCAACTCCGCGTCCGGGTCGTCCCAGACGAGGCCCAGCAGGGAGAACGGCCGTACCCCGGACCGGAGCAGGCCCTGGCCGGAGGCCTGCGATCCGCTGCGGCCGCCGGAGCGCTCGGCGGTCAGCGGGGCGAGCGGGAGGGACCGGGTGCTGCCGGGCGTCCCGGCGGCCGGTGGCGCGGCTACGGGCCGCGATGCCGGCGGTGCGGCGGGGGTGGCGTGAGCGGTGGGGGCGGTCAGGGGGAGGGCGAGGGCGGCGGCGCAGCAGACGACCACCGGCGAGGCAAGATTTCGACGCATACGTCCGATCGTTGGCATAAGGAATGGTTTCTGTCCATTCGTCAGATTCCTCATCGGTCCTCTCACCGACCCGTCCTGACGGCCCGTCGTCCCGTCCACCCGCGGCCGCGCGTACCCTTGCCGTCGTGAACGCCACCGATCGCACCCCCGCCGACCTGCTGCGATCCGCGCTCGCCGCGGACCCGTCCCGACCGCTGGTCACCTACTACGACGACGCGACGGGCGAGCGCGTCGAATTGTCCGTGGCCACCTTCGCCAATTGGGTGTCCAAGACGGCCAATCTGCTCCAGGGCGATCTGGCCGCGGCGCCCGGCGACCGGGTGGCGCTGCTGCTGCCCGCGCACTGGCAGACCGCGGTCTGGCTGCTGGCCTGCTCCTCGGTCGGGGTGATCGCGGACATGGACGGGGACCCGGCCGCGGCCGATCTGGTGGTCGCCGGACCGGACGCGCTGGACGCGGCGCGGGCCTGTACCGGGGAGCGGGTGGCGCTGGCGCTGCGCCCGCTCGGCGGCCGCTTCCCCCAGCCGCCGGACGGATTCCTGGACTTCGCGGTCGAAGTGCCGGGCCAGGGCGACCGCTTCGCGCCGTACGCCCCCGTCGACGCCGAGGACCCGGCGCTGATCGTGGCGGGCGCCGAACTGTCCGGCGCCGAGGTCACCGAACGCGCCCTGGGTGACGCCCCGGACCTCGGCCTCACCGGGCCCGGCGCACGGCTGCTGTCGATGCTTCCCTACGACACCTGGGCCGGGTTGAGCGCCGGGCTGTTCGCGCCGCTGGCCGCGGGCGCCTCGGTGGTGCTGTGCCGGCACGCGGACCGGCTGGCCGAGGACGGGCTGGCCCGCCGGATCGAGGACGAGCGGGTCACCGCCACCGCCGCCTGACGCGCGCCGAGTTCACCGGCCGCCCTTACCTCGTCCCTATTTCCGCCCGGAACGGGACCGTCGGGCCCTTTCTGTGCGCCGGCTGTGAAACCCCGGACACGGCCCAGGGAGTGCAGAAGTAAAGGCGTCACCAAAGCCCTGGGAGAACCGTCCAGGAAATGCGCCGTATTGCCCACTTGTAGGGACGTGGAATTTGTCACCGCCGTCGCTCGACGCTTAACCAGGCGGATAGTGTGAGCGATCCGGTGCGCGGACCGAGAGGTCGTGCACCGCTCGACGACTCACCGAGCGCCTTGAGGGGAAGGCGCCGCGTGGCCCTGACGGAGGACTCGAACAACCGTGGACGCGCATGGCCGTGGGCGGGAGGACGACATCGATCCCGCAGACCAGTGGGTATTCAACCCCGACACCGGCGACTACGAACTGCGACTGAACATTTCCGCAGGGCAGTCGAACATCCCCGGTCCCCGCTCGGCAGCCGGCAGACGCTCCCCCTCGGCCGCACCCGGCCCCGCCGTCCCCGACCGCCCCGCGCCGGACCGCGGCGCACCGGGAACGACGGTGCCGGGTCAGCGCAGGCGCCGCGGGGTGGAGGCGGAGCCGCCGCCCGGTGGCCGCCGCAGGTCCCGGGGCGCCGCCAAGAAGCAGTCCGGGCGGAAGCGGGCGCTGATCTGGACCGGCGGCATCATGGGCTTCGTCCTGGTCGCGGGCTCCGTCACCGCGTACGCGCTGTACAAGCACTTCGACAACAACCTGACCTCGGTCGACGTCGGCACCGGCGGCAAGGACGCCTTCGAGCCGGGCAAGCCCATCGACATCCTGCTGATCGGCACCGACAAGCGCACCGGCAAGGGCAACGGGGGCTACGGCGACAAGGGCAGCGTGGGCCACGCCGACACCAATGTGCTGCTGCACATCGCCGCCGACCGCTCCAACGCCACCGCCCTGTCCATCCCCCGCGACCTGGTCACGGACGTACCGGACTGCACGGTGAAGCAGTCCGACGGCTCGGACAAGGTCGTCCCCGGCACCCAGAAGGCGCGCTTCAACACCAGCCTCGGCCAGAGCGAACGCAACCCGGGCTGCACCATGAACACGGTCAAGGCCATCACCGGAGTCATGCCGGACCACTTCATGATGGCCGACTTCAACGCGGTGAAGACGCTGACCTCGGCGGTCGGCGGGGTCGAGGTCTGCGTGGCGAAGGACGTCGACGACCCCGACTCGCACCTCAAACTCTCCGCCGGCAAGCACACCGTGAAGGGTGAGCAGGCCCTCGCCTTCGTCCGCACCCGGCACAGCTTCGGCAACCAGGGCGACCTGGACCGCATCAAGGTGCAGCAGCAGTTCCTCGGCTCCCTGGTGCGCAAGATGTCCTCCGGCGACACCCTCTCCAACCCCAAGAAGCTGTACGACCTCGCGGACGCGGCGACCAAGGCGCTGGTGGTGGACAGCGGCATCGGCAAGATCAGCAAACTCAAGGACCTGGCCCTGGAGTTGAAGAAGGTCGACCCCAAGAACGTCACCTTCGCCACCACCCCCGTCCTGGACAACCCGGACGACGGCGTGGTCCACAAGACGGTGATACTGAACCCCAGCGCGGCCCCCCGCCTCTTCGCCATGCTCCGGAGCGACACCTCCATGACGGCGCAGAAGAAGAAGCAGAAGGCGGCCGACGCGGCACGGCTCAAGGGCCCCAAGGCCGACCCGTCCGAGGTGCGCGTCGACATCTACAACGGCGGTGCCGAGGCCGGTGCCGCCCAGCAGACCCTCACCTACCTCCAGAACAACGAAGGCGTCCTGAAATCAACCCAGTTGGGCAACGCGGCGCACAACGTCCGCAAGACGACCCTGGAGTACGCGCCCGACCAGGCCGACCAGGCACGCCGCCTCGCGGACATCATGGGCATCCCCGGCTCCCAGCTGAAGCCCGGCCGCAGCGAGAAGAACGACCAGGGGATGCCCGCGATGATCCTCACCCTGGGCAAGGACTTCCAGGGCCCGGGAACGCCCATCGACGGCCCCGCCAAGGCGCCCGAGGGCATCGAGAAGTCGACAGCGGACAAAGCGGAGTGCGCGAAGTAACCATCACGGTTCCCCGCGCGTCTAACACGGCGGCCCCGCGAGGGACGGGGCCGATCGCGCGGAGGGGCAGGGAGTATGACGCCGAGTGAGGTGCAGGGGGCGCAGCGCCCCCGGGCACGGCAGGCGGCCCGGCCGAGGGGCGGCGCCCCGGACGGCCCCGCGGAGGGCGGACGACGCGGCGGCGGACACCGCCGCGCCCGGCCCCCGCGCCGCCGCAAGCACCGGATACTCCGCTGGACCGCGCTGGTCCTCGCGGTCCTGGTACTGGGCGCGGCCGGCGCCGGCTACCTCTATCTGCGGCACCTCAACGGCAATCTGCACAAGGGCGAGCGGTCCAGCTCCAAGTCCGGGGCGAAGAAGCCGGCGCCGAACGCGGCCGGGCAGACCCCGCTGAACATCCTGATGCTGGGCTCCGACAGCCGTAACTCCGCGGCCAATGTGGCCCTCGGCGGCAGCAGGTCGAGCATCGGGGCCAAGCCGCTGGCCGATGTGCAGATGCTGATCCACATCTCCGCCGACCGGAAGAACGCCTCCGTGGTGAGCATCCCCCGGGACACCCGGGTGGACATCCCCGCGTGCGAGGACGCCAAGACGCACGAGAAGTTCCCCGAGACCAACGCCATCATCAACGAGTCCCTCGGCCGCGGCGGCCCCGGCTGCACCCTGGCCACCTGGGAGAAGCTCACCGGGGTCTACATCAACCACTGGATGATGGTCGACTTCGCCGGTGTGGTGCGCATGGCGGACGCCGTCGGCGGTGTCGAGGTGTGCGTCAAGGACAATGTGTGGGACCGGCCGCTGCCCGGGGTGCCCGGCGGCTCGGGACTGAAGCTGAAGGCCGGCAAGTCCAAGGTCAAGGGCAAGCAGGCGCTCCAGTGGCTGCGTACCCGGCACGCGTTCATGAGTGACCTCGGCCGCGCCAAGGCGCAGCACATGTATATGAACTCGATGGTGCGGACGCTGAAGGGGCAGAGCGTCTTCAGCGACAGCGGCCGGCTGACCGACCTGGCCGAGGCCGCCACCAAGTCCCTCACCGTCTCTCAAGAGATCGGCACCGTACGGAAGTTGTACGACCTGGCGATGCAGTTGAAGAGCGTGCCGATGAACCGGATGACCACGGTGACCATGCCGTCGGTGGAGGACCCGCAGGACCGGAACCATCTGCTGCCCGCGCCGATCAAGGCGGACAAGGTGTGGTCGATGCTCCGCAGCGACGTACCGCTCGACAAGAACGGCAAGAAGGACCAGAACGGCCAGAAGGACGGCTTCGGCAAGGACAAGGCCTCGCCGAAACCGTCCCCGTCCGCCGGCTCCGCCTCCGCCGCGCCCGCCGGCACCTTCCCGGTGCAGGTGCGCAACGGCACCGGCGGCGACGGTGAGGCCCCCGTACCCGGCCGGGCCACCCAGATCGTCGGGCTGCTCCAGGGCCAGGGCTTCACCCAGGCCATGGCCGACCGGTCGGTGTTCCCGACCAAGGAGACGGTACTGGCGTATCCGCGGGCCGGCGGCGACCAGGCCCGTGCGAACGCGCTGTCGGTGGCGGCCCGGATCGACCTGCCGGAGAAGTCGGTACGCGCCTCGGACTCGGTGGCCGCGGTGACCCTCACCATCGGCGGGGACTGGCGCGAGGGCGACGACTACCCGAAGGCCGAGGCCCCGTCCGCCGGCGATGTCCCCGACGGCACCGACGAGTTGAACGGCTCCGACAGCAGCGCCTGTATGGACGTGTACCGGCCGTACCGCTGGTAGACGCGACCGGTACGAGTCGGGGTCCCGTCCGCGCGGACGGGACCCCGGCTCACGTTCAGGAGGTGCGGACGGCCGGGCGGCGGGAGGCGATGACGCGGCGGGCCAGGGCGCGGGGGCTGGTGAGGTAGCCCCAGCCCCAGGACATGTGCATGGTGGCGAGCGCCACCGGGATCCGCGCCCGCGCCTTCAGTCCGAGACCCCGCCCGGCCGGCACCGAACCGGCGGCGATCGCGGCCAGATACCCGGCGGGCACCACCAGGCCCCACGGGGTGACCAGCGCCCCGACGAGGGTGCCCGCGGCGATGGCGCACACCGCGGCCGGCGGCGCCAGATAGCGCAGATTGATCGAGCCCTCGTGGTAGCGGGCCACCACATGGCGCCACCGCCCGTAGTCCTTGTACTGCTTGGCGAGGGCGCGCACGCTGGGCCGGGGCCGGTAGGACACCCGCAGCTCGGGCGAGAACCAGATCAGGCCGCCCGCCTCACGGATGCGGAAGTTCAGCTCCCAGTCCTGGGCGCGGATGAACTCCTCGTTGTACCCGCCCTGTTGCTCCAGCGCCTCCCGCCGGAAGACGCCCAGATAGACCGTCTCCGCGGGGGCCGCGGCGCCGCCGGTGTGGAAGGCGGCGTTGCCCACGCCGATCCTGGACGTCATGGCGGCGGCGACCGCGTGCTCCCAGTCGTTCTCGCCCTCGGCGTGCATCACCCCGCCGACGTTCTGCGCGCCGGTCTCCTCCAGCAGGCGGACCGCGGTCTCTATATAGCCGGGCGAGAGCACGCCGTGGCCGTCGACGCGGACCACCACGGGGTGGCGGGACGCCTTGATCGCGGCGTTCAGCGCGGCCGGGGTGCGGCCCGTCGGATTGGGCACGGTGTGCACCCGGGGGTCCTCGCGCACCAGCTCGGCGGCGATCTCGTCGGTGCGGTCGGTGGACGGGCCGAGCGCGATCACCACCTCCATCTCGCCCGGATACTCCTGCGCGAGGATCGCCCGCACCGCCGTACGCAGATGCCGCTCCTCGTTGAGGACGGGCATGATCACGGACACGGCGGTGGGCCGCATCCCGGGCTGGGACTCTTCGGACGTCTCGGGCTGCGGGGCGTGGGCTTCCATCTCGTCTCTCGGCCGGGTCGGTGGCTGCACAGCAGTGGTATGCAGGGGGAGCCGTCACGTTACCGCGTATGGGGGACACCGACGCGCGCCGTCCGGCCGAGGGCGCGGGCCTCATTTCGTATGGACGTACCGTTCTGACGATTCCGGTCCCCCGGTCCGCTCCGCGGAGGTGTCCCCCTTGCCCACGCCGCCCCGATCCCCTGCCCGCCGGCCGCGGCCCCAGCGCCCAGCGAGAGCGGGGCGCCGCACTCCGCCGCCGCCTCCGACGCGGGGCGGGGCGGGTGCGCGGGGCGGGCGGCCACGGCGGCCGCGGTGGGGGATGCGGACGGCGACCGCGCTGTCCGTGGTGGTACTGGCCTCGGCGGGCATCGGGCACGCGCTGGTCACCGGGATCGAGGGCGGCATCGGACGGGTCGACCCGTTCAAGGACATGAAGAACCGGCCGCAGGCGGGCCACGGGACGAATGTGCTGCTGGTCGGCACCGACGGACGGGACAAGATCTCCGCCGCCGACAAGAAGAAGTACCGCCTGGGCGGCGCACCCTGTCACTGCACGGACACGATCATGATGGTGCATCTGTCCGCGGACCGGAGCCGGGCCAGTGTGGTGAGCCTCCCCCGGGACACCTACACCAGGATGCCCGCCCGCCGCGACCAGGCCACCGGCCGCCTGCACCCCGCCCACGCCGTCAAGCTCAACGCGGCCTACGCGGAAGGCGGTCCGGGGACGACGGTGCGGACCGTGGAGCGGCTGACCCGGGTGAAGATCGACCACTATCTGGAGGTCGACTTCACCAGTTTCATGAAGACGGTCGACGTCCTCGGCGGGGTGAGGATCTGCACCAGCCGCCCCCTGAAGGACTCCTACTCGGGCCTCGATCTGACCGCCGGCACCCACACCCTGGGCGGCGGCGAGGCCCTTCAGTACGTGCGCTCCCGGCATCTGGACGCGGCGGCGGACCTCGGCCGGATGCAGCGCCAGCAGCGCTTCATGGCCGCCCTCATCGCCAAGGCCACCTCCTCCGGGGTGCTGCTGAACCCGGTGAAGTTCCGCCGGGTCGCCCAGTCCGTCCTCGACTCGGTACGCGCCGACAAGGGCTTCGGCAGCGGCGCCATGCTGGACCTGGGGCGGGCGATGCGCGGTTTCTCGCCGTCCTCCTCCGAGTTCGCCACAGTGCCGCTGAGCGATGTCAGCTACCCGGTGAAGGGCCTCGGCTCGACCGTGAAGTGGGACAAAGCGAAGGCGGAGCGGCTGTTCGACGCGGTACGCGAGGACAAGCCGCTGACCGTGGCGCACCACAGCGGCCCCAAGGCGAGGACGGTGGATGTGGCGCCCGCCGAGATCCGGGTGCAGGTCGCCAACGGCACCGCCACCGAGGGCCTGGCCCAGCGCGTCGACAGCGCCCTGCGCGGCACCGGCTTCCGCACCACCGGCGTCCCCGTCAACGCCCCGGGGCACGAGGTGCGGCGCACGGTGATCGAGTACGACCCGCGCTGGGACCGGTCCGCGAAGTCGCTGGCGGTGGCGCTGCCCGGCAGCGAGCTGAAGGAGGCCAAAGGCCGCGGACCGCTGATGAAGGTGATCGCCGGGAGTGACTTCCGGCACATCACCCGGGTCAGGGCCGAGCCGCAGCCCGGCACCCAGCGCGCCGTCAACGGCGACGAGGTCACCTGCTCCTGACCACTCCCGCGGCAACTCCCGTACAGACTGCGGGAGTTCAGTCCTCGATGCCGTCCGCGGCCCGCTTCTCGCGCAGTTCGCGGATGGCGCGGCGGCGGGACAGCCGGTGGGTGCGGCGGATCTGCGCCTCCTGGTAGCGGCGCTCGTCCCGCTCGGTCTCCGGCCGCACCGGCGGTACCCGGCGGGGCCGGCCGTCCGCGTCGACCGCGGCGAAGACCAGATAGGCGGAGCCGACCTGCTGCGCCGGGTCCGACTCGTTCCAGCGTTCCGCGACGACCCGTACACCGACCTCCATGGAGGTGCGGCCGGTCCAGTTCACCTGGGCCTTGACGTGGACCAGGTCGCCGACGCGGACCGGCTCCAGGAAGACCATCTCGTCCATGGAGGCGGTGACCGCGGGCCCGCCGGAGTGCCGGCCGGCGACCGCGCCCGCCGCGTCGTCGACCAGTTTCATGATCACGCCGCCGTGCACGGTGCCCAGCAGGTTGGTGTCGTTGTGGGTCATGATGTGGCTGAGCGTGGTGCGGGACGCCGAGGTCGGCTTGGGCTCTATCGCCGGTTCTGCCCCACGGGCCTGGTCTGTCATGGCGTCCACCTTATGACGGGGCCGGTTCCGGCGGGATTTGTGTCAGCTCTGCAACAGGCCCGGTGTGATTTCCCACCCGGCCTGTCGTGGCCACCCCGCCGGACTGCACACTGGCGGGCATGAATGATTGGCCCGACAGCTGGACCGACGAGAACGGTCGGCGGCGACAGTACGGACGAGGCCCGCGACCCGAGGGCGGAAACGTGATGCCGCAGGTCCAGCGCGGCCAGGCACCACGGCAGCGCGGCGTCCCCCAGGCCCCGCCCGGCGGCGTCCCCCAGCAGCCGACCTATGACGACGGCTACTACGACGACTACGGGCCGCAAGGGCCGGGTGGAGACGGCGGCGGCTACAGCGACAGCCAGGTCTACGGCGGTCAGGGCGACCCCTACGGCGGGCGGCCCGCGCCGAACTGGCCGCGACGCATCAAGATCACCCTGATCACGCTGGTGGTGGTGGCGCTCGTGGTGGGCGTCTCCACGTACTTCTGGGCCGACTCCAAGCTGCGGCGGGACGTCGACCTGTCGAAGGTGATCGAGCGGCCGGAGACCGGCAAGGGCACCAACTACCTGATCGTCGGCTCCGACAGCCGCGAGGGCATGACCGCCGACGACAAGAAGCGGCTGCACACCGGCTCCGCCGAGGGCAAGCGCACCGACTCCATGATGATCCTGCACGTCGGCGACAACGGGAACACCATGGTGTCCCTGCCCCGCGACTCGGATGTGGAGATCCCCAGCTTCAAGGGCTCCGAGTCCGGCAAGACGTACCAGGGCACCGGCCGGCGGGTGAAGCTGAACGCGGCCTACGCCATGGACGGGCCCGAACTCCTCGTGCGCACCATCGAGTTCAACACCGGCCTGCACATCGACCACTACGCGGAGATCGGCTTCGGCGGCTTCGCCAAGATCGTGGACGCGGTGGGCGGCGTCGAGATGGACCTCGACAAGGGCTTCAAGGACAAGTGGTCCGGCGCCGACTTCAAGCCGGGCAAGCAGACCCTCGACGGGCAGCAGGCCCTGGCCTTCGTACGGACCCGGCACGCCTTCGCGGCGAGCGACCTGGAGCGCACCAAGAACCAGCAGAAGTTCCTGTCCGCGCTGGCCCACCAGGTGGCCACCCCGGGCACGGTGCTCAACCCGTTCAAGCTGTACCCGACGATGGGCGCGGGCCTGGACTCGCTGATCGTCGACAAGGACATGAGCCTGTGGAACCTGGGCTCGATGTTCTGGGCGATGAAGGGCATCACCGGCGGTGACGGCAAGTCCATGAACATCCCGATCAACGGTTCCAACGGCGGCAACCTGGTCTGGGACAAGGCCAAGGTGAAGACGCTGGTGAACGAGTTGAAGAACGACGACAAGGTGACGGTGTCCAGCGACTGACCGGCGCCCGTCATCCGGCGGCCCCCGGCCTCGGCAGGCCGGGGGCCGTCGCGTACCGTCGCCCCGGCGCCCGCCCGAGGCGCCCCCACTATGCTCGGGCACCGCACTTTCCCCCGCAGGACACGGAGTATGGAGCACCGTATGGCCCTCAAGATCACCGTGATCGGCACCGGCTATCTCGGCGCCACGCACGCCGCGGCCATGGCCGAACTCGGCTTCGAGGTCATCGGGCTCGACGTGGTGCCGGAGAAGGTGGCGATGCTCACCCGCGGCGAAGTCCCCATGTACGAACCGGGACTTGAGGAACTGCTGCGCCGCCACGTCGCCGGACTGGACGGCTCCAGCGACCGGCTCCGCTTCACCCAGGACTGGGCGGAGGCCGCCGACTTCGGCGACATCCACTTCATCTGCGTCAACACCCCCCAGAAACAAGGCGAGTACGGCTGCGACATGACGTACGTGGACTCCGCGGTGGAGTCCCTCGCCAAGCATCTGCACCGGCCCGCGCTGGTCGTCGGCAAGTCCACGGTGCCGGTGGGCAGCGCGGCCCGGCTCGCCGCCCGCATCAGCGAACTCGCCCCCGCCGGCGATGAGGTGGAGCTGGCGTGGAACCCGGAGTTCCTGCGCGAGGGCTTCGCCGTCAAGGACACCCTGCACCCGGACCGCATCGTGATCGGCGTACACAGCGAGCGCGCCGAGCGGCTGCTGCGCGAGGTGTACGCGACGCCCATCGCGGAGGGCTCGCCGTTCGTCGTCACCGACTTCCCCACCGCGGAACTGGTGAAGACCTCCGCCAACTCCTTCCTCGCCACCAAGATCTCCTTCATCAACGCGATGGCCGAGGTGTGCGAGGCCGCCGACGGCGACGTGGTCAAGCTCGCCGAGGCCATCGGGCACGACGAGCGGATCGGCAGCAAGTTCCTGCGGGCCGGTATCGGCTTCGGCGGCGGCTGCCTGCCCAAGGACATCCGGGCGTTCATGGCGCGCGCCGGGGAACTGGGCGCCGACCAGGCCCTGACCTTCCTGCGCGAGATCGACTCCATCAACATGCGGCGCCGCGGACAGATGGTCGACATGACCCGCGAGGCCGTCGGCGGCAGCTTCCTCGGCTGCCGCGTCGCCGTCCTCGGCGCCACCTTCAAACCCGACTCGGACGACGTACGGGACTCGCCCGCGCTGAACGTCGCCGGGCAGATCCACCTCCAGGGCGGCCAGGTCACCGTCTACGACCCCAAGGGCATGGACAACGCCCGCCGCCTCTTCCCCACCCTCGGCTACGCCCCCACCGCACTGGACGCGGTACGCGGGGCGGACGTGGTGCTGCACCTCACCGAGTGGCGCGAATTCCGCGAACTCGACCCGGCGGCCCTCGCCGAGGTCGCCACCCACCGCCTCCTCCTCGACGGCCGCAACGCCCTCGACCCCGAGGTGTGGCGCGCAGCCGGCTGGACGTTCCGGGCGATGGGACGGCCTACGGCGTAACGGGGGCCTGCGGCGTAACTCGGGGCGGGGCGGGAGTAGTTGACGGCCCCCCGCCCTTCCGCCCTGCGTCCCCCAGCCGTCGCGTTCCGCTTCGGCTACAGGGAACGGCCGCGGTGCCGGACCGGGGGCTGGGACACCGAACCCGATACCTGCGCCGCCCGGCGGGGCGCCTGCGACACCTGGCCGGGGACCTGCGCCGACCTGCCGGGTGCCCGAACCGCACGGCCGAGCGCCTGCACCACGGCCGGCCGGGCCGGGCGTGCTTGCGGCGTAACTCGGGGCGGGGCGGGAGTAGTTGACGGCCCCCCGCCCTTCCGCCCTGCGTCCCCCAGCCGTCGCGTTCCGCTTCAGCTACAGGGAACGGCCCCGGTGCCGGACCGGAGCCTGGGACACCGAACCCGATACCTGCGCCGCCCGGCGAGGCGCCTGCGACACCTGGCCGGGGACCTGCGCCGACCTGCCGGGTGCCCGAACCGCACGGCCGAGCGCCTGCACCACGGCCGGCCGGGCCGGGCTGAGCGCGAGATGCAGCTGCCGGCCCTGCTGCTCCAAGTCCTGACGCTTTGGATCCAGCCCCGCCCGACGGGCCACCTCGGCACCGGCGGCCGCCTCCGCCCGCTCCAGGGCGCCTACCCGCTCACGCAGGACGGACGCCGCCGCCCCGGCGTGCCTCCGGTCCTCCCGCTGCGACTCGACCACCCGGGCCAACTCCTCTGGCGTGGCCCCGAGTTCACGCAACCGCTCGATCCGCCGCGCGCTCTCCCCACCGGAATCGCCGCGGGCGGCTTCCGAACCGTACTCGTCCGCCCGGCCAACGGACTGCCGGGCGACCTCCAGAGAACGGGCCGTCCGCCGCTGGTGGTCCGCGAGGCCGGTGTCGTCCAGCAGGACCAGCGGATTCATGACACCGGCGGCACGCACATCGGCGTCATCCAGAACGTCATGCCACTCCGGCGACATGAACTCGCGTAATTCGCTCTGCCGTTGCAGAAACCCACTGCTCTCCTCCCCACTCCAGATCCGGCTCCGTTCCCCCATGACGACCTGCCGGGTGTCGACGGCCCGTTCCCAAGTCCCGTCCGCCCGCCGCTCGTTGTGGTGCAGGATCTCCGGACCGCGCCGCAGGACGTAGACCTCGTGACCACTCTCGTCAAACCGGTCGGCGGCATCGAGAACACCTCTGTACAGGGCGTCATGAACATGGACGGGAGGGAACCGCCCGAACCCCTGACGATCCGGACTGCGCTCCTCGTACAGCCGGTACACCATCCCTTGCAGACTCGTCGCCTCATGAACGGCGAGAAACCCGGTGACCAGACGGTAATCACTCTTTCCAAAGTCACGGAACCGAGCAGCGGCCCACTCCTCGAACCCCAACGGCGAATCAACAAGCACATCCAACCGCTGCATACGCGCAAGCCGCGCAGTCCGATTCCACCAACGCGCCCCCGGCAGCGACGCCCGCCCCGGACACGTCGGCATGTACATCGGCGAAGGCCTGCTCGTCGAAGCGCCCCGTACCGGCGTCAAGACCCGCGTCGTCACCTACCGGAGCTGGCTCAACTCCACGAGTGCCCTCACCCGCATCACCGCAGTCCGCCGCGTCGTGGACTGGTGAGCACCCCACCGCGACGCCAACACAGGAAGCCGCCACCATGACCGTCGTCCACCCGACCGACCAGGTGCTCCACCGCCCCTGGGGCCACGTCACCCCCGACTTCTGGGACCGCCGCACCACCGGCGAGTCCCACCTCACCGCTGAGGCCATCCGAAGCAGGCTGGCCGGCATCGCGACCGCCATGGACGGCCAACGGACCGCGGAGGCAGTCGAGTTGGCCGCCCGGCTCGACGCGGACACCGTCCAGGAGTTCGGCGAGGCGCATCTGCACACCGTCCAGGTCCGCGAAGTCCGCGGCTACCTCGCCGCCCTGACCGGCGACCACACCACCGGACTCGGCTGGTACCTGCACTGTGCACGGCTCCGCGCCACGATTCAGGGCCCCGACCACCCCGACGTCGAACAGGCCACGCGCCGCGCTTACAGCCTCTGGCGCGCGATGCCCGGGGCTGTTCCCGGGCTCCAGCAGCTCGGGCGGGAACTCCTCACCGTCGTCACGGATATCCACGGCTCCACGGCACCCGTGGCCCGTCACACTCGTGACCGGCTTCAGGGGCTCACCGTCCCGGTCCTGCCGTCGAGTTGAGGCCAGCCAGGTCGGATCAGATGCTCAACCCGCCCGCTCAGCCGTCCAGTTCGGCCAAGGTCGCGTTCGACGGCCCCCGTTGCCCCTGTGCCTCGCGGGCTACGGACTCCGCTGCGTCCAGGACTCGGACCGCGTTCTGCCACGTGAGTTTGGTGAGGTCGGGGTGGGACCAGCCGCGGGTGAGGAGTTCCGCGATGAGGTGGGGGTAGCCGGAGACGTCGTCAAGTCCGGTGGGGGTGAAGGCTGTTCCGTCGTAGTCGCCGCCGAGGCCGATGTGGTCGATGCCGGCGGCCTCCCGCATGTGGTCCAGGTGGTCGGCGACGGTGGCGGTGGTGGCGACGGGGCGGGGGTGGGCCTCGGCGAAGGCGCGGTGGACGGCCATCGCCTCCGGGGTGGTGTCCAGGGGGTGGAGGCCGTGGGCCCGCATGTTCTCGTCGGCGGCGGCCGTCCAGTCCACCGCGGCCTGGAGGACGAACTTCGGTACGAAGGTCGCCATCGCCAACCCGCCGTTGGCCGGGAGGCGTTCGAGGACGTCGTCGGGGATGTTGCGCGGGTGGTCGCAGAGGGCGCGGGCGGAGGAGTGGGAGAAGACGACGGGCGCCTCGCTGGTGTCCAGGGCGTCCCGCATGGTGGTGGCCGCCACATGGGAGAGGTCCACCAGCATCCCGCAGCGGTTCATCTCCCGGACGACCTCGCGGCCGAACGCGGACAGGCCGCCGACACCGGGCTCGTCGGTCGCGGAGTCGGCCCAGGCGATGTTGTCGTTGTGGGTGAGGGTCATGTACCGCACGCCGAGGGTGTGCAGGGCGCGCAGGGTGGCGAGCGACTCGTTGATGGAGTGGCCGCCCTCAGCGCCCATCAGGGAGGCGATCCGGCCCTCGGCGCGGGCCGCCTCCATCTCGGCGGCGGTGGTGGCGCGCCGCAGCCGCTGGGGGTAGCGGGCGAGCAACTGGCTTACACAGTCGATCTGTTCGAGGGTGGCGCTGACCGCGGCGTCCCCGTGCAGATCGCTGCGGACGAACACCGACCAGAACTGCGCGCCGACCCCGCCGGCGTCCAGGCGGGCCAGGTCGGTGTGGAGGTACTTGCTCTGGTCGGCGGCGAGGTCGCGGCGGTCCAGGTCGTAGCGGACCTGTTCGCGCAGGGCCCAGGGCAGGTCGTTGTGGCCGTCGACGACGGGGAACTCGCGCAACAGGGCGCGGGCTTCGGCCAGTTGCTCCTGGGTGGCGGTCATCGTGGTTCCCTCCGGCTCGCTTTTCTGGCTCACTTCCCGGATCACTTCCCCGCTGGGTCCGCGCTCACCTCCCGGCTCACTTTCCGAAGCCGAAGCCGCCGCTGCCGTCGACCTTGGACCGCAGCCGGCGGCCCTTCTCGGTGGCCTGGTCGTTCAGCTCCTGCTGGAACTCCCGCATCCGGGCGAGGAGTTCCTCGTCGTGGGCGGCGAGGATGCGGGCGGCGAGCAGGCCGGCGTTGCGGGCGCCGCCGACGGAGACGGTGGCGACCGGCACCCCCGCGGGCATCTGCACGATGGACAGCAGGGAGTCCATGCCGTCGAGGTACTTCAGCGGCACCGGCACACCGATCACCGGCAGCGGGGTGACGGAGGCCAACATGCCGGGCAGATGGGCGGCGCCGCCCGCGCCGGCGATGATCGCCCTGAGACCGCGGTCGGCGGCCTGCTCGCCGTAGGCGATCATCTCGCGGGGCATCCGGTGGGCGGAGACGACGTCGACCTCGTAGCCGATCTCGAACTCGTCTAGGGCCTGGGCGGCGGCCTCCATGACGGGCCAGTCGGAGTCCGAGCCCATGACGATGCCGACCGCGGGTGTGGTGCTGCTCATTCGGTGATCGTCCCTCTGAGGTAGCCGGCAGCGTGGCGGGCGCGCTCCAGCACCTCGTCCAGATCGTCGCCGTAGGTGTTGACGTGGCCCACCTTGCGGCCGGGCTTCACGTCCTTGCCGTACATATGGATCTTGAGCTGGGGGTCGCGGGCCATGCAGTGCAGATAGGCCGCGTACATGTCGGGGAAGTCGCCGCCCAGGACGTTGCACATCACGGTCCAGGGGGCGCGTGGGCGGGGGTCGCCCAGCGGGAGGTCGAGGACGGCGCGGACGTGGTTGGCGAACTGGGAGGTGACAGCGCCGTCCTGGGTCCAGTGGCCCGAGTTGTGCGGGCGCATCGCCAGTTCGTTGACGAGGACGCGGCCGTCGGGGGTCTCGAAGAGCTCCACCGCGAGATGGCCCACCACATCGAGTTCCGCGGCGATGGTGAGCGCCAACTCCTCGGCGTGCAGGGCGAGTTCCTCGTCCAGGCCGGGGGCGGGCGCGATCACCGTGTCGCAGACGCCGTTCACCTGGCGGGACTCGACCACCGGGTAGGCCACGGCCTGGCCGTGCGGGGAGCGCACCACGTTGGCGGCCAGTTCGCGGACGAAGGGCACCTTCTCCTCGGCGAGGACCGGCACCCCGGCACGGAACGGCTCGGCGGCCTCCGCCTCGGAGTGCACCACCCACACCCCCTTGCCGTCGTACCCGCCGCGTACGGTCTTGAGGACGACGGGAAACCCCTCGCCCTCCCGTCGCCCGCCACCACCCTTGTCCGAGGCCGCTTCGCGCCCGCCCCTCCCCTCCGCCGCAAAAGCGGCCACCTCCGCCGGGTCCGCGACGATGCGGTGGCGGGGGCAGGGGGCGCCGATGGCGGTGAGCCTGGCCCGCATCACGCCCTTGTCCTGGGCGTGCACCAGCGCGGACGGTCCTGGCCGTACGGGGATGCCGTCCGCCTCCAGGGCCCGCAGATGCGCGGTGGGCACATGCTCGTGGTCGAAGGTGATCACGTCGCAGCCCCGGGCGAAGTCGCGCAGGGTGCCGAGGTCGCGGTAGTCACCGACGACGACCTCGCTCACCACCTGGGCGGCCGAATCCTGGGGCGTATCGCTGAGAAGCTTGAATCTGATGCCGAGCGGGATGCCAGCCTCGTGCGTCATACGAGCGAGCTGACCGCCGCCGACCATGCCGACTACGGGGAACGTCACATGCCCAGGGTATCGGTCACCGGGCCGAGAGCTCTCCGGCTGGATAGCATGGGGCGGCCGGCGTCCCGTGTACGCGTCGGCCATCCGTCGACGGGGCTGGACGACTCCATGAGCAAGGGCGCTACGGCCGTAAGGCGAACCTCGGACCGGGCGCCGCTGCGGCAGCGGGTGGGCGAGTGGGTCAGCGAGGTGCTCAAGTTCGGCGCGGTCGGCGGCCTCGGCGTGCTGGTGAACCTCCTGATGTTCAATCTGCTGCGCGGCGGCACCGAACTCCAGGTGGTGCGGGCCAGCATCATCTCCACCGTGATCGCCATCGCCTTCAACTACGTGGGCTTCCGGTACTTCACCTACCGCGACCGGGACAAGAGCGGCCGCACCAAGGAACTCAGCCTGTTCCTGCTGTTCAGCCTGGCGGGCCTGGTCATCGAGAACGGGGTGCTCTACACCGCGACGTACGGCTTCGGCTGGGACAGTCCGCTGCAGAGCAACTTCTTCAAGTTCTTCGGCATCGGTATCGCCACCCTGTTCCGCTTCTGGTCGTACCGCACCTGGGTCTTCCGGGCGCTGCCGGGCGGGGGCACGGTGGGTGACGCGGAGCGGCTGCTGGCCGAGCACCGCTCCGACCGCCGGGACTGAGCCTGCCGCTGCGGTCAGCGGACCGTGGGCTCCTCGCCGCCGGGGCGGCGCCGGACCGAGGTCCGGGACAGGAAGAGGCCGAAGACGGGCGGGCGGGCCTGGAGCATCTCCAGCCGGCCGCCGTCCGCCTCGGCGAGGTCGCGGGCGACGGCCAGGCCGATACCGGTGGAGTTGCGGCCGCTGATCGTCCGTTCGAAGATCCGCGCCCCCAGGTCGGCGGGGACGCCGGGCCCCTCGTCGGTGACCTCGATGACGGTCTGGTTGCCGGTGACGCGGGTGCGCAGGGCGACGGTGCCGCCGCCGTGCATCAGGCTGTTCTCGATCAGCGCGGCCAGTACCTGGGCCACGGCGCCGGGGGTGCCGACGGCCTGGAGGTGGCGCTTGCCGGAGCTGACGATGGCGCGTCCCGCGCTGCGGTAGGCCGGGCGCCACTCCTCGATCTGCTGCTTGATGACCTCGTCCAGGTCGAAGGTGACGGCGCTGCCGGTGCGCGGGTCGCGGGAGTTGGTGAGGAGCCGCTCCACCACGTCGGTGAGGCGCTCCACCTGCGTCAGCGCGATCGTCGCCTCCTCCCGCACGGTGTCCAGGTCCTCGGTGACGGTGATCTCCTCCAGCCGCATGGAGAGCGCGGTGAGGGGGGTGCGCAACTGGTGCGAGGCGTCCGCGGCGAGCCGGCGTTCCGCGGTCAGCATCCGCCCGATCCGCTCCGCCGACCCGTCCAGGACGTCCGCGACCCGGTCCAGCTCGGGCACCCCGTACCGCTTGTGCCGGGGGCGGGGGTCGCCGGAGCCGAGGCGTTCCGCGGTCTCGGCGAGGTCGGTGAGGGGGGAGGTGAGGCGGTTGGCCTGGCGGACGGCGAGGAGGACGGCGGCGATGATCGCGAGCAGGGCGACCGCGCCGATGATCAGCAGGGTGCGGCCCACCTCGCGGGTGACGGAGGACCGCGGCTCCTCGATGGTGACCAGCTCGCCGCGCTCGCCGCGGGCGGAGGCGTGGATGGCCTCGCCGGTGGGCCGGTCGCCGATCTCGATGGGGGCCCGGCCGGGGATGTCCACCCGCGCGTAGCGCTCGGTGACCTGCTGCCGCAGCAGGGCCTCGGTGATCCGCTCGTCGCTGATGAGACGGCTGTCCACGATGCTGACCAGCCGTACCGCCTCGGCGTCCACGCGGTTCTGGGCGCCGCTGGTGATGGTGCGGGACTCGACGATGACCAGGGAGACGCCGAAGACGGCGATCACGACGAGGACCACGGCGAGCGTGGAGTTGATCAGACGGCGCCGCACGTGAGGGTCCCGGTCAGCTCTTCTCGAAGCGGAAGCCCACACCGCGGACGGTGGCGATGTAGCGCGGGTTGGCCGCGTCGTCGCCGAGCTTCTTGCGGAGCCAGGAGATGTGCATGTCGAGGGTCTTGGTCGAGGACCACCAGGTGGTGTCCCAGACCTCGCGCATCAACTGGTCCCGGGTGACGACCCGGCCCGCGTCCCGCACCAGGACCCGCAGCAG
Source organism: Streptomyces sp. NPDC058045 (assembly GCF_042885635.1). Taxonomy (NCBI): domain Bacteria; kingdom Bacillati; phylum Actinomycetota; class Actinomycetes; order Kitasatosporales; family Streptomycetaceae; genus Streptomyces; species Streptomyces sp. NPDC058045. The sequence goes on along the minus strand of NZ_JBHVRR010000050.1, from coordinate 4,933 downwards.
GTCGAACTCCTTGGCGGTGAGCTGGAGTTCCTCCTCGCCCATCCAGGCGCGGTGCGACTCCACGTCGATCCGCACGCCGTGGGTGGCGGGGGCCTGCTGGGGTTCGGCGGAGCCGCGCCGCAGCAGGGCCCGTACCCGGGCGAGGAGTTCGGCGAGCCGGAACGGCTTGGTGACGTAGTCGTCGGCGCCCGCGTCCAGGCCCACCACGGTGTCCACCTCGTCGGCCCGTGCGGTCAGGATGAGGATGGGCACCGTGTGGCCCTCGGCCCGCAGCCGGCGGGCCACTTCGAGCCCGTCCATGCCGGGCAGCCCGAGATCCAGGACGACCAGGTCGACTCCGCCCTGCATCCCGGCGTCGAGCGCGGTCGGTCCGTCCTCACGTACTTCCACCTCGTACCCCTCCCGTCGGAGGGCACGGGCCAGTGGCTCCGAGATGGACGCATCGTCCTCGGCGAGCAGTACACGGGTCATGGGGGTGATGGTAGTCCGCGAGGTGCGGGCGGGGGGCAGGGCCGTGCGGGGGCGGATCCGCCGCGGCGGGGCGGGGGCGGGCGGGGCGGCGGCTGCGGGATGAGACCATGACCTGCTCCTCCGGATCCGGACGCGGTTCCTCCGGGGTCCTGTGATCCGTATCTCAAGCACTTCCATAAGGGACATAGTGGTGTCGTATGGTGACTAAACGCCTGTAGCACACATCTTGCGGACCTCAAGCCGCTGCACCGCGCCGAGGTCCGCTTCCCTGTGCGGGCCGGCTGCGGCCGGCCTTCCAAAGGAATGACCTCTGGCCGGGCCCCGCGCGCACACCCGCGTACGGGGCGTGGATCCCGGTGCCGACCGTCCCTCGCCTCCCGACCGGAGCGGGCTCCCCCTCGGGCGTTGAGGCGGACGGCGCGGTGCCGGTGCCGGCCGCCCCCCACCGGGCGCGAACCGCTCGCGAGCGGTCGCGTCCCGAACTCACAAGGAACGACCCATGGCGTCCAGCCTGACGAAGGCCTCGACCAGCAACCCTGGTGCCGGGAAGACCTTCTTCGGCCACCCCCGCGGCCTGGCCACCCTCTTCATGACCGAGATGTGGGAGCGCTTCAGCTTCTACGGGATGCGGGCGCTGCTCCCGCTGTATCTGATCTCCGGCGGCACGGCCGCGGCCACCGGTTCGCAGGGCGGCGGCCTGGGCATGACCGCGGCCACGGCCACCGCGATCTACTCGATCTACCTGGCCATGGTCTATCTGCTGGCGATGCCCGGCGGCTGGTTCGGCGACCGGGTCTGGGGCCCGCGCAAGACCGTCACCATCTCCGCGTCGATCATCATGCTCGGCCATCTGACGCTGGCGCTGCCCGGTCAGGCCACGTTCTTCGCCGGTCTGGGCCTGGTCGCCCTCGGCTCCGGTCTGCTGAAGGCCAACATCTCCACGATGGTCGGCCACCTCTACGACGGCCCGGACGACCCTCGGCGGGACGGCGGCTTCACCGTCTTCTACATGGGGATCAACCTCGGCGCCTTCGCCGCGCCGCTGGTCATCGGCACCGTCGGCCAGCAGGTCAACTGGCACCTGGGCTTCGCGCTCGCCGCGGTCGGTATGGGCCTGGGCCTGGCGCAGTTCCTGCTCGGCACCCGCCACCTGGACAGCCGCTCCAGCCAGGTGCCCAAGCCGCTCACCCCCGAGGAGCGCGGCTCCGCGCTGCGCAAGAGCCTGCTGTGGCTGGGCGGCGTGGTCGTGTTCTACGGGGTCGTCGTCGGCGCCGGGGTCTACACGCTGAACTGGGCGCTGGTCCCGATCACCCTGGCCGGTCTGCTGATCCCGATCGCCGTACTGGTCCGCATCAAGCGGGACAGGGAGCTGTCGGACTCCGAGCAGTCGAAGATGTCCGGCTACATCTGGTTCTTCGTGGCCGCGGCCGTCTTCTGGATGATCTACGACCAGGGCGGCTCCACGCTGGCGATCTTCGCCGACGGGAAGACCGACACCTCGGTCTTCGGCTGGGCGTTCCCGGCGTCCTGGTTCCAGTCGGTCAACCCGGTGCTGATCATGGCGCTGGCGCCGGTCCTGGCGTGGGTGTGGCTGGCGCTGGCCCGCAAGGCCAAGGACCCGAGCACGGTGGTGAAGTTCTCCGCCGGTCTGGCGCTGGTGGGCCTGTCGTTCTTCCTCTTCATCCTGCCGCTGGCGGCCTCCGGCGGCGGCAAGGTCAGCCCGATGTGGCTGGTCGGCATCTATCTGCTGCAGACGGTGGGCGAGTTGTGCCTCTCCCCCGTCGGGCTCTCCGTCACCACGAAGATGGCGCCGGCCAAGTACGCCTCGCAGATGATGGGTGTCTGGTTCCTCGCCGTCACCGCGGGCGACTGCGTCACCAGCCTGATCTCGCTGGCCGGTGTCGACCTCAACCGGACGTGGATCGTGGCCGCGGAGGCCGCCCTCGCGGTGCTGGCCGGCGCCGGGGTCTACGCCTACCGCGACAAGGTCAAGTCCCTGATGGGCAACGTGCACTGACGCTCCGCCAGGCACGGTGACGACGAGAGGGCCGCCGCATCCCGCGGGGTGCGGCGGCCCTCTCGTCATGTGTGCGGGGGTGCTACGCCGGGGCGCCCAACTCCGCCCAGACCGTCTTGCCGGGGACGCCGGGGGTGCGGACCACGCCCCAGTCGAGGCAGAGGCGCTGCACGATGAACATGCCGTGACCGCCGGGGCGGCCCGCGCGGTGCGGGGTGCGGGGTGCGGGCTGGCCGGCGCCGCGGTCGGTGACCTCGATCCGCAGGACCTTGTTGTCGCAGCCGATCCACAGCTCGTCCGGGCCCTCGGCGTGCAGGCAGGCGTTGGTGACCAACTCGGAGACCACCAGCAGCACATCCTCCGCGGCGGCCCGCTGGTCGGCGGTGACGGAGGGCATCCAGCCCCAGGCGTAGAGCGCCTGGCGGGTGAAGTCGCGGGCGAGCGGTACGACTCCGGCGGCCTCGGCGAAGTCCAGCCGGCGGGCCTGGCGGCCGGTGCCGGACGGACCCGGCGGCGCCCCGGCGGCCCGGGCGGCACCGGAGGCGGCCGCCGTCGTCCCGGGGGCGGCTGCGGCCGGCTCCGGGCCGCTCTCGCCCGGCGAGCACGGCCGGGTGGTGCTCATCAGCGCTTCACCTCACCGATTCACCAGTTCAACGATTCAGGACTCAGGACTTCGGTCGGGACTGCGGGAGCCATCTCACCCGGTGTACGGCCGTCGATCCACGGTGTGTCTTCTGCCCGGCCGAACCGTGAGAACACCCACGGATTGAAGCGGGAATCTGTGACGTAGGTAACGCGACGATCACACCGGCACAACCGGCCCGTAACTTCTGCGGGCTCAGCCCGGGAGCGCCTCTTCGAGCGTCTGGTGCACAGTGAAGACGGCTTCCGCCCCGGTGATCTCGAACACCCTCGCCACCACCGGCCGCATCGCCACCAGATGGACGCCGCCGCCGGCCGCCTCCGCCTTCAGACGCGCGCCCAGCAGCACGTTGAGGCCGGTGGAGTCGCAGAACTCCAGGCGTGAGCAGTCGACCACGAGCCGCGAAAAGCCCGCGTCAAGGCACTCCTCCAGGGGCTCGCGGAGCAGATCAGCGGTGTGGTGGTCCAATTCGCCCACCACGCTGACCACTGCCGTCGCCCCCTCTCTCCGCACCTCGACCTGAAGCCGGCCCCGGTGTGCACTGCCGACCGTCCCGCGGTCCATGCCGTATCTCACTTCCGACCGTCGTGGCTGTTGGATGACGCCCTCGAACACTACGCCCCGACCTCGTCCTCCGGTACCCAACAACCCCTGAGAATCGGACATTTCGCCACATAGCGAACTTGCGACCGGGTCACGAAACCGGGTAGGCCTAGTAAGGACAGAAATCGACACGGCCGGCTTTGGAGGCGCCGCACACCGCAGTGCACGTACTGGCTTCGGCAGCCTTATGCCGAGAACGATGGAGGACATCATGTCACCCCGGCTCGACGGATCGCATACTGACCAGGCGACGTCGACACCCCCCTCGGAGCACCCCCAGGCCGAGCTCGCGGACCTCACCGCTGGAGCCGCCGGAGTCCCGGAGGACCTCACCGAACTTCCGGAGATCCCCCCGTACGACGAGGTGGGCCCGGTCGACGCACGAGCCCTGTCCAAGACCCTCTTCGCCCGCCTCGAACACCTCGACGAAGGCACCCACGAGCACGCCTACGTGCGGAACACACTGGTCGAACTGAACCTGGCGCTGGTGAAGTTCGCCGCGTCCCGGTTCCGTTCGCGGAGCGAGCCGATGGAGGACATCGTCCAGGTCGGCACCATCGGCCTGATCAAGGCGATCGACCGGTTCGAGCTGAGCCGCGGGGTGGAGTTCCCCACCTTCGCCATGCCGACCATCGTCGGCGAGATCAAGCGCTTCTTCCGCGACACCTCGTGGTCGGTGCGGGTGCCGCGCCGCCTCCAGGAGCTCCGGCTCGACCTGGCCAAGGCGGGCGACGAACTCGCCCAGCAGCTCGACCGCGCGCCCACCGTGGGCGAGTTGGCCGACCGCCTCGGCCTCTCCCGCGACGAGGTGGTCGAGGGCATGTCGGCCAGCAACGCCTACACGGCCAGCTCGCTGGACGCCCAGCCCGAGGAGGACGACTCCGAGGGCACCCTCGCGGACCGCATCGGCTACGAGGACCACGGCATCGAGGGCATCGAGTACGTCGAGTCGCTGAAGCCGCTCATCGCCGAACTGCCGCCCCGCGACCGGCAGATCCTCTCGCTGCGCTTCGTGGCGAACATGACCCAGTCGGAGATCGGCGAGGAGCTGGGCATCTCCCAGATGCATGTCTCCCGGCTGCTCTCCCGCACCCTGGGCCGACTCCGCAAAGGCCTCACCGTCGAGGAGTAGGCCCCCGCGACCGGTACACGCGCAGCGGCCCGGCTCCCTCCCCCTCGACGCGGGAGGGAGCCGGGCC
>NZ_JBHVRR010000049.1:14297-40807 GCF_042885635.1 Streptomyces sp. NPDC058045 | reverse complement strand
CCCTCGTACTGGACGTACTTGGGCGTTTGGCCGGTGCGGCGAGAGTGCGTGCCAGGGCACGCGACGCCGCGGAGATCCAAACGACACGGCCTAGCCGACGGTGGTCACGGTCCCGGCGCCCACCGTGCGCCCGCCCTCGCGGATGGCGAAGCCGAGGCCCGGCTCCAGCGGGACCGGGCGCCCCAACTCGACGGCCATGGTGACCGTTTCACCGGGGCGGGCCGCACCCGCCTCGCCCAGGTCCACATCGCCGACCACGTCCGCCGTGCGCAGATAGAACTGCGGCCGGTAGCCCGTCGCCACCGGTGTACGGCGCCCGCCCTCGGCGGCGGACAGCAGATGCACCCGGGCCGTGAACCGCGTACTCGGGGTGACGCTGCCGGGGGCCGCCACCACCTGCCCGCGGCGCACCGCGTCCCGGGGCACACCCCGCAGCAGCAGCGCCACGTTGTCCCCGGCCTGCGCCTCGGACATGGGCCGGCCGAAGGTCTCCAGACCGGTCACCACCGTCTCCAGGCCCGCGCCGAGCACCTCGACCCGGTCGCCGGTGCGTACCGTGCCCCGCTCCACGGCGCCGGTGACCACGGTGCCGCGGCCGGAGATGGTGAGGACGTTCTCCACCGGCAGCAGGAACGGCGCGTCCACGTACCGCTCGGGCACCGGGACATAGGTGTCGACGGCGTCCAGCAGCGCTTCCACCGCCGCCGTCCACCGCGGGTCGCCGGCCAGGGCGCGCAGCCCGGAGACGCGGACCACGGGTGCCGAGTCGCCGCCGTAGCCGTGCGCCGAGAGCAGTTCGCGGACCTCCAGCTCCACCAGGTCGGTCAGCTCCGGGTCGCCCGCGTCGGCCTTGTTGAGCGCGACCACGATGTGGTCGACGCCCACCTGCCGGGCGAGCAGTACATGCTCCGCGGTCTGCGGCATGATCCCGTCGAGCGCCGAGACCACCAGGATCGCCCCGTCGAGCTGGGCGGCGCCGGTGACCATGTTCTTCACGTAGTCGGCGTGGCCGGGCATGTCGACATGCGCGTAGTGGCGGGTGCTCGTCTCGTACTCGACGTGCGCGATGTTGATGGTGATGCCGCGGGCGGCCTCCTCGGGGGCGCGGTCGATGCGGTCGAAGGGGACGAAGGAGCCGCTGCCGCGGTCGGCGAGGACCTTGGTGATGGCGGCGGTGAGGGTCGTCTTGCCGTGGTCGACGTGGCCCATGGTGCCGATGTTGAGATGCGGCTTGGTGCGTGCGTATGCCGTCTTGGGCATGGTGGTTTCCTCGCTGGATGCCAGGACTTCGGGCCTCCGCGGTGCGGCGGCCCCGGACCCCTCGTCGGTGCCGACCCTCCCCCTGCGGGGTCCGCCGGACGATCCGGGAAGGGTCAGCTTCGAGCGCCGTCGGCTGCTGCGAGGTGGAGGACGGCAGCCTTCGGGGCATCCGCGGCGGCGGATGCGGCGAGGAGGAAGGCGTACCGGAACATGTCGCCGATGATGTCGGGGTGCGGGCAGCCGTGTCGAGCGAATTACCGGGCGGGGGCGTTCGGTGGGCGCGGAGCGGGGGCTGTGACCCGGGTGGGACAGCTCCAGGGGCGATCGAAGACACCGGTCGGTTAGTCTCACCGGGATGTTGGACTCCGCCGCTCCCGAGACCGGCCTCTCCCCCGCGGGGCGGACCGGTCTCGCCGCACGCAGTGTGCGGCTGCTGCTGTCGCCCTGGTCCCGGCTGTCGCTGCTGGTGGCCCTGCTGGCGGCGGCAGCGGTCGCCGTGCTCTGCTTCCAGCCGCAGCGGTTCCTCGCCGAGGGCTGGCCGCCGCACCTCACCGGCCCGGCCGCCGCGGTGTGCTTCGCGGTGGCGTACGGGGTGTGCACGGTGGCGTTCGTCCCGCGGCCGCTGCTCAATCTGGCGGCGGGGGCGCTGTTCGGTTCGCAGTGGGGGCTGGGCGCGGCGCTGGCGGGGACGGTGCTCGGGGCCGGGGTCTCCTTCGGGCTCGGGCGGACACTGGGGCAGGACGCGCTGCGGCCGCTGCTGCGGGGCCGCTGGCTGAAGGCGGTCGACGGGCAGTTGAGCCGGCACGGCTTCCGCTCGATGCTGGCGATGCGGCTCTTCCCCGGGGTGCCGTTCGCCGCGGCCAACTACTGCGCGGCGGTGTCCCGGATGCGGTGGCTGCCGTTCCTGCTCGCCACCGGTCTCGGCTCGGTCCCCAACACCGCGGCGTACGTCATCGCGGGCGCCCGCGCCGCCACCCCCACCTCGCCCGCGTTCCTGCTGGCCATGGGCTTCATCACGGTGACCGGGCTCGCCGGCGCGGCCGTCGCCTGGCGCAAGAGGCACCGGCTGTACGGCCGTTGACAGGGCCGCGGCCCGTCCGGAGGCGACGGGCCGCGGCTGCTCTGGGGGTGCGCGAGCGGGAGGCGCCGCTCAGTGCACGGAGAAACCGCCGTCGACGAAGAGCGACTGCCCCGTGATGTATCCGGAGGCCGGTCCGGCGAGGAGTACGGCGGCGCCGGCGAAGTCCTCGGCCAGCCCGTTGCGGCCGGTCATGGTGCGCTCGGCGAGGGCCGCCACCCGCTCCGGGTCCTCGGCCAGCTGCGCGTTCAGCGGCGTCAGGACGAAGCCGGGGACCAAGGTGTTGCAGGTGACGCCGTACCGGGACCAGGCCTCCGCCTGGGAGCGGGCCAGCGACTCCAGGCCGCCCTTGGACACCCCGTAGGCCCCGCTCTGCACAAACGCGCGGTGGGCCTGCTGGGAGGAGACATGGATGATGCGGCCGTAGCCACGCTCCGCCATACCGGGGCCGAAGCGCTGCCCGAGGAGATGCGGGGCGGTGAGGTTGACCGCCAGGGTGGTGTCCCACACCTCGTCGTCCAGTTCGCCCAGCGGCGGGCGGAGGTTGACACCCGCGCTGTTGACCAGGATGTCCGGTTCACCGAAGACGGCGGCGGCCTCCTCGGCGGCGGCGCGCACCCCGGTACGGGTGGCGAGGTCGGCGCTGACCCAGGCCGCCCGGCAGCCGTCGGCGGCCAACTCGCCGACGGCCGCGGCGAGTTCGGCCTCGCGCCGGGCGACGATCACCACCCGCGCCCCGGCGTGGGCCAGGGCTCCGGCGATGGCCCGGCCGATTCCGGAGCTGCCGCCGGTGACGAGGGCGGTCCGGCCGTCGAGCGAGAACAGCCCGGAGAGGTAGGCGTCGGACGTCATGCCCGCACCCTAGGGGGTGCCCGGGAGCGTTGATCACGCCGGGGTGGCGCAGGGGGTGCCGCGTCCGACGCGGTGGCGGCACGGTACGAGGCCGTAGCGACGAATCTCGGCCGCGCGGTGGGATGGATGGCCGGTTTCCATGGTCCGGTGGCCGTTAAACGGGGGTGCGGCCAACGTCACACTGCGCCCCATCACGCCCCTTTTCCGCACCGATTCCGCTGGTCAGGGACGCTTCCCCTGGCTACATGCAGCGATCGGACACCCACAGAGCGGAGCGGAGCGTCACACTCACCCCCTAAGCTCTTCACATGTCCCCGCTGTGTGAGACCCGTCCCGTGCGAAGTGCCTCCGAGGTGAACGACCAGATCCGCGCGCTGTGGCTGAGTGCCGGCGGCACCCTCTCGGCGGCCCAGCGCCGCCAGTACGAGGTGCTGGTGACCGAGTGGGCCGAAGCGATGCGCCGCGAGGTCGTCGAAGCGGCCTGACGCGGCGGCCGAGCGGGCGCCGCCCGGGTCACTCCCCGCCGGCCCCGCCGATCACACCCCACCCGCTCCCGACCCCGTCCCCACTCTCCGCCCCGTCCCCGCCCGCGGTGTCCTCCCCGGCGACGAGGGCGACCACCCTCGTCAGCGAGTCCACGCTCCAGTCCGCGGCCGCCGCCACTTCCGGGTCGTCCGCCCACAACTGCCCCCAGGGCCCGCGCCGGAGGTGCGCCACCCGCATCCCGGCCGCCTTCGCCGGGAAGACGTCGTTCACCGGGTGGTCGCCCACGTACAGCACCTCGTCCGGGGCACAGCCGGCGGCCTCCAGCACCCGGTCGAAGAACGACGGATCGGGCTTGGCGACACCCCAGTCGCCCGAGGTGGCCACCAGATCCGCGGGCAGGTCCAGTTCGCGGAGCAACTCCCCGGCGCGGGCCGTCTGGTTGCCCGCGACGATGATCCGCTTCCCGGCCTTCTGCAAAGCCCCGAGCGCCGGGCGCACATCCGGATACAGATCGCTCTCGTCCAGGTACTCGCCGCGGCCCGCGCTCTCCCGCGCGCGGTAGGCGGAGGCCACATCCATGTCGGGGTTGAGGAGCCGCAGCGCGTCGGTGGCGTCCCGGCCCTGTGAGACGACGACGCCGACCAGGGCCGAGACGGTGTGCCGGGGAACGCCCAGCCAGTCGGCCCACGACGCCCAGTAGCGGTCGTCCTTGGTGAGGGTCTCGCCCACGTCGAACACGATCGTCTGAGTCATCCACCGCACCCTACGGGCCACCGCCCCGGGCACCGCCGTGGCGCGGCCGCCGCCGCCCGGATCGCGCCCGGCTGGATCGCGGCCCACTGTCGCCCCGGGCCGAGGGCGCGCACACTGGTGGAACCACGCGACAGGTGGCGCCGGCGTCCACGGGCGAAAGGGGCGTGTATGCAGGGGCCGAGGCGGGACCGGTGGCGGGCGCCGTCAGGAACGCTACGGCTGGCCGCACCACCGCGGACCTCGGTACGTCCGGTGCCGGCCTGGTTCTTGGCCCGACGCACCGGCGGCCGTGGGTGGTTCGGCCTCACCGCCGGGCGCGCGGCCGCGGCCCTGCTCGCCGGTGCGCTGCCCTGTCTCGCGTTCCCCGCGCCGTCCCTGTGGTGGCTGGCGTATGCGGCGCTGGTGCCGTGGCTGCTGCTGGTGCGTACCGCGCCGACGTCGCGACGGGCCGCGTGCGAGGGCTGGTTGGGCGGTCTCGGCTACATGCTCGCGGTGCACCACTGGCTGCTGCCCAGCCTGAATGTGTTCACGGTGGTGCTGGCGGCGCTGCTCGGTGTGCTGTGGGCGCCCTGGGGTGTGCTGGTACGGCAGTTGCTCGGCGGGGTGCCGCCGCCGGGGCGTGCGGTGGCGGCGCTGGTGGTGCTGCCCGCGGGGTGGCTGCTGATCGAACTGGCCCGTTCCTGGCAGGGGTTGGGCGGTCCCTGGGGGCTGCTGGGCTCCAGTCAGTGGCAGGTGGCACCGGCGCTGCGGCTCGCCTCGGTGGGCGGGGTGTGGCTGGTGTCGCTGCTGGTGGTGGCGGTCAACGTGGCGGCGGTATTGCTGATTTCGGCGGGTCCGCCGCGGGTGTCCGCGGTGGTGGCGCTGGTGCTGGTAGCGGTGGCGGCGGGCGCGGTGTGGCAGTGGGCGCCCCGTCCGCAGCCGACCGGCCAGGCGCGGATCGCGGTGGTGCAGCCCGGTGTGGTGGCCGGCCCGCACAGTACGGCCCGACGGCTGGCGCTGGAGGAGCAGTTGACCCGGCGGCTGGCCCGGCAGGACGTGGATCTGGTGGTGTGGGGCGAGTCGGGGGTGAGCGCGGATCCGTCCCGGCGGCCCGAGTTGGCCGCCCGGCTGGCCCGGCTGTCGGCGGCGGTGGGCGCGGAGCTGCTGGTGAACGTGGACGCCCGGCAGGCCCCGCTGACCGGTGAGCCCGGTGGGCGGGCCGTCTTCAAACGTGCCGTACTGGTCGACGGGCGGGGCCTGACCGGCGCCCGCTACGACAAGATGCGGCTGGTGCCGTTCGGCGAGTACGTTCCGGCGCGGTCGCTGCTGGGGTGGGCGACGTCGGTGGGGCGGGCGGCGGGTGAGGACCGGGGGCGGGGGACGCGGCAGGTGCTGATGGACGCCGGGCACGGGCTGCGGGTGGGTCCGCTGATCTGCTTCGAGTCGGCCTTCCCCGACATGGGCAGGCAGTTGGCCGCGGACGGTGCCGGGGTGCTGGTGGTGCAGTCGTCCACCTCGTCGTTCCAGCACAGTTGGGCGCCCGAGCAACATGCCTCGCTGGCGGCGCTGCGGGCGGCGGAGACGGGGCGTCCGGTGGTCCATGCGACGCTGACCGGGGTGTCGGCGGTGTTCGGCCCCGGCGGGGAGCGGACGGGTCCGGTGCTCGGTACCGGTTCCCGGGCGGCGGCCGTCTACTCGGTGCCGCTGGCCTCGGGCACCACGCCATATGTGCGGTTCGGTGACTGGGCGGTGCACGGGTCGCTGCTGGTGCTGGCGCTGTTCTTCACGGTGCGCGGGGTGCGCTCGTTCAACCGGCCCGCCCTTGCGCCGCTGCCTCCCGAACCACTCGCTCGCACAGTTCGTGGGTGGCCAGGGCGTCGCGGGCACTGAGCACCCGGCCTTCGCGTACCGCGTCCAGGAAGGCGAGGGCGGCCTGTTCGACGCCGCGCTGGCGGGCCACCGGCACCCAGTCGCCACGGCGGCGGACGGTGGGCTGGCCCTTGTGGTCGACGACCTCGGCGAGGTTGAGGACCTGGCGCTTGGCGTCCTGGCCGGACACTTCGAGGACCTCCTCGGCGGAGCCGCTGAGCCGGTTCATGCTGCCGACGGCGGTGAAGCCGTCCCCACCGAGGGTCAACACCACATGGTGCAGCAGGCCGTCCACGACCCGGGCGCGCACCCGTACGTCGTCGACGGTGCCGGGGACGAGAAAACGCAGGGTGTCGACGACATGGATGAAGTCGTCCAGGACCAGGGTGCGGATGTCCTCGGGAAGGCCGACTCGGTTCTTCTGCATCAGGATCAGATCGCGGGGGTGTTCGGCGCACTGGGTGTAGCCGGGGGCATGGCGGCGGTTGAAGCCGACGGCGAGTGAGGTGCCGCGGGCCTCGGCGAGCTCCACCAGGGCCTGGGAGTCGGTGAGTTGGTAGGCCAGCGGCTTGTCGACGTAGGTGGGGATGCCGGCTTCCAGGAGGCGGCGGGTGATCTCGGGGTGTGCCTCGGTGGGGGCGTGGACGAAGGCCGCGTCGGGTCCGGCGGCGAGAAGCGAGTCGAGGCCGGGGTGGCAGTGCGCGGCCGGGACGCGGTGGCGGGCGGCGATGTCGGCGAGGGTGGCCGGGCTGCGGGTGTGCAGATGCAGCTCGACGCCCGGGAGCGCGGTGAGCACCGGCAGATAGGCCTTGCGCGCGATGTCGCCGAGTCCGATGCAGCCGACCTTCACCGGGGCTCCTGAATGTCGTGGGGTGTGCCGCGTACGGCCGGACGGTCCGCGGGCAGCATACGGGGATCAGGCCGCCGGACCGGTCGGCGGCCGCCAGTCGGAGCTGCCGTCGGGCGTGCGCGGTACGACGGTGGGGCCGGCCGGGGTGGAGGCGGTCGGCTCGACCGAGTGCGAGCGGCCCGCCCTGTCGCTGGCGGCCTGGTGCGAGGGGCTGCTGCTCTCCTGCGTGGCGGGCAGTCGCCACACCCGCCCACCGAGGGCGGGCGCTGACGGAACTCGCTTGATCCTGGACGCGGCCGGACGAGAGCATGACCGGTATGACCTCCACTCCGGCTGACCCTGCCCGACCAGCCCAGCACCGCAGCGAACCCGCCTTCGACGCCGGTGAGCGCGCCATGCTGGAAGGCTGGCTCGACTACCACCGCGCCACCCTCGCCCTCAAGTGCGCCGGGCTCACCGACGCCCAGCTCAGGACGGCGCCGCTGCCGCCGTCCGAGCTGTCGCTGATGGGTCTGGTGCGGCACCTCGCTGATGTGGAACGGCACTGGTTCCAGCGGGTCGCGGCCGGTGAGCAGGCTCCGCCGCTGCACTACACCGAGGAGGATCCGGACGGCGAGTTCCATCTGACCGGCGCCGACACCTGGGCCCAGGCGGAGGCGGCCTGGCTCACCGAGATCGCCGCCTCCCGCGCCACCGCGAGCCGCCTCGCGCTGGACGACCCCGCGGCCGGCACCGACAGCAGCACCGGCGGCCACCCCTCGCTACGCTGGATCCACACCCACCTCATCGAGGAGTACGCCCGGCACAACGGCCACGCCGACCTGATCCGGGAGCAACTCGACGGCGCCACCGGGGAGTAGACGGCGTCCGGCGCCGCGGCCGATGTCATCGTCACGGCGGGCGTCATCGTCGCGGCGCGGTTCATCCGTGCGGGGCATCTCCCGCAGGTCGGCTCCGTACCGCGGGGGCGGCGCCGCAGAGTTGCCGGGTGCACAGAACGACGACCACAGTGACCCTTCTGATCGCGGCGGCCGTGTCCGCCGTCTCGGGATGTACCACCGTGGCGGGCGACCGGGCGCCGCGGCCCGCCGCCTCCACGGTGCGGCCCGCCGCCACCTCGGCCTCGGCCACCCCGCGGGGCGAACCCACCGGTGCCCGCGGCGATGTGAACCGGGAGGCGCCCCGCGTCCGCCCCGCGAGCCGGGCCGCGGTGCCGCCCGCGCCGCCGCCCCGGCCCCCGGTCCGCACCCCCGCCGCCGCTCCCCCACCCCCCGCCGTACCGGTGCCCGTGCCCGTTCCGCCGGGGGCCTCGCTGCCGTCGGGTGCGGATGTCTGCGCCTACGGGCGGCAGTTCGGGGGCTGGCGTCCCGGCAGTGCGGAGGCCCGCATCTGCCGCCACGCGTACGGGCGTTGACGGCCGCGACGGCAGGTGCCTGGCCGGTCAGTGTCCGTGGCGGGGTGGGCCCAGTGGGCCGCCGCCGGGGCCGGGGCGGGGCGGGCCTTCCTCCGGCTCGGGTGGGAGTTCCTTCTCCAGTCGGTGGGTCAGGCGGGTGAGGGCGGCGCGGACCGTGGTGCCGTAGCCGTCCTCGCCGAGGGCGGTGGCGGTGGTCCGGGCCTGGCGGAGATGGCTGCGGGCGGCCTCGGCGCGGCCCAGCCCGGCGTAGTCCGCGGCGAGGTCGAGATGCAGGGACGGCAGGAAGGCCCGTACCGCGGCCGGGGGTGGGGACGGGTGGGGGCCGGTGGCTTCCTCGGCGGCGGCCAGGGCCCGTAGGTCCCAGGCGAGTTCGGCGGCGGGATCGTCCTGGGTGTCGGCCAGGAAGTGGGCCAGGGTGCAGCGGTGCAGCGGATCGCCGCCGGTGCCCAGGTCCGCCCAGAGCGCGAGCAGGCGGCTGCGCGCCTCCTCGCGGTCTCCGGCGTGATGGAGCATCACCACCTGCCCGATCCGGGCCGGTAGTGCGTCCGCCGTCTGCTCCTGCCACTGGGCCACCGCTACCTCCGCACCTCGCCGCCTGGGCAGGCCGCGCCTTCCCGACGCTAAGGCCTGGGCGGCGGATCGTCGCGGCGGGCGGAGGACCCGGGGCCGGGCACGGGCGGCGCCGGGGAGGCTCAGCCCAGGTCGGGGATGCGCCAGTCGATCGCGGAGTGGCCCTGTCCGGCGATCGCCTTGTCGATCTGGGTGAAGGGCTGCGAGCCGAAGAACCGCTTGGCGGAGAGCGGTGAGGGGTGGGCGCCCTTGACCACGGTGTGCCGGGACTCGTCGATCAGGGGGAGCTTCTTCTGCGCGTAGTTCCCCCAGAGGACGAAGACGGCCGGGTCGGGGCGGTCGGAGACGGCGCGGATCACCGCGTCGGTGAACCTCTCCCAGCCCTTGCCCTTGTGTGAGTTGGCCTCGCCGGCGCGGACCGTGAGTACCGCGTTGAGCAGGAGGACGCCCTGCTCGGCCCAGGGCATCAGATAGCCGTTGTCCGGCACCGGCAGGCCCAGCTCCTGGTGCATCTCCTTGTAGATGTTGCGCAGCGAGGGCGGTGTCCTCACCCCGGGCCGCACCGAGAAGCACAGCCCGTGCCCCTGCCCCTCGCCGTGGTACGGATCCTGGCCGAGGACCAGCACCTTGACCTGGTCGAAGGGGGTGGCGTCAAGCGCGGCGAACACCTCTTCACGGGGCGGGTAGACCGGACCGCGGGACCTCTCCTCCTCGACGAACTCGGTGAGTCGGGCGAAGTAGGGCTGCTGCAGTTCTTCGCCGAGCACGCCGCGCCAGGACTCGGGCAGCATGTTGATGTCGGTCACGTCGACTTCCTCCGGAGTACGTCCCAGGGGCGGCCGCGCACCGCGGCCGCCGTCACACCGAAGAACCTACCGGCGGCCACTGACAACGGCCCCCGCCGAGCCCGCTACCAGCTCTCCTTGCGGTGCAGTTCCCACATCATCCAGATCGCGGACGGGTCCAGGGCCTGCTCGCTGCCGGCGATGTCGTTGCTGAACGCCGCGTACTGCTTGCCCTGCCAGAGCGGGATGA
The DNA here is from genome assembly GCF_042885635.1 of Streptomyces sp. NPDC058045. Taxonomy (NCBI): domain Bacteria; kingdom Bacillati; phylum Actinomycetota; class Actinomycetes; order Kitasatosporales; family Streptomycetaceae; genus Streptomyces; species Streptomyces sp. NPDC058045. Next base: position 30,661 of record NZ_JBHVRR010000049.1, on the reverse strand, counting down.
GGCGGGCGTCGGACGCCATGATCCGCTGCGCCTGCTCGAACTGCTTGACCACCGCGGACCGGTCGCTCTCCCGCCGCGAGACCGGCAGCAGCTCGTCGGTGATCCCGGGCGCCGGATACGGGGTGCCGAGCACGTTCCGCTTGCCCACGAAGGGGGCGATGAAGTTCTCCGCGTCGGGGAAGTCGGGGAACCAGCCGCGGCCGAAGACCGGGTACTCGCCCTTGCGGTAGCCGTCCTCGTAGGTCTTCCAGGGGCGGCTCTTGAGGGTGACCTCGAAGAGGCCCGAGCTGTCCAGTTCGCGCTGGATCTCCTCGAACTCGGCCTTGGTGGCGGAGCCGTAGCGGTCCGTGGTGTACCAGAAGGTGAGGGGGACCGGGGTGTGGATGCCGGCGCCGGCGAGGAGTTTGCGGGCCTTCTCGCGGCTCGGGTTGCCGTAGGCGTCGAAGAAGGCGCTGGTGTGTCCGGCGAGGCCCTTGGGGACCATGGAGTAGAGGGGTTCCACGGTGTCGGCGTGGGCCTTGTGCGCGAGGGCGCCGCGGTCCAGGAGCTGGGCGACGGCCTTGCGCACCGGGGCCTTCGCGGCCCATTTGTCCTTGGTGTTGAAGACCAGGAAGCTGGTCTCGATACCGGCCGCCTCGGTCACCTGGAGGTCGTGCGAGGCCTCGTCGGCCTGGAGCCCCTGCACGTCGTCGGCGGAGAGCTCGCGGACGGCGGCGTCGACCTGCCCGTCCCGCAGGGCCTTCACCACGGAGGCGGAGGAGTCGAAGTAGCGGATGTCGACGGCGTCGTTCTTGCGCTCGGCGAAGCCCTTGTACCGCTTGTTGCTGGAGAGCCGGGCCTCCTTGCGCTCCTGGTAGGAGTCCAGGGTGTAGGGCCCGGAGCCGATGGCCTTGCCGTCGTCGCGGACCTTGTCCGCCGGGTAGTCCCGCGGGTCGACCAGCGACATCGCGGGGGTGGCGAGCACGAACGGGAAGGTGGCGTCTGAGGTGTTGAGGTGGAAGACGACGTCCTTGGCGCCCCGGGTCTCCACCCGGTCCAGGCTGCTGAGCAGTCCCTTGGGGCCGCCGCGCACATCGATCCGGCTGATGCGGTCGATGGAGAACTTCACCGCCTGGGCGTTCAGCGGGTGGCCGTCGGAGAAGGTCAGTCCCGCGCGCAGGGTGCAGCGGTAGACGCGCTTGTCCGCGTCGGTGAAGTGGCAGGACTTGGCGGCGTCCGGCTGCGGGGCGGAGGCTCCGGAGGGGTAACTCACCAGTGTCTGGTAGATGTTGCGGAACAGCTCCCAGGAACCGTCCCAGGCCGCGGCGGGGTCGAGGGTGCTGGGGGCGCTGGTGGTACCCACGGTGATCTTCTCGTCCTTGGACTTGCCACCCGAGGACATCACACCGCATCCGGCGAGCAGCGTGACACAGGCCGCCGCCGCTATCGGCCGTACAGATCTGGTCCGGTGGAACACGCACACTCCTCGATCGGCCCTGCTGGGGCGGCCGACCATATCGCAGTGCCCCGCCGCTCAGACGGGCTCCCCGCGGCGGGGCACCGGTTGCTCTGGTACGTCCTGATCGCAGTGCAGTCCGGGGAGTTGGGGCGATTGGTCAGGCCACGCCCGCATTGAGGAAGAGGCCGCCGTCGACCACCAGCGTCTGCCCGGTGATCCAGTCGGACTGCTCGGAGGTGAGGAAGGCGGCGGCGCCCCCGATGTCGGTGGGGACCCCGAGGCGGCCGAGCGGATAGGCGGCGGCCGCCTCCTCCTCGCGGCCCTCGTAGAGGGTCTGCGCGAAGCGGGTCTTGACGACGGCGGGGGCGATGGCGTTGACCCGGACCCGGGGCGCGAACTCGTGGGCGAGCTGGAGGGTGAGGTTGATCAGGGCGGCCTTGCTCATGCCGTAGCCGCCGATGAACGGGGAGGGGGCGAGGCCGGCCACGGAGGCGATGTTGACGACGGCGCCGCCGTGGTCCCGCTGCCAGGCCCGCCACACCTGCTGGGCGAAGCCGAGCGCGGAGATCACATTGGTCTCGTAGACCTTGCGGACGACGTTCAGGTCGAGGTCGGCCATCGGGCCGAACACCGGGTTGGTGCCCGCGTTGTTGACCAGGTGGTCGATCCGGCCGAAGGCCTCCATGGCGCGCTCGACGGCGACCACTTGGTGGGCCTCGTCATGGGCCTTGCCGGCGACGGCGACGACCCGGTCCGGACCGAGGCGCCGCACCGCCTCGTCGAGCGCCTCCTGGTTGCGGCCGGTGATGCACACCCGGTCGCCGCGGGCGACCAGTGCCTCCGCGATGCCGTATCCGATGCCGCGGCTGGCGCCGGTGATCAGCGCCGCCTTTCCGCTGTCCTGCACTGTCATCTGCCGTGTCCTTGGGGTGCCTTGGAGGTGCCGTGGATGTGCCGGGGTCAGTCGAGGGGGCCGCCGGCCACGTACAGGACCTGGCCGGAGACGAAGCCGGCGGCGTCACCGGCGAAGAAGGCGATGGCGTTGGCGATGTCGTCGGGGCGGCCGACGCGCTGCACCGGGATCTGGCTGGCGGCGGCGGTCTGGAAGTCCTCGAAGCCCATGCCGACGCGCTCGGCGGTGGCCTTGGTCATCTCGGTGGCGATGAAGCCGGGGGCGACCGCGTTGGCGGTGACGCCGAACTTGCCGAGCTCGATGGCGAGGGTCTTGGTGAAGCCCTGGAGGCCGGCCTTGGCGGCGGAGTAGTTGACCTGGCCGCGGTTGCCCTGGGCGGAGGACGAGGAGAGGTTGACGACCCGGCCGAACCCGGCGTCGACCATGTGCTTCTGCACGGCCCGCGTCATCAGGAAGGCGCCGCGCAGATGGACGCTCATCACCATGTCCCAGTCGGCGGCGCTCATCTTGAAGAGGAGGTTGTCCCGGAGCACCCCGGCGTTGTTGACCAGGATGGTGGGCGCGCCCAGCTCCTCGGCGACGCGGGCGACGGCGGCGGCCACCTGCTCCTCGTCGGACACGTCGCAACCGACGGCGAGGGCCCGCCCGCCGGCGGCGGTGATCTGCTCGACGGTGTCCTTGCAGGCCGCCTCGTCCAGGTCGAGTACGGCGACCGCGCGGCCCTCCTCGGCCAGCCGGACGGCGGTGGCGGCGCCGATGCCGCGGGCGCCGCCGGTGACGATCGCTACGCGCGCTTCAGTGGTCATGCTGGTTCTCCTCGCCTCAGAAACCCGATGGGGGTGGCCTCTGATGAGACCGGCGGCCGGTGGCGCCGCCTGCGGCGCACCCGATGGTGAGCAACCGCTTAGTACCCGCGGCCGAAGTTAGAAGCCCTGGCACGCGGTGTCAACGGCTTCACTGCGCACTGTGATCGATTACCTCCCGGCGGTCGCGACCGCCGCGGGTGGCGCCGTCCCCCGTCAGGCGACCAACAGGCCGAAGAGGCGGTCGAGTTCGGCCCGCGGGTCGGCGGTGAGACCGGTGTGCACGGGGCCCGGCTGGACCACGGTGGAGCGGGGGGCGATCAGCCAGCGGAAGCGGCGCCCGGGATCGTCCCCCGCGGCCGGCCCCGCCTCGGCGCCGCCGCCGCAGGTCAGCTCCACCGCCCGCAGCGCCGCCCGCACCTCCCCGGCGTCCGCGGCCGGGTCCAGCGCGGCGAGCTTGGCCTCGTCCAGCCGGGTGCGGGCGGCGGTGAAGCGGTGGGCGCGGCAGTACAACACCACGCCCGCGTTGAAGAGTTCACCGCGCTCCACCCTCGGCACCACCCGCAGCAGGGCGTACTCGTACACATCGCGGCCGGTCATACGGGGGTGTCCTTCGGTGCGAGGGTGACGCGGGTGTGGATGCCGGGGGCGCGGGCCAGGAGGGTGTCGGTGTAGGCGGCGCGCACTTCGTCGGGGCCGGCGAAACCGGGCTCGCCGGTGAGCCAGGCGTCCGGGACCTCGGCGGTGACCCGGGCCAGCAGGGTGCGGGTGATGCGGGGGGCGAGGTCGGCGGCGGCGGAGGCCAGGTCGGGGGGCTCGGTGGCGCAGACGGTGAGCGCGTGGTCGCGGGCGTCGTAGGGGCGGGTGGCGGCGGTGGCCGCGGAGGGCCAGTTGTGGTGCCAGATGAGGGCGGCGCCGTGGTCGATCAGGCGCAGACCGCCGTGGTGGACCAGGAGGTTGGGGTTGCGCCAGGAGCGGTCCACGTTGCCGGTCAGCGCGTCGAACCAGAGGACGCGGCCGGCCTCCGCCCGGTCCACCCGGTGGGTGAGCGGGTCGAATCCGACGGCGCCGGAGAGGAACTCCATGCCGAGATTGAGGCCGCCGCTGGACCGGAGCAGGCCCTGCACCTCCTCGTCCGGTTCGGCCAGCCCCAGCACCGGGTCGAGGCGGACCGTCACCAGCCGCGGCACCCGCAGCCCCAACTCGCGGGCCAGCAGCCCGCAGACGGTCTCGGCGACGAGGGTCTTGCGGCCCTGGCCCGCGCCGGTGAACTTGGTGACGTAGAGCGCCTGGTCGTCGGCCTCGACCAGTCCGGGCAGCGAACCGCCCTCGCGCAGCGGGGCGACATAGCGCAGCGCCTCGACTTCCGTGAGCATCGCCCCAGGCTACTGCGGCCCCGGCGGCGCGCCGGCTCAGCCGGCAGGCTGCTCGGCGCACGCGGTGCGCAGCGCCTCCACCGCGGCGCGGATCGAGGGGCGGCGGTCCGCGTCCGCCCGCCACACCGCGTAGACATGGCGCAGCGCGCGCTGGCGCACCGGCACCGTGCGCACCCCGGACGGGACCGGGCCGCGGCCCAGGCGCGGTGCCACGCAGACGCCCAACCCGGCGGCCACCAGGGCTAGTTGGGTCTGGTGCTCCTCGGCCCGGTGCTTGATCCGCGGCTCGATGCCCTGGGCGCGCAGGGTGTACATCAGCCACTCGTGGCAGAACTCGCCCTGCGCCCAGGCGATCCAGGGGTCCTCGGCGAACTCCGCCAGATCCACCGCGTCCCGCCCGGCCGGCGGGTGATCCGCGGGCAGCGCCACATCGGCCGGGTCGTCCAGCAGCGGCGCCTTCAGCAGCCCGTCGGGGAGCGGCAGCGGCTTGTTGTACCAGGCGAGGACGACGGCGAGATCCTCATCGCCGCGCACCACCGAGCGCACCCCGTACTCCGGTTCCAGTTCCCGGGTGCCGACCGTGAGGCCCTGATGGCGGCGGCGCAGTTCGACCAGGGCGCGAGGGAAGAGCCCGCGGGCGCCGCCCTCACCCAGTCCCGCTCGCGCCGGCCGCAGCTCACTCGTAGCGGCGGGCCGGGGCCGGGCCGACGGCGGAGGTGATCGCCTCGGCGAGCGGTTCGATGTCGTCCTCGGCCAGGCCGGAGACGGTGACACGCACCCCGGGTGGGGCGGCCAGCCGGAAGCGGGCGCCGGGCGCCACCGCCCACCCGGCGTGCAGCAGCCGGGCCACCGCCCCCGTCTCGTCGGGCACCGGCACCCAGACGTTCATACCGCTGCGGCCCCGGGCGGGCACCCCGCGCCGGTCGAGCGCGGCGATCAGCGCCTCCCGCCGCCGCCCGTACGCCGCCGCCACTTCCGCGGGCCGTACCGCGGGCTGCCGCCACAACTCGACCAGGGCGCGCTGGGCCAGCCGGGACACCCAGCCGGGGCCGAGGCGCTGCCGCCCCTGCACCCGGTCCACGGTGACCGGGTCGCCGGTGAGGACCGCGATCCGCAGATCGGGCCCGTAGGCCTTGGCGGCCGACCGCACCAGCGCCCACCGGGGCACGGTGCCCGCCAGCGGACGCAGCGGCAGATCGACGATGCCGTGCCCGTGGTCGTCCTCCACCAGCAGGGTGCCGGGGTGGCGGGCGAGCACCTCGGCCAGGTCCGCCGCGCGCCGGGCGGAGACGGCGGCACCGGTCGGGTTCTGCGCCCGGCAGGTGAGCACCAGCGCCCGGGCACCCGCGCCGAGCGCCCGCTCCACCGCACCCGGCAACGGCCCCTCGTCGTCCACCGCCACCGGCTCGGTACGCAGCCCGAGGGCGGGCATCAGATCGAGCAGGCTCCCCCACCCCGGGTCCTCCACCGCGACCGCGTCCCCCGGCCGCAACCGGGCGGCGAGCACCCGCTCCACCGCGTCCAGGGAACCCGAGGTGACGGCGATCGGACCGGCGGGCACCCCGTCGGCGGCGAGCGCGGTACGGGCCGCCTCGGCCAGGTCCGGTTCCACCGCGTCCTCGCCGTACAGCACCGGTTCGGCGTCGCAGCGGGCGGCGGCCGCTGCGAAGGCGGCGGCCAGCGGCGGCAGCAGGGCCGGGTCCGGGTTGCCGTCGGCCGCGTTGCGCACACCGGGCGGGATGTCGACGCGGTGGTCCCGGCCGCGGGCGGTGGTGGCGGGGCGCGGGCGCACCCGGGTGCCGCGGCGGCCCGCCGTCTCCACCACACCCCGTTCCCGCAGGGTGCGGTAGGCGGCGGCCACGGTGTGCGGATTGACCCCCAACCGCTCGGCCAACTCCCGCATCGGGGGCAGGACTTGCCCCGGCTCCAGCGCCCCGGACCCGACGGCGGCCTCGACGTCGGCGGCGATCTCCCCCGCACGACGCCCGGTGATCCGATACTCTGCTACCACAAACCAGATTATGCACTAGTGCAAAACTTCCGGCAACCGAGCCGAGGTGCCCGAGGGCACCCCGCACGTCACACACCAGGGAGACCGGCCGCATGTCCACCCAGACCGAGCAGCCCGCCTACGCCCCCACCGACCTCACCCGCCCCACTCGCGCCCCGGAGCGGGCGCACTACGACCGGGAGACGGTGCACTCGATACTCGACGGGGCCTGTCTGTGCCATCTGGGCTTCGTCCGGGACGGCGCCCCCGTGGTACTGCCCACGCTGTTCGCCCGGGTCGGCGAACAGCTCTATCTCCACGGCTCCACCGGCTCCCGCCCGCTGCGCGGCGCCGGCGGGCCCGGTCCGGGGCTGGCCGTCTGCCTCACCGTGACGCATGTCGACGGCCTGGTACTGGCCAAGTCGGCGTTCCACCACTCCATCAACTACCGCTCGGTGGTGGTGCACGGCACGGCCCACCAGGTCACCGAGGAGGCCGAGAAGCGCGCCGCGCTGGACGCCCTGGTCGACCAGGTGGTGCCGGGCCGCTCCGCCGACTCCCGCCCCGCCGACCGCAAGGAGCTGGCCGCCACCGCCGTACTCCGGCTCGACCTGGCGGAGGTCTCCGCGAAGGTCCGCACCGGCGGCCCGGTCGACGACGCGGCCGATCTGGCCCTGCCGCACTGGTCCGGCGTCGTCCCGGTCCAGCACGGCCACGGCACCCCGGTACCGGCCGAGGGCCTGGCCGCGGACACCCAACTGCCCGCGTACCTGAGCGAGTTGACCGGACCGACCGGACCGTGAGGAACGCCGACCGGGCCGTGCGGAACACTGTCGCCGTGACACCACAGCAGCCGTTCCGGACACATCTGCGCCAGGCCGCCACCGGCATCCTGGAGCGCCTCCCCGGGCAACTCAGGCGTGAGATCTACGTCCTGGCCTTCAACATCTGGCGCGTCGACGCCGACGACCGCCACCCGTACGTGGACATCGGCTACAACACCGAGAGCCGGTACCGGGAGATGTGCCGGGGCGCCTCCGATCCGCGGGAGGCTCGCTGGAACTACGCCTTCTGGATCCTCGAAGGCTTCGACCGGCTCGGCAACATCCCGGAGGACCCGGTGGGCGGCCCGCTCTTCGAGGCGGAGGCCAACACCCTCGGCATCTGGTACGACGGCGCGTTCGACCTCGCCCGGACACTGGAGGACGAGGACATCCGCGCCAGGTCCGGGCGCCTCCAAGTCCACTTCCACGACGCCGTCGTCGACCTCGCCCGCCACCTCCACACCAGCGGCACCGTCGAGAGGATCTTCGGCCGTCCCCTGCCCGTGGTGGTGTTCGACATGGACTGCCCGGGCTGGGAGGAGGAGGCCACCAGAGCCGCCAACCCGGCCGAGCTGATCGCGGACTTCCTTACGTGAACCGGGAGTTGAGGACTTCCTGACGTGGACCGGAGGGGGCGGGCGGTCAGGCCGTGGTGTCCCGGGCCGGTACCGCGGTCCCGGCTGCCTCCGTGGCCGTGGCGCCGGCGGTGGGCTGGGGCGTACCTCCCGAGGCCACCGGTTCGGGCGGGGCGGTGGCGGGCGTGGAGGACTGGGCGATGAGGGCGCCGAGCAGGACCACCGCGCCGCCCGCGATCTGCGGCAGGGAGAGGTGCTCGCCGAGCAGGAACCAGGCCAGCACGGTGGCGATCACCGCCTCCAGACAGGCCACGACTCCGGCCACCTGCGGGGAGAGCCGCCGCACCGAGAGCACCCCCGTCACATAGGCGAGGACGGTGGCGACCAGCACCACCCAGGCGATCAGCAGCGGCGCCGCAACTGCCGTACCGTCCATCCGGGTTGTGCCGCCCAGCAGGGACCAGTCCATGGTCCAGGGCCGGGCCACCAGGGTCAGTACCAGCGCCCCGACGAGCAGCCCGAAGGCGATCACCCCGAGCGGGTCGGGGGCCTCGTCGCCGGCGTCGCTGCCCTGGTCGGAGAGGACGAAGTAGCCGACCTGGCAGCAGGCGGCGCCGAGCGCCAGCACGATACCGAGGACGTCGAAGCTCAGCCCGGACCACACCTCGACCACACAGGCCAGCCCGGCCGCGGCCAGCACCACCCCGAGCGCCGCGGCCCGGGTCACCGGCCGCTTCTGCACGAACCGCACCCAGCCGAGGACCAGCGCCGGCGCCAGATACTCGATGAGCAGCGCCACCCCGACCGGAATCCGGGACAGCGCCGCGAAGTAACAGGCCTGCACACCGGCGACGGCGAGCAGCCCGAAGCCGGCGAGCAGCGCGGGCCGCCGGGTGACGAGCGCCCGATGCCGCCAGGCCAGCGGCAGCATCACCAGCGCCGCCCCGGCCGCCCGCAGCCAGGCCACATGCAGCGGATCGAGGCCGGACTGGATAAGCGGTTTGGCGGCGACGCCGGAGCCGCCGAAGGCGAAGGCTGAGATCAGGGCGAGGCCGAGTCCGACGCTCCTCGCCCGGCCCGGATGCCCCAGGTCAGTGGTGTGCACCCGCACATGATGACAGCCGGCGTCAGGACCTTCACCCCCGATGGCTGCTGTCTCACCACCTGGACGCCGCCGCCCCGTCGACGCCGGCCCTTTGCGCCGGATCGCCCGCGGCCACCGCTACCCGCCGAAGCCCCCGTACCCGCCGTACTCCCCGTACTCGTCCTGCCGGGCGCGTTCCGCCGCGGCGGCCGCGTCGATCCGGTCCAGGAGTTCCTTGGGGGTGACGCCGGCCCGGCCGAGGACCTCGACGGCGCGGCACTCGGCGTCCGCGGCGAAGGCGGCGAGCAGGTCCACGCCGTGGGCTCGCGCCTCGCCGCGCTGGTCGGCCCGCTTGCAGGCGCTCTCCACCGCGGTCGCGGCCGCCGGGGACCAGCCGGCGTCGGTCACCACCGGCACCGCCCCCGAGTCCTCCACCGTGGTCTGCCACTGCAAGCCGTAGCCGATGCTGCGCTGCACCAAGTACCCGAGCAGACGGGCCAGTTGGGCGCCGTCACCGACGACGCCGCGCGCATAGGGGTCCGCCTCCAGGAGCGAGTGCAGCAGGTGGGCGGTGTCGATCTGGCGGTCCCCGTCCCGCGCGGCGCGGCGTCTGGCGCCTGCCATGGCCGAGAGCAGCTCGGCACTGAGTCTGGCGTCGAGTTCGACTCGGTTCGGGCCGCGCTCGGCCGGCTGTCGCGGGATATGGGGTTGCACGTCCCCCACCCCATCAGCCCCTGACACCGGAGGCATCGGCGGCGGGAAGCATTCTGGGATCCGACACAGGTTGGGCTTGCATCAGCGGGCTCTCCTCCTTACGGATGACGTCTCGCCGTTTCCACGGATCGCGCTCGCACCGCCCCACCGGAACTCCCCGGGAGACGGCGGCGACCCGCCCCGGTACGTGCCCCCGCACACGCACCGCTGTATATGTACCGCGTTTACGCGCCGAGCGAAGCCCTCCCCAGGGAACCGGTGCGGATCCGCAGGAAGGGCTTCACAGTTGACGGCGCATCGCGTGCTGCACGCGATGCGCCGCCGGACGTCCTGGGCGCGTCAGTCCTCGTCGGCGAGGATCAGATAGAGCTTCTTACGGGCCTCGTTGATCACGGCCACCGCCTTGTCGCGCTGGTCCTTGTCACCGGTCTTCCAGACCTGCCCGAAGGCCTCCATCAGACCGAAACCGGCCTGCCGGATCTCGCCCACGGTCTCCCAGTCGACGCCGCGGCCGGCCTCCTCCCAGGGCGCCTCGGAGCCCTCGTCGGCGGCGGTGCGGCCCGGCTCGGTCAGCGAGTACAGCTTCTTGCCGCCCTCGCTGGCACTGGCGATCAGGCCCTCGTCCTCCAGCAGTTGGAGCGTGGGGTAGACCGAGCCGGGGCTCGGCTTCCACGCGCCGCCACTGCGTTCGGCGATCTCCTGGATCATCTCGTAGCCGTGCATCGGGCGGTCCTTGAGGAGTGCCAGGATCGACGCCCGGACATCGCCGCGCCTCGCCCTGCCCCGACCGGGACCGCGCCCGCCCCAGGGGCCGCCCCGTCCGCCCCATGGTCCGGGCCCGCCGGGTCCGAAGCCGCCCGGGCCGAACGGCCCGAAGGCCCGCCGCCCCTCGAAGGGCCCTTCGAAACCACCGCGCCCACGATGCCCGGACCCGCAGTGCTGGTGCCCGTGCCCATGGTCATGACCGTGCTCGTGTCCGTAGGTACGCATGACGTTCGCCTTCTCTCTACCGAATGTGATGGATGCGCAAGATGCGCGGATTCCCACGTGTCGACCGAACTACCGTCGATCGCTCACGATGCTTCAACGATATATCGGTATCGAGAGCGAGGCAAGCCCCGGAGAAGTAGAACGGCGGTTACCGAAGGTCACCTTCGGTGCGGTACGGCGTCGTCCTGCCAGCGGTAGAGGTCGCGCAGTAGGGAGATCTCGGCGCCGTGATGGATCAGCTCCCTGTTGACGTGCAGGACCCTGTTCTCCATGGGAAACCGCTCGGGACCCACCGTGGGCGGATTGTCCAGGTCAGCGTCGGAGAGCTCGCGGACGCCCGCGTTCCATCTGCCGTACATCTCGTCGAGTTGTTTCAGCGCCTCGTCGGCGGTCCCCGCGTAGGCGAATGTCTGGGAGTCGACGTCCTGGCCGCCGAAGTACCATCCGACCCGATAGCCCAGGCACGAGACGATGATGTGCGCCAGCCGCCAGGCGATCGTGGTCACCGGTGCCGGTACCGGGTCGGGGGACGCGGAGTCCACCGTCCACTCCCCCGAACCTGCCCGCATCGGTGCGGCCGATGTGTCCCGTGGGCGGACGCTCCAGCAGCCGCGCACCGGCTCCCAGAAGTACTCCGCGTCGGTGAGACCGTCCAATCGCGGCCGCAGGTTCTTGCGCCAGTGCCAGTCCAGTTGCTCCGCGAGCTGCTCGCTTCGTGTCATGGCCGCACGCTACCGACCCGTCCAGCAGAGCCTGTCCGGATCGGGAGGCCAGTCGGTGGGGATTGGCCTTGGTGGGGGCGGGCCGGCGGGGCTTACCGTCAGCGCTATGCGGATCCGAATTGTCGACGCCTTCACCGACCGCCCCTTCGCCGGGAACCCGGCCGGGGTCCTGCTCCTCGACGCCTTCCCGCCGGACTCCCGGCTCCAGCAGATCGCCGCGGAGGTCAACCTCTCCGAGACGGCGTTCGCCCACCCGCTGCCCGCCGGGGCGGACGCCGACTGGGCGCTGCGCTGGTTCACCCCGGCCGCCGAGGTTGACCTCTGCGGTCACGCCACTCTCGCCACCGCCCATGTACTGCGCACCACCGGGCAGGCCGGAGGGGCGGTGCGGTTCGCCACCCGCAGCGGAGTGCTGTCCGCGGACGCGGGCGAGGACGGGGCGATCGTGCTGGACTTCCCCACCGCGCCCCTCACCCCCGTCCCCACCCCGCCCGGCCTGGCCGCGGCCCTGGGCGCACAACCGCTGTCGGTGCACGACACCGGGCCGAACGTCGGCGACCTGCTGGTGGAACTCCCCGACGAGGCCGCCGTGTCAGCCCTCCGACCGGACCTGCGGGCGCTCGCCGAGCATTCCAGGCGCGGCGTCATCGCGACCGCCCCGGCCACGGCGGGCCAGGGGTACGACTATGTCTCGCGGTGCTTCTTCCCCCGGGTCGGGATCGACGAGGACCCGGTGACGGGCAGTGCGCACACCGCGCTCGCCCCGTTCTGGTCCGGGCGGTTGGGTGGTGCGCGGCTCACCGGGTGGCAGGCCTCGGCGCGCGGCGGGCTGGTCGGTACCGAACTGCGGGGCGAACGCACCCTGCTCACCGGGCACGCGGTCACCGTCATCGAGGGCCAACTGCTGGCCTGAGCCGGTGGGTTGGGTGGTCAGGGGGTGGGCAGCCAGTCCACCTTCCCGGCCAGCAGCGCGTACCCCACGAAGGCGCCGATGTCGAGCAGGGCGTGTGCCGCGACCAGCGGTCCGACCCGGCCCCAGCGGCGGTACAGCAGCACGAACACCACCCCCATCGCCACATTCCCCAGGAACCCGCCGATCCCCTGGTACAGGTGGTACGAGCCGCGCAGCACCGCGCTCGCCGCCAGCGCCGCCACCGGCGTCCAGCCCAACTGCCCCAGCCGCCGCAGCAGATAGCCGACGACGATGACCTCCTCCAGCACCGCGTTCTGCACCGCGGACAGCACCAGCACGGGGAACTTCCACCACACGTCGGGCAGCGCCTCCGGCACCACCGTCAGATTGAAACCGAGGCCCCGGGCCGCCAGATAGAAGGCGATGCCGGTACTGCCGATCACCGCGGCGACCAGGCCGCCCCGGCCCAGGTCGGGCCAGGGGCGGGTGCGGTCGAAGCCGATGGCGCGCAGCCCGGCGCCCTCCCGCAGCAGCAGATGCGCGACGAGGGCGACGGGCACCAGCGCCGACGCCACCCCGAAGAGCTGCCAGGCGAGATCCAGCCAGGGGCGTCCGGGCGCCGCCGAGGCGTTGAGGGTGGCCGCCTGGTCCTTGAGCCCGCCCGGCTTGGTCACCGAGCCGATGAAACTGATCAGTGCGGAGACGCCGCTCGCCCCCAGCGACAGGGCGAGCACCAGCAGCGTCTCGTTGCGCAGCAGCCGCGCCGGCAGTCGCTCCCCGGGAAACGATCCCTCCACCGGTCCCGCTTCCGTCTGCACCCTGCCTCCGCCTCCACCGCACCGCGTGCTGCCGACCCTGCCGCCGACAGCCTGCCAGACCGGCGGGCCCCGAGCAGCGCCGGAGGCGTCTCAGCGGTGGTCGGCAGCGGTCGGCTAGGGAAGGTCCTGCGGCCAGGTGTGCACCGGTTCGCCGCCGCGCATCAGCTCGCCGTAGCGGCGGGTGGTGGCCGCCAGTGCCGCCTCCCGTTCCAGCCCGGCGTCCAGCGCCCGGTGGTAGACGGCCGCCTGCCAGGACGCGCCGTTGACCCGCCGCCGGCACCGCTGCTCGATCACTCCGAGATACAGATCGCGGTCGGCGGCCGCCACCCCCCAGGCGTCCAGGCCCGCCGCGGCCAGCGGCAGCAGTTCCTCCCGCACCAGGTGCACCCCGGAGGTGCGCGCCGTGCCGCCGTACCGTCCGGGCCGCGGCCACTCCAGCTCGGCGTCGATGCCGTGCCGGCAGGCCTCGTCGAAGTTGCGGGCCGCGGCCTCGAAGGGCAGCCGGGACCAGATCGGGCGGTTCTCCTCGGCGAGCGCCCGGACCAGCCCGTAGTAGAAGGCCGCGTTGGCGATGACGTCGACCACGGTGGGCCCGGCGGGGAGGACCCGGTTCTCCACCCGCAGGTGCGGCACCCCGTCGCTGACGTCGTAGACGGGGCGGTTCCAGCGGTAGACGGTGCCGTTGTGGAGGACGAGTTCGGTCAGGCGGGGGACGCCGCCGTCGGCGAGGACCCGCAGCGGCTCCTCCTCGTCGCAGATCGGCAGCAGCGGCGGGAAGTACCGCAGGTTCTCCTGGAAGAGGTCGAGCGGGCCGTCGATCCAGCGCTCGCCGAACCAGGTGCGCGGCCGCACGCCCTGCGCCTGCAACTCCGGCGGGCGGGTGTCGATCGCCTGCTGGAAGAGCGGCGGGCGGGACTCGCGCCACAACTCCCGGCCGAACAGGAACGGCGCGTTGGCGCCCACCACGATCTGCGCGGCGGCCACGGCCTGCGCCGCGTTCCACACATCGGCGAAGCGGCCCGGGGTGACCTGGAGATGCATCTGCACCGACGTGCAGGCCGCCTCCGGGGCGATGGAGCCGGAGGTGCACGTCAGCCGCTCCACCCCGGAGATGTCCAGGACGAAGTCCTCCCCCCGGGCGGCCACGATCTGGTCGTTGAGCAGGGCGTACCGGTCGACGTCGGAGAGATTCGCCGAGACCAGGTCCTGCCGGGCCAGGGTGGGCAGAATGCCGATCATCATGATCCCGGCGTCCAGCTCGCCGGCTTTCCTGTCGGCATAGGCGAAACCGGTGCGCAACTCCTCCGCGAGCCGGTCCAGAACCCGGTCCCCCAGCCGGTGCGGAGCGATGTTCACCTCAAGATTGAACATGGCGAGTTCGGTCTGGAAATCACGGCTCGCGATGCGCTCCAGGACCTGTGCATTCACCATGCGGGGCATACCGTCGGCCCCGGTGAGATTCAACTCGATCTCCAGGCCCATCAGATTCCTGGGCCGGTCGAAGCGCTTCTCTTCCAGCAGTCGCTCAAGTCCCGTCAGGCACTCCCGGAGCTTTCCTCGGTAGCGCTGCCGATCAGACAGGTCGAACGCGCCCGCCACGACCTTCTCCCCCATCGGGGTGTCCCTCCTGTCAGGGGCGGCCGGCAGCCCGGCCGCTGCGTCACGGTGCATGATGCCCCGGCGGGCAGATCCATAACGCTCCGGAACCCGCCCGCGGAACACCCGGATCACGTACTCTCGGGGCAGCCGCCGCCCGGCACATTCACTAGGCAAGCGGACGACGCGCATCAGCGGCCGGAACCCTTCGGTAAGTGATGACAATCACCGATGAGAACCGGCCGTCCCTCCGCGGGAAATTCGGCGAGGTCAGACACCGCGACGCCGAGCGAAATCGGGATTAATCCCTCATCATGGTGACCGGATAACGCCTTGCCCGCAATACTGCGGACCGATAGACGAAACACCGTGTGAACACCCGTCGTATACACTTTGTGAACGAGGCAGAGAGTTGGCAGCCGCGCCTGAAGGCCCGCGCCACTTTCGAACCCGTCCGCCGACAGCGTCGTCCGCACCCGTCATGTCTCACCGTGCCTGTCTCATGAGAGGCGACCCACCATGCCGCTGCACATCACCCCTGCCCCCGCGCCCGCAGTCCGCAGCGTCCGCGTGGCACTGGGATCTCCCACCGCCGTCCGCGAAGCCGCCACCCCCGCCCTCCGCGCCGCCGAAGGCCCCGCCACCGCCGAACTCCCGCTGCCCGTCTACGTACTGGACCAGGTCGGCGCCGCGGCGGCCCGCCTCACCGGCTGGCGTTTCCTGATCCGCGCCGAGGGCCACTCGGTGGCCGCCGCCGACACCGTGCTCACCGCCGACGGCTGGACGTTCTCGCACTTCTTCGAGGGCCCCTACCTCACCTCCACCGAACTGGCCCTCCAGCAGGCCGGCGAACTGTCCGCCGCCTACCAGCCGCGGCTGCTCTCGGTGCCCGAGCTGTACATGCTCACCCTCTGGCTGCACGGCGACGCCACCGCCGACGCCACCCAGGGCCAGCCCGCCCCCACCGACCTGCTGGTGCCGCTCGCCCCCGCACCTCCCGGTATCGCGGCGCACCGCCCGCACAGCGTGGCCGAGTTGCTGCCCGTCCTCACCCACCGCCTCACCCCCTCCCCGCTGCTGCACTCCCCCGCCTGATCCCCGCCCCACGCCCCGGTGCCCCGCGGTGGCCGGCACGAACGCCGCGGAGGGCGCCGGGAGTTGGGGCCGGACCGCCCGCACGGGTGACAGGTCCTGACCCGGTTCGCAATGCTCCGGTGAAATGCCTGCGGATCCCCCTCCGCAGCGCGACACTGGGTCCTTCCGACTCACGGACGAACGGGGAAGCGGCTATGGAACACCTCTCAGGCCGCCCGACGGACGCCACCTCGCAGCGAAAGAACCCTGCCATGTGCCAGCACCAGCCACCCTGTCCCACTGCCGACTCCGCGGACCGGGAGGCCGCCCAGCTTCTGGCGCACCACCCGGAGCAGGGCTGGAGTCTGCTGTGCAACGGCGTCGTGCTCTTCGAGGACACCGGCGAACTGCTGCCGGACGGCCAGGTCATCGCCCCGCACCGCCCGCAGCACCCGGGGCGCGCGGTGACCGCCGCCTGACCGGCGGGAAGCGGACCGACGACCGGTGGGCCCGGCCCGGAGACACGCTCCGGAC
>NZ_JBHVRR010000049.1:0-14287 GCF_042885635.1 Streptomyces sp. NPDC058045 | reverse complement strand
GCCCCGCCCAGTCCCGCGGGTCTGCCTCCCCCACCGGGTGGCGCCCGGGCGCGTCCCCCGGCTCGTTCGGGCCCCCACCGGTCTGCCGTGCCCCGGGCGGGGGCCGGCCGTCAGTCCTCGTAGTCCTCCAGCGGCGGGCAGGGGCAGACCAGATTGCGGTCGCCGTAGGCCTGGTCGACCCGGCGCACCGGCGGCCAGTACTTGTCCGCGGCCGACACCCCAGCGGGGAAGACGGCCTCCTGCCTGCTGTACGGGTGGGGCCATTCGCCGGCGAGGGCGGACGCGGTGTGCGGGGCACCGCGCAGCGGGTTGTCCTCGGCGGTCCACTCACCGGTGGCGACCTTCTCGATCTCGGCGCGGATGGCGATCATCGCCTCGCAGAACCGGTCGAGTTCACGCAGGTCCTCGCTCTCGGTGGGCTCGATCATCAGCGTGCCGGCCACCGGGAAGGACATGGTGGGCGCGTGGAAGCCGTAGTCGATGAGGCGCTTGGCGACATCGTCCACGCTGACCCCGGTCGCCTTGGTGAGGGGCCGCAGATCCACGATGCACTCATGCGCGACGAGGCCCGCGGGGCCGGTGTAGAGCACCGGGTAGTGCGGCTCCAGGCGCTTGGCGATGTAGTTGGCGCCGAGCACCGCGACCTGCGAGGCGCGCTTCAGCCCCGCCCCGCCCATCAGCCGCACATACGCCCAGGAGATCGGCAGGATCCCGGCCGACCCCCACGGCGCCCCGGAGATCGGGCCGACACCGGTGGCCGGTCCGGCGGCCGGCTGCAACGGGTGGTTCGGCAGATACGGCGCCAGATGGGCGCGGACACCGACCGGGCCGACGCCGGGACCGCCACCGCCGTGCGGGATGCAGAACGTCTTGTGCAGGTTGAGGTGGGAGACGTCACCGCCGAAGTGGCCCGGCTTGGCGAGGCCGACCAGCGCGTTGAGATTGGCGCCGTCCACATAGACCTGGCCGCCGGCGTCGTGCACCGCGGCGCAGATGTCGGCGACATGCTCCTCGAAGACACCGTGCGTCGACGGATAGGTGATCATCAGGACGGCCAGCTCGTCCCGGTGGCGGTCGATCTTGGCGTGCAGGTCCTCGATATCGACCTCGCCGTCCTCGGAGGTCTTCACCACGACCACCTTCATGCCCGCCATCACCGCGCTCGCCGCGTTGGTGCCGTGCGCGGAGGACGGGATGAGGCAGACGGTGCGGCCGGTGTCGCCGTTCGCCCGGTGGTAGCCGCGTACCGCGAGGAGGCCGGCCAGCTCGCCCTGGGATCCGGCGTTGGGCTGGAGGGACACCTTGTCGTAGCCGGTGAGCTCGGCGAGGCGCTCCTCCAGCTCGCGGATGAGGGTGAGGTAGCCCTGCGCCTGGCCGATGGGGGCGAAGGGGTGCAGCGCGCCGAACTCGGGCCAGGTCACCGGCTCCATCTCGGTGGTGGCGTTGAGCTTCATGGTGCAGGAGCCGAGCGGGATCATGCCCCGGTCCAGCGCGTAGTCCCGGTCGGCGAGGCGGCGCAGATAGCGCAGCATGGCCGTCTCGGAGCGGTGCTGGTGGAACACCGGGTGGGTGAGGTAGTCGCCGGTGCGCAGCAGGGCCGCGGGCAGCGCGTCCCCGGTCGCCTCGTCCAGCGCCGCGGCGTCGGCCTCCACCCCGAAGGCGGTCCACACCGCGCAGAGCCGGCCGCGGGTGGTGGTCTCGTCACAGGCCACGCCGACGTGGTCCTGGTCGACGAGGCGGAGGTTGACCCCTTCCTCGCGGGCGGCCGTCACGATCTGCCCGGCCCGGCCCGGCACCCGCAGCGTCAGGGTGTCGAAGAAGTCCTGGTGCACCACCTCGACCCCGCCCGCCCGCAGCCCCGCGGCGAGCAGTGCCGCGTACCGGTGGGTGCGGCGGGCGATGGTGCGGAGCCCGTCCGGCCCGTGGTAGACGGCGTAGAGCCCGGCCATCACGGCGAGCAGGACCTGCGCGGTGCAGATGTTGCTGGTGGCCTTCTCCCGCCGGATGTGCTGCTCCCGCGTCTGAAGCGCCAGCCGGTACGCCTGGTCCCCGTCTGCGTCGACGGAGACACCGACGAGGCGCCCCGGCAGATTGCGGGCGAACTTCTCCTGGACCGCCATGTATCCGGCGTGCGGCCCGCCGAAGCCCATCGGCACCCCGAACCGCTGGGTGGTGCCGACGGCGATGTCCGCACCCAGCTCACCGGGCGGCGTGAGCAGGGTGAGCGCCAGCAGATCGGCGGCGACGGTGACGACCGCGCCCAGCCCGTGGGCCTGCTCGATCACCGGCCGCAGATCCCGCACCGCACCGGAGGCCCCCGGGTACTGGAGCAGCACCCCGGTCACCCCGCGCTCGGCTACCTCGGCGGGGATGCCCTCGGAGAGGTCGGCGACGACGACCTCGACGCCCGCCGACTCGGCCCGGGTACCGATCACGGCGATGGTCTGCGGCAGAGTGTCCGCGTCCACCAGGAACACACCGTTCTTGACCTTGCCGACGCGCCGGGACAGCGCCATCGCCTCGGCGGCCGCGGTGCTCTCGTCCAGCAGCGAGGCCCCGGCGGTGGGCAGCCCCGTCAGCTCCGCCACCGTCGTCTGGAAGTTCAGCAGCGCCTCAAGCCGCCCCTGCGAGATCTCCGGCTGATACGGCGTGTACGCGGTGTACCAGGCCGGGTTCTCCATCACGTTGCGCAGGATGACCGGCGGGGTGTGGGTGCCGTAGTAGCCGAGGCCGATCATGGAGTCCAGGACCTCGTTGCGGTCGGCGAGCGAGCGCAGCTCCCCGAGGACCTCGGCCTCGGTACGGGCGTCCGGCAGGTCGAGCGCCGCCGCCTGCTTGATCACATCGGGTACCGCGGCGGCCGTCAGCTCGTCGAGGGAGCCGTAGCCGACATGGGCGAGCATCTTGGCGCGGGCTTCGGTGTCGGGGCCTATGTGGCGCTGCTCGAACGGCGTGCCCTGTTCCAGCTTGGCGAGCGGGATGCGGTTGGCGGTCATATGCGGAGGCCTCCTGGTCTGACGCGACCTGTGAGGGCACCACGGCACGGGTGCCCGTACGGCCTCCCCCTCTGTCATCTCGACCTGAGAGCTTCACCGGTCCGCTCGGAGCGCCCCGGCTTTCACCGTCGGTGAGAGCGGAGGCCGTGGACTCCCGCCCTGCTTTCCAGAGTGACCTCGTCCGTGCGGTACTTGTGCCTGAGAGTTTCCGGGGAGGATTTGCTCCTTCGGCGCCCCCCGGCCTGGGCCGGAGGGCTCTCCCGCACGGGGTCGGCAGCCACCGCCAGCCTACCAGCGGGCACTGTCACCGATCCCCCGAGTGGCCGCCCGCCGCATTCTGCCTTTTGGTAGTGGTGACGGAGGAGTTCGTCCGCGTGACGGACGTGCTGCGAGCAGCGGGAGTGCCTGTGCAGACCGACATCGATCCGCGCCAACTCATCGGCCGCAAGGCCTTCGACCGCACCGGGACGAAGATCGGCACCATTGACGAGGTGTACCTGGACGACGCGACCGGCGTCCCCGAGTGGGCTGCCATCAGGACCGGGCTGTTCAGCCGGGACGCGTTCGTGCCGCTGGAACCGAGCAGTCTGGTCGAGGGCGCACTACGGGTGCCCTTCGACCGCTCACTCGTGAAGGACGCCCCGGACTTCGGCGTGGGCCGCCACCTCTCCCCCGAGCAGGAGCTTCAGCTCTACCACCACTACGGGCTGGACACGGCGGCCCCTCCCCCGCCCGAGGACCGCGACTTCGGGCGGCTCGCGGGCGACGGCCCGGACTCCGGCGACTGACCACCGCCGTCCGGCTCGCCCCCGTCCCGCTCCGGCACCAGCGGCAGCGGCTCGGAGGGCGTGAGACCGGGGTCGCCGGTACGGAAGGTGCGGACCCGGCCCGGCGGTGAACCGGGCGTCTCGAAGCGGACGGTGACCCGGCCGACCCCACTGCCCTGCACCCAGCCAGGCCCGTACTCGACGTGCACCACATCGCTCCCGGCCATCCAGTGCGGCTCGTCCGGGGGGACCTCGGCCGGGACCGGCTCCGTACGCGCGGGTCCATGGTCGTCGGCGTCCGGCGCGGCCTCGTGGCGGGGTGGCTGATCGGGGGGCGGCTGGGCGTCCGGTGGGTGCGCGAGCGGCCCGGCCGTGTCCCCGGTGGCCTCGGATCTGGCGTGCGCGGCCTGGGCGAAGAGGTCCTCCTGCGTGAAGTCGGCCAGCCCGCTGACGCCGACCCCCAGCAGCCGCACCCCGCCCGTGGTGTCCACCGACTCCAGCAGCCGCGCCGCCGCCTCCCGCACCACCCCCGGATCGTCCGTCGGCCCGCGCAGCGTCTCGGAACGGGTCAGCGTGGAGAAGTCGTACCGCCGCACCTTGAGGACGACCGTACGGCCGGAGCGAGCCGCCGCACGCAGCCGGGCCACGCAGCGGTCGGCGAGCCGCTGCACCTCCAGCCGGATCCGCACCCGGTCATGGATGTCAAGGTCGTAGGTGTCCTCCACGGAGACCGACTTGGCGTCCCGCTCGGCCACCACCGGCCGCTCGTCCCGGGCCAGCGCCATCGCGTACAGCGCCGTGCCGTGCGCCCGCCCCAGCAGCCGCACCAACTCGTCCTCCCCGGCCTCGGCGATCTCCGCGACGGTGGTGATACCCGCGCGCCGCAGATGGTCGCCGGTGGCAGGGCCGACGCCGGGCAGGGTCCGCACCGGCATCGGACCGAGCAGCCCCCGCTCGGTGCCCGGCTCGATCAGTACCAGACCGTCCGGCTTGGCCTGCTCGGAGGCGATCTTGGCGAGCATCTTGGAAGCCGCCAGCCCCACCGATCCGGTCAGGCCCGTCACCGCCCGTATCTCCGCCCGCAGCCGCACCCCCACCGCCCGTGCCGAAGCGGCGTCGTCCGCCGCGCCCGAGGCCTCCAGATCGACAAAGGCCTCATCCAGGCTCAGCGGCTCCACCAGCGGCGACAACTCCCGCAGCAGCGCCATGACTTGGTCGCTGATCGCCCGGTAGAAGCGGAACCGCGGCACCAGATACGCGGCGTGCGGGGCGAGGCGGCGGGCCTGGCCCATCGGCATCGCCGAGTGCACCCCGAAGCGCCGCGCCTCATAGGAGGCGGTGGCCACCACACCGCGGGGGCCGAGACCGCCCACCACCACCGCTTTTCCACGCAGGCTGGGCTTGGAAGCCTGCTCCGCCGAGGCGTAGAAGGCATCCATGTCCAGATGCAGGATGGTCGGCTGGCGTCTCACACCACCGATGGTCCCCCATGGCACTGACAACGCCAGGTCGTCCGGCGGCCCGGAGGAACGCAGGCGCTCGGGGTCAGGCGTCAGACGGCGCGGTTGCGGCGGCGGGCCAACTCGTCGCCCGGGTGGTTGCCGAGGAGCGTCTCACCGGTGTCGACCCGCTCGCCGTGCAACTGCGAGAGTGCCGCCTCCACATCCCGCCACACCACGCCGACGGCGATACCGAAGACACCCTGGCCGCCCTGGAGCAGCGCATGTACCTCGTGCGGCGAGCCGCACTCGTACACGGTGGCGCCGTCGCTCATCAAAGTGGTGCGCTCAAGATCCTTGAAGCCGCGCTCCTGGAGGTGCTGTACGGCGGTGCGGATGTTCTGCAGGGAGACACCGGTGTCGAGGAAGCGCTTGACCACCTTGAGCACGACGACATCGCGGAAGCTGTACAGCCGCTGGGTGCCGGAGCCGTACGCGGGCCGCACACTGGGCTCGACCAGGCCGGTACGGGCCCAGTAGTCGAGCTGGCGGTAGGTGATGCCGGCGGCCGCGCAGGCCGTGGGGCCGCGGTAGCCGACCCGTTCCGGGGACGAGGCCGGTTGCTCCGGCTGCTCCGGGACGGCGACAGCGGGGCGCTGCACCGGACGTTGCGCCGCGCCACCGCGCAGTGGGTGAGGACCGCCGTCCACCGGACTCCCTCCCGGGACGCCCCCGGTCGTGCCGTCGCCGCTGCTTCTCACGCCGACCCTCCGTCCTTGACCTGCCTTCTCGAAGGTAGGGAGTCACCCGGGGTGCGTCAACGATCGCCACACTCGGCACGCCGGGTGATAATCACCCCACGAGTGGTTTTCCGTGTCCCGGAACGGGGAATGGCTGATCGAATGGCCTGAAACAGCGCCTAGTCCTGGCCGACGGTCACTGGTTGCTGCTGCCGAAATCCTCCGGCGAGATCTGGTCGAGGAACTCGCGGAACTTCTCCACTTCGTCCTCCTGCTCGTCCGGGATGGCGATGCCCGCATCGTCGAGCACCCCGTCGCTCCCGTAGATGGGAGTCCCGGTGCGCAGGGCGAGGGCTATGGCGTCGGAGGGGCGTGCGCTCACCTCGACGCCGCTGGCGAAGACCAGCTCCGCGTAGAAGATGCCCTCGCGCATATCGGTGATGCGCACCTCGGTGAGCTCCTGGCCCACCGCTTCCAGCACGTCCTTGAAGAGGTCGTGGGTCAGTGGCCGCGCGGGGGCCATGCCCTGCTGGGCGAAGGCGATCGCGGTCGCCTCCCCGGGGCCGATCCAGATGGGGAGGTACCGGTCGCCTCCCACTTCACGCAGGAGCACGATCGGTTGGTTGGAGGGCATTTCGACCCGGACACCTACGACGTCGAGCTCGTTCACACAGCAACCCTAGGCCGTGCTCGGCACCTTTGGGTAGTCGGGCACCCTGCGCACACCACCCCATTCAGGGCAGCCGCACTCCCAGGGCGCCCTGCACCAGTGCCACATGCAGCCGCACCGTGAGATCGGCCAGCTCCTTGGTACGGGCCTCGGCATGGGCTCTGGTCTGCGGATTGCGGTGCCGCCGCAGCGGCGCCACGACCTGCTCGACCAGGCCGGCCTCACGCTCCGCCGAGGCCTTCATGACCCGCAGATGCCGTGGCTCGATACCGAACTTCCCCAGCTCCGCCACAAGGGCGGCCACCGTCGCCGCCTGCGCGTCATAGCCACCGTCCGGCAGCGGCGCGAGCAGCCCGTACGATTCCCACTCGGCGAGCTCCTCCTCGCCGACGCCGGCCGCGGACAGCAGCTCGGACCGGTCGACCCGGGCCGCCGCCACCGGCTCGGGCTCCTGCCCCGGGCGGGCGGGCAGCGCCTCGGGGCCGCCCGCGGACGGCGGCAGCGGCTCTCCTCGCTCCAGAGCGTCCAGATGCTCCCGGATGACCTTGAGCGGCAGGTAGTGGTCCCGCTGCAGGCGCAGCACCTGCGCCAGGCGGTCCACGTCCTCCGGAGCGAACTTGCGATAGCCGGAAGGAGTCCGTTCCGGTTCGATCAGGCCCTCGGACTCCAGGAACCTGATCTTGGAGATGGTGATCTCGGGGAACTCGTCGCGCAGCGCGGCGAGCACGGCACCGATGCTCATCGGCCCGCCGTCCGCGGTGACGGCGCCTCGACCGGCACCGTCACCGCCCGGTGAATGCAGCATGGACCTTCCTTGGGGAGCCCCCCGGACAGCGCCCGGAGGAGGTTCAGACGCCCCGCTGGCTCGCGTAGAAGATCAGGCGGTACTTGCCGATCTGGACCTCGTCGCCTGCGGTGAGCGCCACCGAGTCGATCCGCTCACGGTTGACGTAGGTGCCGTTGAGGCTGCCGACGTCGGACACCGTGAACGAGCCGTCGACCTCTCGGCGGAACTCCACATGCCGGCGCGACACCGTCACATCGTCGAGGAAGATGTCGCTCTGCGGGTGGCGTCCGGCCGTGGTCAGCTCGCCGTCGAGCAGGAAGCGGCTGCCCGAGTTGGGGCCGCGGCGCACGATCAGCAGCGCGGAACCCGGAGGCAGCGCATCCACCGCTGCCTGTGCCTCCGGGGAGAGCGACGGCGACGGCGTCTGCCCGGTGACCTCCGCGTCGTACGCCTCCAGGCCGGAGATGGAGATCGTGGAGGTGGTCTCCGAGGGGCGCTCACCGGCACCGCCGCGCAATGGGGCGCCGCAGTTCGAGCAGAAGCGGCTGGCCTCCGCGTTCCGGTTCCCGCACCGCGTACACACCAGGGCCGACATCGACGGATCCTCCTGTCGCTGCTGCCCCGCGGGGGCTTGGGACGCATACGGATCGGAGGCAAACCCTCCACCCGTACTTGAGGTTGACGTACCCCCGGAACCTATGCGGCCCGAACCGGAGGGGTCAACAGCGGACGCGCCCGGTCCGCCCGGAATGTCACCGCCCGGCCCAGCCACCTGGTCACGGAAAAGCGGACGGTCCCCTTCGGGTGCGTCGGCCGAACCTGCGGCACCGCGCCGGGCGGCACTGCCGCCGTCCTCGCGTGCACTCTTGCCGAACAACTTCGCAAACAACTTCACGGGCGATTCCCCTTGACCTGAACAGACCCGCCCGTGGGGCAGGACGAACCCTGACTGCACTGACTGCCGCGACCGCGTCCGCCGGAATGCACCGACAGTACGGACACCTTCACAACGTCCGTGGCCTCCGGACAGTTTCCATCACACGCACCTTCCCGGGTGCGCCGACCCCCCCGCACCCTCATGCCCCCGCGGCACACCCCTCATGCACCGCTTCTTCACTGCGCGGACGACCGAGCGTAGTCAGGCCGCTTCGCAGGTCGCAAGGCATTCACGATGATCTTCTTCTCCCGCTGCACCGCGACCCCCGCGTGTTCCTTCTCCAACGTCTGCACCACCCCGCCCGGGATGTTCAGCGCCGGTTCCAGATCCGCAGGGTTCCCGATCACCTGAAATCGGTACGGCGGCCGGATCCGGTGCCCATCCACACTGATCCCGCCACCGGACGCGTCGGTCAGATACGTGCCGGCGACCACCCGCACATCGTTGACCTGGATCGCCTCCGCGCCGGCCGCGCGCAGTTCCTGGATCGCGTCGAGCAGCATGTCGGACTCGACCGTTCCCTTCGTGTCGTCCACCGTGACGGTGATGCCCGGCCCCTGGGCGGCGACGGTACCGGCCAGGATGCCGAGCTGCTTCTCCTTCTCCGCGGTCTGCCTGCGGGCCTCCTCGGCACGGTCCGAGCTGTTCTCCAACTCGGTGCGCTGCCCCTGGAGGCTCTGCTTCTCATCCTCAAGACGCTGGGTGCGGTCGTCGAGTTCATCGAGGATGCGCACCAGATCCTCCTGGCGCGCACCGCGCAGTGCACCGCTGTCACTGGTGGACGCCACCTGGACGGCCAGCCCGAAGCCCAGACCGCACAGCAGCACCGCCACGATGACCTGCGCGCGGGTCGCCCGCGGCGGCCACAGCGCCTTCAGTATCCGCTGGCGCCCTGTCAGACCACCGCCCGCCGGCCCCGCGGACCCGACGCTCTCCGCCTCGCCGCTCTCCACGGCCGCAACCGGCGCCTCCCGCTCCCGGTCCGGCTCCCCGGGCACATCCCCGGACGGCACCTCGGCCGGCAACTCGCGGCGCAGCGCGCGTTCCTCCCCGGCCTCGGCGCCCCGCTCCTCGTCCCCGGTGCTCTCGCCGTCCGGCCCGCTGGCCCCCGACTCATGCCGTCCCATCGGCGTCACGCCCGGAAGATGTGGCGCCGGATGGCCGCCGCGTTGGAGAAGATCCGGATGCCGAGCACCACGACGACACCGGTGGAGAGCTGCGCGCCGACCCCCAGCTTGTCGCCGAGGAACACGATGAGCGCCGCCACCACGACGTTCGACAGGAACGACACCACAAAGACCTTGTCGTCGAAAATCCCGTCCAGCATGGCCCGCAGGCCGCCGAAGACGGCGTCCAGCGCCGCCACGACGGCGATCGGAAGATAGGGCTCGACCACTGCCGGAACCTCGGGCCGGACCAGCAGTCCGACCACGACTCCCACGACGAGGCCCAGTACGGCGATCACGATGTGTTCTTCTCCGATCTCGGCAAAGATGGCTGTGCTGTTCGTACGATCACGCTCGGCGCCGCCGGAAGACGCAGCTCGGGGCGGACGGACAGCGAGGTCCGGATCTCGAAGTCCCTGTGCAGGATCTGGAGATACTGGCCGTCGACGGTCGCCCGGAAGCGGTCCGCGAACCGCTTCCCGTCCCCCACCGCCTGCACCTTGTACGGCGGCACCAGCGGTCTGTTGTCGACCAGTATCGCGTCCCCGGCGGCCCTGATCGCCGAAAGGGCCGTCAGCCGCTGCCCGTTGACGGCGACGGCCTCGGCGCCCGCCTCCCAGAGGCCGTTCACGATCCGCTGCATGTCCCGGTCCCGCACCCGGCCCGTGTCGGAGAACCCGCTGCTCTCGCGCGGCCCGCCGCCGCCCGGGTCGGCCTCCGCGGCATCGTCCACCGACAACTCCAGGCCGGGGCCGCGCACGGGCACCGCACCGGACAGCACGCCCATCAGGTCGTCGTGCCCGCCACCCTGCTTGCGCAGCGCCTCCCGCTGCTTGGCTCCGACCTCGTCCCGCAGCCGGTCGACCTCGCCCTCCAGCTTGTCGGCGGCGCTCGTCTCCGAGTCCACCCGGTCCAGCAGTTCTTGCCGCTCCTTGGCGACGCCCGGCGCCGCCACCCTCGCCTGCGCCGCGCCGACGGTGACCACCACCGCGGCGAGCACCAGGCCCGCGGCCAGCCCCAGCTTGGACCGCAGTGTGCGCGGCAGACCTGCGGTACCGGCGGCCTTGCGGCGGGCGGCGGCCTCGGCGTAGCCCTCGTCGAGGCTGTGGTCCATGACGTTGGTCAGCAGCGACATGGAGGCATCCAGGCGCGCACGGCGCGGTGTGCTCCGAACGGGGGGCTGCTGCGACATGCCGCACATCGTCGCACGTCGCCCCCGCCACCTCCGAATGGCCCCACAACAGCAGCCGGTTCGGCCCGGCCCGCGGACCCACGGGCCGGGCCGTCACCGGCATCCGGGCAGCTCGCGCGGTCAGCGCCCCGCGGTGTCCACCACTTCCGCCCACTCCTCCAGCAGCGCCTGCGCGGAGGCGTCGTCCGGGCCCTCCGCCCACAGATGGGTGACGGCCTCCGCCCGGTCCGGCAGCACCATCACCCAGCGCCCGTCCGCCTCCACGACCCGCACACCGTCCGTGGTGTCCACAGCCCGGTCCCCGGCCGCCTCCACGATCCGGCGCATCACCAGCCCCTTGACCGCCCACGGCGTCGCCAGGTCACGGTGCAGGACATGAGCACGCGGAATCCGGGCGTCGATCTGACTGAGCGTGAGCTGCGTACGTGCCACCAGCCCGATGAGCCGTACGAAGGCCGCCGCCCCGTCGAAGACGCTGCTGAACTCCGGCACGATGAACCCGCCGCGCCCGTCCCCGCCGAAGATCGTCGCGTCCTCGCGCCCCACCCGCGTCAGATCGTCCGGCGAGGTCGTCGTCCACTCGACCTGGGTCCCGTGGTACGCGGCGACCTGCTCGGCGATCCGCGTCGTCGTCACCGGCAGCGCCACCCGCCCGCTGCGCCGCTCCGCGGCCACCAGGTCGAGCAGCACCAGCAGCGCCCGGTCGTCCTCGACGATCCGGCCCTTCTCGTCCACCAGCGACAACCGCTCCCCCACCGGGTCGAAGCGCACCCCGAACGCGGCGCGCGCCGAGGCCACGATCTCCCCGAGCCGCACCAGCCCGGCCCGCCGCGTCTCCTCGGTCTCGGTGGGACGGGACTCGTCCAGCCCGGGATTGATGGTGAGCGAGTCGACACCGAGCTTCCCCAGCAGGCTCGGCAGCACCAGCCCCGCGCTGCCGTTCGACGCGTCCACCACGACCTTCAGCCCGGACTCCGCGATCCCCGTGATGTCGACATTCCGCAGCAGCGACCCGGTGTACGAGTCGAAGACGCTGGCCTGGAAACGCAGATCACCGATCTCACCGGGGAAGCCTCGGCGGTACTCCTGGCGTGCGTAGACCCGGTCGAGCTTGCGCTGACTGGCCTGCGAGAGGTCGGCGCCCTGCCCGTCGAAGAACATGATGTCGACGGAGTCCGGCACCCCCGGCGAGGTCCTGATCATGATGCCGCCGGCACTGCCCCGAGCGGTCTGCTGCCGCGCCACGGGCAACGGCACGTTCTCCAGGTCCCGTACGTCCATGGCACTGGCCTGGAGGGCGGAGATCACCGCGCGCTTCAGGGCTCGGGCGCCGCGGGAGTGGTCACGTGCGGTGGTGACCGTGGAGCCCTTCTTGAGCGTGGTCGCGTACGCACCGGCGAGGCGCACCGCCGTCTCGGGGGTGATCTCCACATTGAGGATGCCGCTGACGCCGCGCGCCCCGAAGAGGTGCGCCTGGCCGCGGGACTCCCAGATGACCGAGGTGTTGACGAACGCGCCGGCCTCGATCGTCTTGAACGGGTACACCCGCACATTGCCCTGGACGATGGACTCCTCACCGACAAGGCACTCGTCGCCGATGACCGCACCGTCCTCCAGGCGCGCGGCCCGCATGATGTCGGTGTTCTTGCCGACCACACATCCCCGCAGATTGCTGTGCGGGCCGATGAACACGTTGTCGTGGAGCACGGCCTTGTGCAGGAACGCACCGCTCTTCACCACGACGTTGGAGCCGACCACGGTGTGCTCGCGGATCTCCGCGCCGGCCTCGACCTTGGCGTAGTCCCCGATGTAGAGCGGGCCGCGCAGCACGGCGTCCGGATGCACCTCGGCGCCCTCGGCCACCCACACACCCGGGGAGATCTCGAAGCCGTCCAACTCGACTTCGACCTTGCCCTCCAGGACGTCGGCCTGAGCCTTCACATAGCTCTCGTGGGTGCCGACATCCTCCCAGTAGCCCTCGGCGACATAGCCGTAGATGGGCTTGCCTTCCTTCATCAGTTTCGGGAAGACGTCCCCGGACCAGTCGACCGGGACATCGGGCTCCACATAGTCGAACACCTCGGGTTCCATCACATAGATCCCGGTGTTCACAGTGTCGGAGAAAACCTGCCCCCAGGTCGGCTTCTCCAGAAAACGCTCGACCTTTCCCTCCTCGTCGACGATGGTGATGCCGAATTCGAGGGGATTGGGCACCCGGGTCAGACAGACCGTGACCAGAGCGCCCTTCTCCTTGTGGAAATTGATGAGGTCGGTGAGGTCGAAATCGGTGAGCGCATCACCGGAGATGACGAGAAAAGCATCATCCTTGAGTGCCGCCTCCGCGTTCTTCACACTGCCTGCGGTGCCGAGCGGCTTCTCCTCGTTGGCATACGTCAACTCCATGCCGAGTTCGTCGCCGTCACCGAAGTAATTCTTCACGAGAGACGCAAGGAACTGGACCGTGACCACGGTCTCGCTGAGCCCGTGCCGCTTGAGCAATCGCAGTACATGCTCCATGATCGGCCGGTTGGCCACCGGCAGAAGCGGCTTGGGCATACTTGAGGTCATGGGGCGAAGGCGAGTGCCTTCACCGCCGGCCATCACGACGGCCTTCATGTCGGAAGCGCCCTCCTTGGGAGACGACGGTCTGACCGACTGCGCCCGTCAGGATTGTCCCGCACTTCCCGGAGGTGGGCCATCGCTGGCCTTCACGGAGCCTCCCCGGCAAGCTCAATCGGCCGCGGTGTCGGCCTTCACGAGTCGGCGGACCTGCACCACGTAGAGGATTCCTGCCCACCAGTAGAGCGTTGTACCCCATCCTGCGAACGCCCATCCGAAAACGGTGGCGACTGACGCAATCCAACCGCTGCTGTCGCTGAGGAGGAGCAGCGGGAACGCGTACATGAGGTTGAACGTGGCAGCTTTTCCAAGGAAGTTGACCTGGGGCGGCGGATAGCCGTGCCGGCGCAGGATGCCCACCATCACGAGGAGCATCAGTTCACGGGCGACAAGGAGTGCCGTCAGCCAGATCGGCAGAATCTCCCGCCAGGTGAGTCCGGCGAGAGTGGAGAGAATGTACAGCCGGTCTGCTGCGGGGTCGAGAAGGCGGCCGAGGCTGCTGACCTGGTTCCAGCGGCGGGCCAGTTTTCCGTCCAGGTAGTCGCTCACGCCGCTGAAGGCGAGGACGAGCAGCGCCCAACCGTCGCTCTTCGGCCCGCCGAACTCGGGGCGAAGGATCAGCCACAGGAAGAGGGGCACGCCGACGAGACGCGCCATGCTGAGGATGTTCGGGATGGTGAGGACCCGATCCGTCTGGACACGGGTCTCCTGGACCTCCACCCGGGGGCCTCCTGTGGTGAACGAACCTACGATGCCCCCTGACCTTACCCTCTGTACTCAGCACCAAGGCTAGAGGGGTGCCACACCACTTTCCAGCACACCTGCAATCCCTATTTCCCTGGAAATGCGAGAGGCCCCCGTGCAAGCACGGGGGCCTCTCATCAATGACTGTTCGGCGGCGTCCTACTCTCCCACAGGGTCCCCCCTGCAGTACCATCGGCGCTGTAAGGCTTAGCTTCCGGGTTCGAAATGTA
>NZ_JBHVRR010000048.1:0-41043 GCF_042885635.1 Streptomyces sp. NPDC058045 | reverse complement strand
CAGGACGCGTTCGACGGTGATGCCGTGGGTCTGGAAGAAGGTGTTCGCGCGTTGCCAGAAGGCGATGGCGGTGTGTTGGCGTTCGTCGGTGAGGACCTCGCTGTAGGCGAGGCGGGAGTGGTCGTCGACGGCGGAGTGGATGTAGCTGTAGCCGATGACCGGGTGGCAGCTCTTGCGTTCGTCGGTGGTGGCCTGCCGGTTGCTGTCGCCGGTGGTTCTGCCGACCTTGCGCCAGCCCCCGCCGTCGGGGATGTTGCCGAGCTTTTTGATGTCGACGTGGACCAGTTCTCCCGGCCGGGCGCGTTCATAGCGGCGGATCGGCTCGCCCGTCGGCCGGTCGAGCCAGGTCAGACGGTTCAGGCCGTGCCGGACCAGGACGCGGTGCACGGTCGAGGCCGGCAGGCCCAGGATCGGGCCGATGCGTGCCGGGCCGAGCTTGCGGGCCTGGCGGAGTTCGCAGACGCGGGCCTCGACCGCGGGAGCCGTACGGCGCGGTGTGGTGTGCGCCCGGCTGGAGCGGTCCCGTAGGCCCGCATCGCCCTCCGTCCGCCACCGGCGCATCCACTTGTGAGCTGTGGCCCGCGAGATCCCCATTTCGGCGGCCACGTGAGCAACTGGACGGCCGGAACAGACACGTTCGACCAGCAGCCGTCTCCCGAAGACGGTCAGCCGGGCATTACGGTGAGACACGAAGACCTCCGTGCGGTGCAGTCCTAGACAGCTCCACCACACCGGAGGTCTTCGCCATGATCAAGCCCGACAGGTGTCAACAACGCTCGTGATCAATACACCTAGGCGGCGTCTCCCCGGTCCCCGGGAGGCTCCGGGTGGTCCTTGGTGAGGTTGACCCGCGGGGCCCGTGCCGGGTCGGCAGGGCCGCCGTGCTGCGGGAACTGGCCGCCGCCGCCCGCCGGTCGGGGGTGGTACGGGAAGGGGTCGGGCTCCGGGTCGCGGGGACCCCAGAGGGCGGTGAGGCCCAGATGCCCGACCATCGCGGCGATCGGCCAGGCCAGCAGCGCACCGTACGCCTTCAGCTCCAGCGGGGCCTCGAAGGTGACCCCGGGGCCGACCTGCCGGGCGTGCGCGGCGACATTCTGCGTCGGGCCGAGCCACTCCCCCGTCTTCCAGGCGAGCACCGAACCCAGCAGCCCGCCCACCGCGAGCCCCACCACCAGCGGGATGCCGCCGAGCCGCCGCACCAGGAACACCACCGCCGCGGACAGCAGCCCGAAGCCGAGGCCGAGCAGCGCGAAGGTGCCGTCCACCCCGATGGCCTGCTCCCCCTCGCTGTCCTTGAGGTAGACGGCCTGCCGGTCGGCGACGAGCGGGATACGCGGCGCCAGCCACAGCCAGAGCAGCCCCAGCAGCGCCCCGGCCACCGCCGCCGCCACCGCGAGCACGACGGCCTGCCGCACTTCGCTCTTCATCCCGGGCCCGTCCTCCTGGTACGGCGACTGGTACGGCGTGAACCGCACGGCGCCGCCGGGGGCCGGGGTCTGCACGGTGCCGTGCGCGGGCTGATGATGCGGCGGTGGATTCAGCGGTGCGGTCACCCCCACATCGTGCCAGGCCCGCCCCGCCCCCGCGCCACCGGACGCCGCCCCCGGGTGCGGCCCCGACTCAGCGGACGGCGGCACGCCGGTACGCCCAGGTGGCCACGGCCAGCGAGACCAGGCCGACGGCGGCGCACACCGCGAGGTCCAGTCCGACGGCCGCCCAGTCGGGTGCCGAGCCGAAGGTGCGGGCGAAGGCCTCCACCCCGTAGGTGGACGGCAGCAGATCGCGGGCGTAGCGGACGGCCTCGGGGAGGCGGTCGGCGGGGAGCACACCGAGGAGCAGGGCCGCGGACATCCCCAACTGGCCGAGGAGGGTGGCCAGTTCGGGCCGGGGCGCGAGCAGGCCGAGGGCGGCGCCCAGTCCGGAGAGCGCGGCCCCGGCGAGCGGGATGACGGCGGCCAGCACCCACAGATGGGCCAGCGGCAGTTGGAAGAGGACACAGCCCACGACGGCGGTGACCAGGGTGCCGGGCACCGTGAAGGAGGCGTACGCGGCGGCGGCGCCCAGCACCACGGCGGCGGGCGGCACCGGCAGGGTGGCGTAGTGGTCGAGCCCGCCGTCGGCCCGCAGCCGCCCGAAGTACTGGGCGAGCAGATTGAGCGCGACGAAGGCGACGACCAGCACGGCGGACCCGGCGACCACCGCCCGTGCCTCCGCCCCGCCGTCCACCACGCCCCGCATCAGGACCATGATCCCGATCGACTGGAAGGTGGCCACGAAGAGCAGCGGGATACGGGCGACCCGGGCACGCGACAACTGGGCCCGGTAGACGGCGGCGAGGGCGGGCAGCAGCCTGGCGCGCGGCGCGAGCGGGGCCGGACCTGGGGCGGGGCGCGGGTCTGCCCCGATGACCTGCGCGGGTACCGCACTCACCGTGTGCTGCTCCTCCTGCTCGCCGGCGGGGACCGCCCCCGGGACACCGGCGGTGACGGGCCGGCTCATGCTTTCACCAGTCCCCCGGCGCCGTGTCCGGAGCCGCCGAGCGCCAGATAGACGTCTTCCAGGCTGGGGGTGGCCAGGGTGAAGTCGTCCAGGGCGGCGAAGGCGGCGCCGCCGGTGACGGCGGCGACCGCGGCGCGTGCCTCGTCCGGTGCGAGCCGCAGCACCCAGCGGCGTCCCGACTCGGTCGCGGACGGGCGCAGCGCGGCGACCTCCGGGACGTCGAGCGGCGCCCGCTCCCGCCAGACCAGGTCCACCCGCACCTCGCCGGCCACCCGCTCCTTGAGCCCGCCGGGGGTGTCGCAGGCGATGACGCGGCCCCGGTCCAGTACGGCGACCCGGTCGAGGACGGTCTCCGCCTCGATGACGTTGTGGGTGACGAGGAGGACGGTGGTGCCGCGTTCGGCGCGGCGGCGGTCGACGGCGGCCCAGACGGCGCGGCGGGCGACGGGGTCCATCCCGGTGGTGGGTTCGTCGAGGACGAGCAGCGGGCGCTCGCCGACCAGGGCGGCGGCGAAGCAGGCGAGGCGGCGCTGCCCGCCGGAGAGCTGCTTCAGCGGACGTCCGGCGAGCGGAGTGAGGTCCAACTCGTCCAGGACGGCGTCGCGTTCGGTGCGGGCGGCCCGGGTGCCGAGACCGCGCAGCCGGCCGGTGGTCTCGGCGGCGAGGGCGACGGTCAGCTCGTCCAGCGCGGTGGACTCCTGGCCGAGGTAGGCGAGGATGCGGGCGGCCCGGTCGGGGTGGCGCACGATGTCGTGGCCGAGGATCTCCACGCTGCCGCGGTCGGGCCGCATCAGTCCGGTGAGCTGGCGTACCAGGGTGGACTTCCCGGCGCCGTTCGGGCCGAGCAGGCCGAAGATCTCGCCGTGGTGGATGTCGAGGCCGATCCCGTCCGTGGCGCGTACCTCGGGGGTGGCGGGGCGGCCGCGGCGGCGCGGGGCGGCCGGATAGGTCTTGCCCAGATCCCGCACGGCGCAGACCACGGCGGGCTCACCGGCCGGCGGGACGGGACACATCTTCACAAGGCACGAGCCTACGGGGTCGGCACCCGCACCCCGCCCCCGCCCCTGCCCGTACGGAGGACCGCGACCGTACGTTCGGGCAGCGGGGCGGCGAGGGGGGTGCCGGGGGCGGGTCAGGGGGTGGGGCTGCCGGTGACGGGGGCGTCGAGTTCGCGCCAGAAGCCGGCCCGGATCGCGTACCGGTCGTGCTCGTCGATCTGGTCGTCCTTGTGCGCGAGGAGCCCGAACCGGGCGGCGTACCGCAGGAGTTCGCCGTCGATGCGGTGCGGGATGCGGGGGTAGAGGGTGGAGATCCGGCGTACCGCGTCCTCGTCGGCGAGGCGGGCGGACCAGCGGCGGGCGAAGACCTGGCCGACCTCGAAGGGGTCGCCGCCGACGGCGGTGATGTCCTCCTCGCGGTCCGCCCAGCGCTGCTCGGCGGTGGTGAGCTGGGCGAGCGTCGGCAGTCCGGCGGCCTCGGGCGGCTCGGTGCTGCCGGGCGCCCGCTCCACCCAGCCGCCCTTCTCGGAGGACCAGCGCAGGGTGGCGGAGGCGGGCTGCGATGCGGGGTGGTGGCCGGTGGGGGCGTGCAGTGCGGCGAGGTCCTTGGGGGTGGGGACGCCCTTGGCGGGGTGGCCGCGTTCCCCGGCGGGGTGCTCCTCGGCGGCGGCCGGGGCGTGGCCGCCTTCCCGCGGGTGGGGTTCGGCGGCGCGCTCCGCGGCGGCGGCGAGGGCGGCGTCGGGCAGCGGGGCGGAGAGGATGGCGGCGATCTCGGGGCGGGGCGCGGCGGGCGGGGCGCAGACTCCGCCGAACTCCTTGGGTTCGCGAGCGCTGACGGCCTGGGTGATCCAGGCGCGGTCCAGGACCCGGCGCTCGTCGGCCTCGGCGACCAGGTCCTCGGACTGGTTGTAGTCGCCGTCGGCGGCCTGCACGGCCCACAGGTGGACGGCGACCCCGTGTTCCTTGGCGGCCATCATGCCGGGCAGCAGATCGCCGTCGCCGGTGACCAGCACGATGTCGGAACAGGCACGGTTGCGGGCGAGTTCGGTCAGCTCGGCGTGCATGGCGGCGTCCACGCCCTTCTGCGCCCACCGCCCGTCGCTGCGGGTCAGGGCACCGAGCCGGACGGTGACCCGGGGCATCACCCGCAGCCGCCGGTGCTCGGGCTGCGGTACGCGGTCAGGGGCGCCATCGAACCAGTAGATCCGCAGCAGGGGGCGCTGGGTCTCGGCTTCGGCGCGGTCCCGCAGGGCCTGGACGAGGGCAGGGTGGTCGACCTTGATCCGGGATCGGGAGGGCTCTCCGGCGAGGAGGCTCGCCGCCGCCCCCAGCAGATAGCCGGCGTCGACCAGGACGATGCAGCGCTCCATGCGGTCCACCCTCTTTTCCCGTAGACGTCCCGGCTCCCACGGGCCGGCGCTTCGAAGGGCCACCGCGCCCGGGGGGCCGGCGGGTCCGCTTCGGGTTCCTTCGAGTCTGCCCGACCGTACGGGGGTTGACGGCCGGAACTCGATCTTCGGCGTGGCGTATCCGCTGCGGCGGACCGTGGATTGACCGGGCTCGTCCACTTACTCTCGGTGATTCTCTGAAATGCACCCTTTGCCACTGTATGTGAGTCTGACAGCGGCCCTGGCCCTTATAGATCCCCTCAAGGAGGCAGCACCATGGCCAAGAACAAGAACCGCAAACCGGCGTCGCAGAACGAGCGTTCCGCGCAGACCGAGCGGGCCGAGCAGCAGTCGGGCGCCTCGCAGACCGAGGCCCAGTCCACCACGCGGGTGCCGGGCAGCCCCTCCGACGTGGCACGGAAGCACGAGAAGCGTTTCGGCCACAACTGAACGCCGTCCAGGGGCCGTTGAGACCCCCGGAACTGCCGCGAGGGGCGCGCCCGGACCGATCGGGCGCGCCCCTCGGAGCTCAGATCGGTCTTCGGGTCAACCCGCCAGGCAGGACGGGCCGAGCAGGACCTTGAGGTCGCCGAAGAGGGCCGGGTCGGCGGTGACCCGGTGCCGGTCCAGGCGGAGGACGGTGGTCTTGCGGGCGTCCTGGAGCTTGATGCGGACCTCGCTGTTGCCCCGGTGGTGGCCCAGGATCTCGCCGAGGCGGCTGACCATGGGCGGGGTGACCTTCACCGCGGGGATGGTGATGATCACGGGGGCGTCGGTGCCGGCGTGGGACAGGTCGGGGACCTGGAGTTCCATGGCGACCAGCCGCGGCACGTCCTCCCGTTTGTCGAGCCGGCCCTTGACGAACACCACGGCGTCCTCGACCAGTTGGGTGGAGACGAGCTGGTAGGTCGCGGGGAAGAACATGCACTCGATGGAGCCCGCCAGGTCCTCGACGGTGGCGATGGCCCAGGCGTTGCCCTGCTTGGTGACCTTGCGCTGGAGGCCGGAGATGATGCCGCCGATGGTGACCACGGCGCCGTCCGAGTGCTCACCGCCGGTGAGTTGGGAGATCGCCGCGTCCGCCTTGTCGGAGAGGACGTGCTCGATGCCGAAGAGCGGATGGTCGGAGACATAGAGGCCGAGCATCTCCCGCTCCTGGGCGAGGAGATACGACTTGTCCCACTCCTCCTCGGTGAACTCGATGTCCATCCCGAAGCCGGGCTCGTCACCGTCCCCGCTGTCACCGCCCATGCCGCCGAAGAGGTCGAACTGCCCCTCGGCCTCCTTGCGTTTGACCTGCACCACGTTGTCGATCATGGGCTCGTACTGGGCGGTGAGGCCCTTGCGGGTGTGGCCCATGGTGTCGAAGGCGCCGGCCTTGATCAGGGACTCGGTGGTGCGCTTGTTGCAGGCGACGGCCTCGACCTTGTCGAGGTAGTCGGGGAAGGAGGAGAACTTCCCCTTGGACTTGCGGCTGCGGATGATCGACTCGACCACGTTGGTGCCGACGTTGCGCACCGCGGAGAGGCCGAAGAGGATCACCTCGTCGCCCTGGGCGGCGAAGTTGGCCACCGACTCGTTGACGTCGGGCGGCAGCACCCGGATGCCCATCCGGCGGCACTCGTTGAGATAGACCGCCGACTTGTCCTTGTCGTCGCGGACCGAGGTGAGCAGCGCCGACATGTACTCGGCCGGGTAGTTCGCCTTGAGGTACGCCGTCCAGTAGGTGACCAGGCCGTACGCGGAGGAGTGGGCCTTGTTGAAGGCGTAGCCGGCGAAGGGGACCAGGACGTCCCAGAGGGCCTGGATGGCCTCGTCGCTGAAGCCCTTCTTGCGGGCGCCGGCCTGGAAGAGGACGAAGTTCTTCTCCAGTTCCTCGGCCTTCTTCTTGCCCATCACCCGGCGCAGCACATCGGCCTCGCCGAGCGAGTAACCGGCCACGATCTGGGCGGCCTTCTGCACCTGCTCCTGGTAGACGATCAGGCCGTGGGTGAGGCCGAGGACCTCCTTGAGCGGCTCCTCCAGCTCCGGGTGGATCGGGGTGATCTCCTGCTGGCCGTTCTTGCGCAGGGCGTAGTTGGTGTGGGAGTTCATGCCCATGGGGCCGGGGCGGTAGAGCGCGGAGACGGCAGAGATGTCCTCGAAGTTGTCCGGCTTCATCAGCCGCAGCAGGGAGCGCATCGGGCCGCCGTCGAACTGGAAGACGCCCAAGGTGTCACCGCGGCAGAGCAGTTCGTACGTCTTGGGGTCGTCCAGCGGGATGGCCAGCAGGTCGAGATCGGTGCCCTTGTTGGAGCTGACCATCTTGACGGCGTCGTCCATGATGGTGAGGTTGCGCAGGCCGAGGAAGTCCATCTTCAGCAGGCCGAGCGACTCGCAACTCGGGTAGTCCCACTGTGTGATGGTGACGCCGTCGGTGTGCCGGACCCAGACCGGGACGTGGTCGGTGATGGTCTCGCTGGACATGATCACGCCGGCGGCGTGCACGCCCATCTGCCGCACCAGGCCCTCGACGCCCTTGGCGGTGTCGATGACCTT
The DNA here is from genome assembly GCF_042885635.1 of Streptomyces sp. NPDC058045. Classification (NCBI taxonomy): domain Bacteria; kingdom Bacillati; phylum Actinomycetota; class Actinomycetes; order Kitasatosporales; family Streptomycetaceae; genus Streptomyces; species Streptomyces sp. NPDC058045. The sequence goes on along the minus strand of NZ_JBHVRR010000048.1, from coordinate 33,620 downwards.
CTTGACGTCCGGCTCGTTCTCGTACATCCCGCGGATCTCGCCCGCCTCGGAGTACCGCGGGTGCTTGGGGTCGGTGATGCCGGAGAGGTCGATGCCCTTGCCGAGGACGTCGGCGGGCATGGCCTTGGTGAGCCGGTCCCCCATCGCGTACGGGTAACCCAGCACGCGGGCCGAGTCCTTGATGGCGTTCTTCGCCTTGATCTTGCCGTAGGTGCCGATCATGGCGACCTTGTCGGCGCCGTACTTCTCGGTGACGTAGCGGATGACCTCGACGCGCCTGCGCTCGTCGAAGTCGATGTCGACGTCGGGCATGGAGATGCGCTCCGGGTTGAGGAAGCGCTCGAAGATCAGGCCGTGCTCGATCGGGTCGAGGTCGGTGATGCCCAGGGCGTAGGAGACGATCGAGCCGGCCGCGGAGCCGCGGCCGGGGCCGACCGCGATGCCGTTGTTCTTCGCCCACATGATGAAGTCGGCGACGACGAGGAAGTACCCCGGGAACCCCATCTGGATGATGACGTCCATCTCGTACTCGACCAGCTTCTGCCGGTCCTCCGGGACGCCGCCGGGGAAGCGGCGGGCCATGCCGCGCCTGACCTCCTCCTGGAACCAGGTGACCTCGGTGAAGCCCTCCGGCACATCGAACTTGGGCATCAGGTCGCGCTTCTCGAACCAGCCGGTGGTGTCGATCTGCTCGGCGACCAGCAGGGTGTTGCGGCAGCCCTCCTGCCAGGCGTCGGAGGAGTCCACCGCGTACATCTCCTCGGTGGACTTCAGGTAGTAGCCGGTGCCGTCGAAGCGGAAGCGGTCCGGGTCGGAGAGGTTCTTGCCGGTCTGGATGCAGAGCAGCGCGTCGTGCGCGCTCGCCTCGTGCGAGTACGTGTAGTGCGAGTCGTTGGTGACCAGGGGCGGGATGCCGAGCTTCTTGCCGATCTCCAACAGGCCGTCGCGGACCCGGCGTTCGATCTCGATGCCGTGGTCCATCAGCTCCAGGAAGTACCGGCCCTTGCCGAACATGTCCTGGTAGTCGGCGGCGGCCTTGAGCGCCTCGTCGAACTGGCCGAGGCGCAGCCGCGTCTGCAACTCGCCCGACGGGCAGCCGGTGGAGGCGATCAGGCCCTGGGACCACTGGGCCAGCGACTCCTTGTCCATCCGGGGCCACTTCTGCAACCAGCCCTCGGCGTAGGCGTCGGAGGAGAGGCGGAAGAGGTTGTGCAGGCCGGTGCGGTCGGCCGCCCAGATCGTCTTGTGGGTGTAGCCGCCGGAGCCGGAGACGTCGTCCCGCTTCTGGTGCGGCTGGCCCCACTGGATCTTCCGCTTGTTCCGCCGGGACTCCGGGGCGACGTACGCCTCGATGCCGATGATGGGCGTCACCCCGGCCGTCTTCGCGGAGTGGAAGAAGTCGTAGGCGCCGTGCAGATTGCCGTGGTCGGTCATGGCGATATGGGTCATGCCCATCTCGTTGCAGGCGTCGAACATGTTCTTCAGCCGGGCCGCGCCGTCCAGCAGCGAGTACTGCGTGTGGACATGCAGGTGGGTGAAGGGGGGCTTGTCGGACGACGCCACGGCGGAGGCCTCCAGCGGGGTGCTCGGCGGGATGCGCTGACGCCCCTCCCTACCAAGGGGGGACACCGCGGAAGTCTACGACCCGGGTCCGACAGCCGGGGCGGGGCACTCGGCGGCCCGTTCGTGCGTTGGAACCACGGAACACCAGTACCAGCACGAGTCCCAGCACCCGTCCCACCGCCGCGCACCATCCGCCTCTGGAGGCACCCAGCGATGCCGGTCCCGCAGCCCAGCGCCGAGCAGCGAGGCGAGGAGATCCTCGCCGTCCTCGACACCGCATTCGGGGAGCTACTGGCAGCCGATCCGGCCGCCTGCCGGGCCCGGTTCCGGAAGATGGCCGCCTCCGCCTCCGCGTTCTACCGCGGCAGCGCCTGCCTCTTCCACCACGACCTGGAGCCCGGCGGCCCCTACCTCGACGACCGCACCGGCCGGGTCTGGATCCACGGCGATCTGCACACCGAGCGGTTCGGCACCCACCTGGACGCCCGGGGCCGGCTCGTCTTCGATGTGAACGGCTTCGACCAGGCGTACGTCGGCCCCTTCCTCTGGGACCTGAAGCGGTTCGCCGCCTCGCTGGCCCTGCTCGGGTACGCCAAGGCCCTCGCCGACGAGCAGATCACCGCCCTGGTGCACACCTACGCCGCCGCCTACCGGGAGCGCGTCCACGCCCTGGCCGCCGGCGCCAAGAGCGACGAGGTGCCGCCCTTCACCCTGGACACCGCCGAGGGCCCGCTGCTGGGCGCCCTGCGGATGGCCCGCTCCCTGACCCGCTTCGGACTGCTGGACTCGATGACGGAGATCCGGGACTACGAGCGGCGGTTCGCCCCCGGTGGCGGCGCCGTCGAGCTGGACGCGGCCACCCGGTACAAGGTGCTGGCCGCCTTCGACGGATATCTGGAGACGCTGCCCGACTCCGCCCTGGGCCGCCCCGACTCGTACCGGGTGAAGGACGTGGTGGGGCGGCGCGGGATAGGCGTCGGACCGGCCGGGCTGCCCTCGTACAACATCCTGCTGGAAGGGGGCAGCGACGCGCTGGAGAGCGATGTGGTGATCTACCTCAGACAGGCGCGGACCCCGGCCGCCGCACGGCATGTCACGGACCGCGCGATCCGCGAGTACTGGGGGCACCAGGGGCGGCGCACGGTGCTCGCGCAGCGCGCCCTCCAGGCACACGCCGACCCGTGGCTGGGCTGGACCGAGCTGGACGGCGCCGGGCAACTGGTCGCGGAGGTCTCGCCGTACGCGGTCGACCTGGACTGGTCCTATCTGGACGAGCCGGAGGAGATCGCCGCGGTCGTCGCCGACCTGGGCCGGGCCACCGCCACCATGCACGCGGTGCCGGAGGACGCCACCGGTCACTCGGAGCTGGTGCCGTTCTCCACCGAGCGCGCCATCGACGCGGCCCTCGCCGCCGACGAGGACGGCTTCGCCCCGCTGCTCTCGGACTTCGCCCACGACTACGGCGCCCGCGCCCGCCGCGACCACCGCATCTTCGTCGACCTCCTCCGCAACGGCCGCATCAAGGGGCTCTGACCCAGGCGTTCTGACCGGGGCCAGGCACGGCGACGGGCGGCGGCGACTCGATCCGGTAACGCACAGCGAACCCTTAGCCCACCCCTACCCGAGGTCGTGGCAGACTCGGACGGACACTCACCGCCCCGCCGCGCCCCGCCGCGGGGCCCGGCCGGAGAGCGACGTGCAGAGAGCTGACATCACCAGGGCGGCGCCGCGCGCGCTGCGTGCGGCGCTCTTCGCCGCGCTGGTCGTGACGCTCTCCTCCGCCTCCCACATCCTGCTCTCCCGCGCCCCGCTGCCGCCGTTCACCGTGGCAGCGACCGCCGCCGCGGTGTTCGCCGCGGCCTATGCGCTGGCCGGCCGGGAGCGGAGCTTCGGCCGGATCGCGGCGCTGCTGATCCCGCTGGAGCTGGCCGCCGACACCCTCTTCACCTCCGGTCAGCACGTCTGCTACGGCCAGGGCGGCGGCCCGGTCCGCGGCCCGCTGCGCTCCGTCGGCATCGACGTCCTGTGCGGCGGCGGCCCGCTGGGCGTACCGCTGCCGGGGATGGGCACCACCGACACCCGGATCGCCGCCCTGCTCACCCATGCCGATCCGGCGGCCGCCTGGCTGCTGCTGGCCGCGCACATCTCGGTGGGGCTGCTGGCCGCGGCCTGGCTCCGGCGCGGCGAACGCGCCCTGGGCCAGGTGCTGCGAGCCGTGGCCGGCACCACCTTCCGGCCACTGCTGCTGGCGGTCGCCGCCGTCACCGCCGGCCCCGCCCCCGCCGTGGACCGCCCGCACCCCGCACACCGGGCACGGGCCGCCCTGCCCGGCCAGTGGGTGCTGCACTCGGTAGGGCGCCGCGGGCCACCCCGCACCGTCCTGGCCGCCTGACGTACGGACCACCGCGCCCGTAGTCCGGCCGCCGACGCGGTACAGACCCCCACGACCTTCACGTGCGCCTCGTCGCGCGCGTCACCACTCGGAGCAGATCAGCATGAGCAAGAGGAACACCCAGCAGGCGAAGAACGCGGCGCGCGAGCGGCTGCGGATGGAGCGGGAGCGGCAGGCCCGGAAGGAGAAGACGAAGCGGCAGGTCCTCGTGGGCCTCTCGATCGTCGCCGTGCTGGCCGTCGCCGGCGGTGTCGGTTACGCCGTGATGCAGGCCAACAAGCCGTCCGGCTGGGACGCCGCCAAGAACGCGAAGCTGGTCAAGCCGGCGAACACCAGCGGGACCAACGGCACCACCCTCGTCGTCGGCAAGCCCGACGCCAAGAAGACCCTCACCATGTACGAGGACCTGCGCTGCCCGATCTGCTCGCAGTTCGAGCAGACCGTGGGCCCCACCGTGAAGAAGGACATCGACTCGGGCAAGTACAACGTCAAGTACGTCCTCGCCACCTTCATCGACAGCAACGGCGGTGAGGGATCCAAGAACGCGCTGAGTGCGCTGGGCGCCGCGCTGAACGTCAGCCCGGAGGCCTTCGAGGCGTACAAGACGGCGCTCTACTCGGCGAAGTGGCACCCCGAGGAGACCGACGACAAGTTCAAGGACGACTCGTATCTGATCAAGGTCGCGGACACGGTCGACGCGCTCAAGGGCAACAAGGCCTTCCAGAAGGCCGTCAACGACGGCACCTACGACCGGTGGGCGCTGGAGATGTCCAAGACCTTCGACAAGAACAAGGACGAGGTCACCGGCACCCCCTCGCTCGTCGTCGACGGCAAGAAGCTGACCGGCTCCGACGGCAAGAACACCCCGATGACGGTGCCGGACTTCCAGAAGGCCATGGACGCGGCGCTGAAGGCGTGACGCGGGGCGTCCGGGCCGTGCCGGCTCGCTGACGCGCTCCCCAAGTGCGGGCGGACATCGCGGTGTTCGCCCGCATCGTGCTCTACCGATCGGTAATCTGATGGGTCATGACCAGACGACTCGACCGATCAGAATCCGACCGGACCGGACCCGCAGGGTCCGAACCCGCCCTGGACGACGGTGACTTGGGCGAGGGCGACTCGGCGGGCCCCGGCCGGCCCCGGCGCCGGACCCTGGTGAAGGCCGCCGCGATCGGCACCGCCGCGGTGCCCCTGGCCGCGGCGGCCGCCCGCGCCACCGCCGGGCCCGCCTTCCTCCACGGTGTGGCCTCGGGCGACCCGCTGCCCGACGGCATATTGCTGTGGACCCGGGTGACGCCCGTGCCCGAGGCCGCCCCCGGCTCCGGCCGCGGCCCCGACACCGAGGTGGCCTGGGAGATAGCGGAGGACGCCGCCTTCACCAGCGTCGCGGCCAGCGGCACGGTCACCGCCCACGCCGCCGCCGACCACACCGTGAAGGCCGACGTACGCGGGCTGCGGCCGGCCACCGACTACTGGTACCGCTTCCGCGCCGGCGACACCCTCTCCCCCGCCGCCCGCACCCGCACCGCGCCCGCCGCCGACGCGAACCCCGACGGGCTGCGCTTCGGCGTGGTCTCCTGCGCCAACTGGGAGGCGGGCTACTTCTCCGCGTACCGCCATCTCGCCGCCCGCCGCGACCTGGACGCCGTACTGCACCTCGGGGACTATCTGTACGAGTTCGCCACCGGCGAGCACCCGAAGGCCAAGTACACGGTGCGCCCCCATGAGCCGGCGCACGAGATCACCACCCTCGCCGACTACCGCGTCCGGCACGCCGCCCACAAGGCCGACGCCGACGTCCGGGCGCTGCACACCGCGCACCCCGTCATCGCCATCTGGGACGACCACGAGTTCGCCGACAACGCCTGGTCGGGCGGCGCGAAGAACCACAGCCCGGACACCGAGGGCGACTGGCAGACCCGTCAAGCGGCCGCCAAGCAGGCCTACTTCGAGTGGATGCCGGTCCGGACCTCCACCGAGGGCACCGTCTACCGGCGGCTGCGCTTCGGCCGCCTCGCCGATCTTCATCTGCTGGACCTGCGCTCGTTCCGCTCCCAGCAGGCCAGGATCGGCGACGGGGCGGTGGACTCCCCGGACCGCACCATCACCGGCCGGGCCCAACTGGACTGGCTGAAGGCCGGGTTGTCCGCCTCGCAGTCCGCCTGGCGGCTGGTCGGCACCTCGGTGATGATCTCCCCGGTGGCCTTCGGCTCGGTACCCGCCAAGGTCCTGGCACCCCTCACCGAACTGCTGGGCCTGCCCTCCGGCGGCCTCGCGGTCAACGTGGACCAGTGGGACGGCTACACCCACGACCGGGCCGAACTCATCGGCCACCTGCGGGACCACGCCATCCGCGACACCGTCTTCCTCACCGGCGACATCCATATGGCCTGGGCCAACGAGGTGCCGGTGACCGCCAGTACGTATCCCAAGTCACCGTCCGCGGCCACGGAGTTCGTGGTGACCTCCGTCACCTCGGACAATGTGGACGACTTCCTGCATGTACCGGCCGGCACCGTCTCCACCGTCGCCGAGGCCGCGATCCGGGCCGCCAACCGGCATGTGAAATGGCTGGACATGGACGGCCACGGCTACGGCGTGCTCGATCTCACCGCGGCCCGCGCGCAGATGGACTACTTCCTGGTCTCGGACCGCGGCGACCCGGACGCCACCTCGTCCTGGGCCCGCTCCTACCGCACCCCCCGCGGCACCCAGCAGATGGAACGGGCCGAAGCACCGGTCGCCTAGCGGGAGTTGGGGCAGTGGGCTACCGCAGCGAGTCCAGGAAGCCGAGGGCGGTGCGCCAGGTGGACTCGGCGGCCTCCGCGTCGTAATCCGGCAGGTCCGGGTCGGTGTAGAGGTGGCCGGCGCCGGGGTAGCGGTAGACCTCGACGTCGGCGCCGGCCCGGCTCATCCGCAGGTACCAGGCGCTCAGCCAGTCGTCCGTCTCGAACGGATCGGGCTCCGCGACATGCAGTTGCACCGGCAGCCCGTCGGCGGAGGCCGAGTCGGCGATGTCCGAGGTGCCGTGGATCAGCAGCAGTCCGCGGGCCTCGGCGTCGCCCAGGGCCAGGGTCTGCGCCACCGAGGCACCGAACGAGAACCCGGCGTAGACCAGGCCGCGTTCCGAGTAGGGCGCGGCGGCGAGCACCGCGCGGCGCAGCAACTCCTCGCGGCCCAGGCCGTCCCGGAGCTCCATGCCCTCCTCGACGCTCTCACAGGTGCGGCCGTCGAAGAGGTCCGGGGTGTGCACCTCGTGGCCGGCGGCGCGCAGCCGGTCCGCGGCGGCGTGCACGGCGGGCCGCAGCCCGAACGTCGAGTGGAAGAGCATGATGTCCATCCGCACATCGTGCCAGCCGCGCGGACCGTGCCGAGCCGCGTATGGTGCCATCCGCCGTCTCCCGGTGCCCCGTCGGGGGGCGTTGCGGAAGGGGTCCCTCCGGCGGTTACGGTCGGGGGATGGAGAACGTACTACGTCCACTGATCGTCGTCGGCGGTTCGGTGCTGCTGGCTCTGCTGGTGGGCTGGGCCGTCGACCAAGTACTGCGCCGGACCGACGCCCGCCACCACGAGACCCCGCTCTGGGGCCTGCTGCGCCGCTGCCGGCTGCCGCTGGTACTGGTGATGTCCGCGGCCGGGCTGCGCGGCACCTACCGCCAGGTCCGCTGGGACGCGTTGCAGAACCACGCGACGGGCGTCGGTCAGTTGCTGACCCTGGTGCTGATCGGGGCCAGTGCCTGGCTGATCATCCGGATCGCCTCGGCGGTAGTCGAGGCCACCTACGCCCGGTACGCGGCGTCCACCCGGGACGCGGCGCGGGTGCGCCGGGTGCGGACCCAGGTCTCGCTGATGATGCGGATCGTGACCGCGGTGGTGGGTGTGCTGGCGGCCGGCGCGATGCTGCTGACCTTCCCCGATCTGCGGGCCATCGGCACCTCGATGCTGGCCTCGGCGGGCCTCATCGGCATCGTCGCGGGTGTCGCCGCCCAGTCCACCCTGGGCAACCTCTTCGCCGGCTTCCAGATCGCCTTCGGCGACATGGTGCGGATCGGCGACACGGTGGTGGTGGACGGCGAGTGGGGCGTCATCGACGAGGTGACGCTGACCTATCTCAGCGTGCGCACCTGGGACGAGCGCCGGATCACCATGCCCGTCTCGTACTTCACCAGCCAGCCGTTCGAGAACTGGTCCCGCGGCGGGGCGCAGATGACCGGCACCGTCTACTTCCACCTGGACCACCGGGCGCCGATCCCCGCCATGCGCGACAAGCTGCGCGCCATCGTGGAGGGCTGCCCCGCCTGGGACCAGCGCAACTGGGGCCTGGCCGTCACCGACACCACCCCCAGCACCCTGGAGGTACGGGCCGTGGTGACCGCGAAGGACGCCTCCGACATCTGGACGGTACGGGTCACCGTCCGGGAGCAGATGATCGACTGGCTGAGCCGCGAGCACCCGTACGCGCTGCCGCGGATCAACACCGGCCCGGCGGCCGCCGTTCCGAACGGCATCCCCAGCCACCGGCTGGTCAAGGAGGGCCGGGTGCCCCGCACCGGCCGCGGCTGACCCGCTCCGCACGGGCGTTCCGGAACCGGCGTCAGCGCAGGCTGCGGACGTCGAGTTGGCGCAGGACCCGGTCCACGATCTCCGGGTCGGAGCCGGCCTCGCTGCGGGCGGCGAGCACCTCGTGCCGGGCCGCGGACATCATCTCGGCCTGGATCTGCCGCACCCGGCGCAGCCGCTCCACCCGGGTGGCCTGCGCCTCACGGCGCTCGGTGTCGCCCAGGTCGGGGCTGATGCGCAGGGCGATCTCCTGGGCCCGATGGATCAGCAACTCGGTGAGTTCGTCGGGGAGTTCCTCGGTGCTCTCGATCTCCTTGAGCCGGTTGCGGGCGGCCCGTCCGGCCCGCCGCGCCAGCAGCCGCTCGAACTCCTTCTCCTTCTCGGTGTCGGCCCGCACCCCCAACTTCCGCACCAGCCACGGCAGGCTGAGCCCCTGCACGACGAGGGTGACCATGATCACGGCGAAGGCGAGGAAGACCAGTTCGTCACGGTGCGGGAAGGGCGCGCCGTCGTCCATGGTGAGCGGGATCGCCAGGGCGAGCGCCACCGAGGCCACCCCGCGCATCCCGGACCACCACATCACCAGGGTCTCCCGCCAGGTGCTGGGGATGTCCTCGTCGTAGTCGCGCAGGGCGTGCAGCCGGCGGGTGATCCAGGACGCGGGCAGCAGCCACAGCAGCCGTACCACGATGACGGTGACGACGACGGCGGCGGCCCAGCCGAGCATCTGCGGCCAGTGGCCCTCGGCGGTACGGACCGCGTTGTGCAGCTCCAGACCGACGAGGCCGAAGGCGAGGCCGGTGACCAGGGTGTCCACCACGTCCCAGAAGGTGCGGCCGGCGAGCCGGGCCTGCACATCGTCGGCGTCCAGGGCGTACTCGGCGAGGAACAGCGCCGTGGTGAGCACCGCCAGCACCCCGGAGCCCCTGAACTCCTCGGCCAGGACATAGGAGGCGAACGGCACCAGCAGGGTGAGGCCGATCTGCAGGGTGGCGTCGCCGAGGAGTTCCATGAGCTTCTTCGCGGCCCAGCCGAGGGCGAGTCCGACGGCCACCGCGACGACCGCGGACAGCACCAGTTCCAGGGCGGCGTGCGAGGCGGAGAAGCTGCCGCTGACGGCGGCGGCGATCGCCACGTGGTAGAGCACGATCGCGGTGACGTCGTTGAACAGGCCCTCGCCCTCCAGGATGGACACCAGGCGCCGCGGCAGGCCGAGTTGACCGGCCACGGCGGTGGCGGCCACCGGGTCGGGCGGGGCGACGAGCGCGCCGAGCGCCACCGCACCGGCCAGCGGCAGCCCGGGCACCACGGCACTGGCGACGAACGCGACGGCGGCGGTGGTGACGAAGACCAGCGCCACCGCCAGCAGGAAGATCGGCCGCCGGTTGGCCGCGAACTGCCGCCAGGAGGTGCGCTGTACGGCCGCGTACAGCAGCGGCGGCAGCAGCGCGGGCAGGATCAGCGCGGGCGGGATGTTGACGTTCGGCACCGCGGGGATCAGCGCCAGCACGATGCCGACGATGGTCATCAGCACGGGCGCGGGCAGCCGGATCCGGTCGGCGACCGGCACGCTGATCACCGCCCCGAGCAGCATCACGAACAGCAGGGCCAACTGGTCCACGGGGCGCGCTCCGAGGGGATGTTTCGGGGAATCCGGACCCCCAGCCTCCCATGCCGCCCCCGGGCCAACGGGACGAACCCCGGCCCCACACCGCGAAGTTGGACGAATGCGGACGAAGTGCGGTGAGAGGGTCAGGCGTCAGAGCGCGCGGCGCATCGCCCGGTGCGGGATGCCCGCGTCCGGGAACTCCGGCCCGTACGCCGCGTATCCGAGCCGCTCGTAGAAGCCCAGCGCCTGCGTCTGCGCATGGAGGTCGACCGCGGTCAGGCCGCGCTCCCGGGCCGCGTCCTCGATCCCCCGCACCAGCGCCGCACCCACCCCGAGCCCCCGCGCCGCCCGGCCGACCGCCAGCCGCCCCAGCGATCCGACCGCCGCGTCACCGCCGGTACGCTCCACCGCCTCGGGCCCGAACAGCAGCCGACCGGTGCCCAGCGGCCGCCCGTCGGCCCCCAGCGCCAGCAGATGCACGGCCCCGGCGTCGTACTCGTCGTACTCCACCTCCGGCGGGACGCCCTGCTCCTCGACGAAGACCTCCCGGCGGACGGCGAAGCAGGCCTCGCGGTCCCCGGCGCCCTCGGTGACCCGGACCAGGACCGCGGCCGGAACGCTCACGCGCTCTCCGCCCGCACCCGGTCCAGCGCCCGCTGGAGGTCGTCCGGGTACCCGCTCTCGAACTCGGCCCAGCGGCCGTCGCCCGGGTGCTCGAAGCCGAGCCGCACCGCGTGCAGCCACTGCCGGGTCAGCCCCAGGCGCTTGGCGAGGGTGGGGTCGGCGCCGTAGGTCAGATCGCCGACGCAGGGGTGCCGGTGGGCCGCCATGTGCACCCGGATCTGGTGGGTGCGGCCCGTCTCCAGCTTCACGTCCAGCAGGGAGGCCGCCCGGAACGCCTCGACCAGGTCGTAGTGCGTCACCGACGGCTTGCCCTCGGCGGTGACCGCCCACTTGTAGTCGTGCTGCGGATGCCGGCCGACGGGCGCGTCGATGGTGCCGCTGGTGGGATCGGGATGGCCCTGCACCAGCGTGTGGTAGCGCTTGTCGACGGTGCGCTCCTTGAACTGCCGCTTCAGCGAGGTGTACGCGAACTCGGACTTGGCGACCACCATCAGACCCGAGGTGCCCACGTCCAGCCGGTGCACGATGCCCTGGCGTTCGGCGGCGCCCGAGGTGGAGATGCGGTACCCGGCGGCGGCGAGACCGCCGATCACGGTGGGCCCGCGCCAGCCGGGGCTGGGATGGGCGGCCACCCCGACCGGCTTGACGATCACCACCACGTCCTCGTCGTCGTGGACGATCTCCATGCCCTCCACCGGCTCGGCCACCACCTGCACCGGGGCGGGCGCCTGCGGCATCTCCACCTCCAGCCAGGCCCCGCCGTGCACCCGCTCGGACTTGCCCACCGCGGCCCCGTCGACCTGCACCTTCCCCGCGGCGGCCAGCTCGGCCGCCTTGGTCCGGGAGAAGCCGAACATGCGCGAGATGGCGGCGTCGACGCGCTCGCCCTCCAGGCCGTCGGGCACGGGCAGGGTACGGATCTCGGGAAGCGTGCTCACCCGTCGAGTATGACGGACGGTTCTGACGGCCCCGTACGCGAGTGCCGGGGCTCAGTTCTTGTGGACGGTGCCGTCCGGGTCGAGGCCGCGGAACGACAGCAGCACGATCAGGATGCCGCCGCACACGATCGCCGAGTCCGCCAGATTGAAGACGGCGAAGTGCCGAGGGGCGATGAAGTCCACGACCTCGCCCCGGAAGACACCCGGGGAACGGAACAGCCGGTCGGTGAGATTGCCCAGCGCACCGCCGAGCAGCAGCCCCAGCGCGATCGCCCAGGGCAGGCTGTACAGCTTCCGCGCCAGCCGCACGATCACAAAGATCACCGTGGCCGCGATCACCGTGAAGACCGCCGTGTACGCCTCGCCCATGCTGAAGGCGGCGCCCGCGTTGCGGATGGCTGTCAGTTGCAGCCAGTCACCGAGCAGCCGGACCGGCTCGCGGTGCTCCAGCTTCGCCACGACCAGCATCTTGCTGCCCAGATCGATGAGGTAGGCGAGCAGCGCGACACCGAGCAGGACGGCGATCCGCCGCGGCCCCCGGCCACCCTGCGGCACCGAAGCCTCGCCCTGCTCGCCCTTCTCACTCCCGCCCGTCCCGCTCTCGCCGCCCCGGTCCTCGGCGGCGTCCGCCGCTTCCGGTGAATCCGGCGTACCGATGGTGCGCTCCGCCTCTGCCACGTGAGTCCTTCGAGCTGGATGCCTTCGCTGGGGACGAGAGTACGACACGCACCCCGGCCCGCGGCCCGCACGGGGCGCTCGGGGACGGGGTGCGTGCCGCACGGTCCGCGGTCAGTAGCGGCGTTCCTGCTTCTGCTTGCACTCCACACAGAGGGTGGCCCGCGGGAAGGCCTGCATCCTGGCCTTGCCGATGGGATTGCCGCAGTTCTCGCAGACGCCGTAGGTGCCGGCGTCCAGGCGCTCCAGGGCGCGCTCGCTCTGCTGGAGCATCTCGCGGGCGTTCGCGGCGAGGGCCAGCTCGTGTTCGCGGGTGATGTTCTTGCTGCCGGTGTCGGCCTCGTCGTCGCCCGCGCCGTCGCCGGAGTCCCGCATCAGACCGGCGAGCGACTGCTCGGAGGACTCCAGCTCGTTGTTGAGCCGCAGCACCTCGGCGGTCAGCTCGGCGCGGGCCTCGTCGACCTCGTCCTTGGTCCACGGATCCTCGCCGGGGCGTACCGCGAGCTCGCCGGGTTCCGCCGCGAGGGGCACCGGGGTGGGATTCTTCGCCACCGTCTTCTTCGCAACCACTGGCGTGGCTCCTGTCGTCTCGGCGGCCTCAGCCGCACCCTCGGCCACCGGGGCGGCCGTCTCGTGACCCGCACCTTTCCTGCCGGCCTCGGCCCGGGGGGCCTCCGCCTTCTTCCTGCCCGCGGACTTCTTGGCGGACTTCTTCACGGCCGCCACCTCGGCGCCCGCCTTCTGCGCGGCACTCTTCCCCGCCGCCGTCTTCTTGGCCGCGGCCTTCTTCGGCGCGGCCTTTTTCGCGGCCGTCTTCTTGGCCGCCGTCTTCTTCGCGGAGCGCTTCTCGGCTGCCGTCTTCTCGGCGGCGGCGGCCTGCTTCGGCGCCGCCTTCTTCGCAGCCGTGGCCGTCTTCTTCGTGGCCGTCTTCTTCGCGGTCTTCTTGGTGGCCGTCCGCTTTCCGGCTGCCTTCTCCGGGGTGGGCCGCGACTTCCCGGGGGCCCGGCCCGCGCCGTCCGCGGCGGTCGACCGGCCGCGGGAAGCGGCGGTACCGCCCTTCTCCGAATGCTGTACGGCGGTCTTCTTCGCCACCATGGCAGAGACCCCTTCACATAGGGTGATCTTCCCCGCGAATCGCGCTGGAACGATAAATCGACTCCCAGCCCGCGGCAACGGGGCACGCCGCCCGATCAGCCCGCCCCGCCGGAGCCGCGCGAGCGACCTGCAAGCGTTGTGCCCAGCTCCCCGCCGGGTAATCCGCCCCTCCCCGCCCCACCCGTCCCCCACCGGCCCGACGGACCATTCGGGTCACCCGGCGCCTCCCCGCGCCCCGGGAAAAGCGGTCGGCCGCGGTCCGCCGAGCCCCGTACACTGGGCGCAGCGAAAAACGTGGATGGGGACGAGTAGCGGCGTACGCGGCCAGGAGCGACCCGGGGACGGTGTGAGCCCGGGGGTCTGCGCGACGTGAAGATCACCCCGGAGTCGCCGGAAGAACACCGAGGCCCCCGGCCCGGCCAGTAGACCCGGTCTCGCTGCCCCAATGAGGGGGCCCGCCGGCACACCCGCCGCCGGAGGGCCAAGGAGGGTGGTACCGCGGGAGCGCCGCAGCGCGGCCGGCTCTCGTCCCTCCGACGGAAGGCAGCACGTTCCGTTGGAGGAGTACGCCGATGACGCCGCCGCAGTACCGCCAGGTCCCCGCCCAGGTCGACCTGCCCGCGCTTGAGCACGCTGTGCTGGACTTCTGGCGCGAGCAGAAGATCTTCGCCAAGACGCTGGCACAGTCCGAGGGCCGCCCCGAGTGGGTCTTCTACGAGGGCCCGCCCACCGCCAACGGGATGCCGGGCGCCCACCACATCGAGGCCCGCGTCTTCAAGGACGTCTTCCCCCGCTTCCGCACCATGCGCGGCTACCACGTGGGCCGCAAGGCGGGCTGGGACTGCCACGGGCTGCCGGTGGAGCTGGCCGTGGAGAAGGAGCTGGGCTTCAACGGCAAGCAGGACATCGAGGCGTACGGCATCGCCGAGTTCAACGCCCGCTGCCGGGAGTCCGTGACCCGGCACACCGACGCCTTCGCCGAGCTGACGACCCGCATGGGGTACTGGGTCGACCTGGACGACGCCTACCGCACCATGGACCCGGAGTACGTCGACTCCGTGTGGTGGTCGCTGAAGGAGATCTTCGACAAGGGCCTGCTGGTCCAGGACCACCGGGTGGCGCCCTGGTGCCCCCGCTGCGGCACCGGCCTCTCCGACCACGAGCTGGCCCAGGGCTACGAGACGGTCGTGGACCCCTCGGTCTACGTACGCTTCCCGCTGACCTCCGGGCCGCTCGCCGGGCAGGCCGCGCTGCTGGTGTGGACGACGACGCCGTGGACCCTGGTGTCCAACACCGCGGTCGCCGCCCACCCCGAGGTCACCTATGTGGTCGCCACCGACGGCACCGAGCAACTGGTCGTCGCCGAGCCCCTGTTGGAGAAGGCGCTCGGCGAAGGATGGACCGCGACCGGGCAGCGCTTCACCGGCGCCGAGATGGAACGCTGGGGCTACCGGCGGCCGTTCGAGCTGGTGCCCTTCGAGGCCCCCGCGCACTTCGTGGTCAACGCCGACTACGTCACCACCGAGGACGGCACCGGCCTCGTCCACCAGTCCCCCGCCTTCGGTGAGGACGACCTCCGAGTGTGCCGCGAGTACGGGCTGCCGGTGGTCAACCCGGTGCGCCCCGACGGCACCTTCGAGGCCGAAGTCCCGCTCGTCGGCGGCCAGTTCTTCAAGAAGGCCGACGAGCCCCTCACCCAGGACCTCGACGCCCGCGGCCTCCTCTTCCGTCACATCCCGTACGAGCACAGCTATCCGCACTGCTGGCGCTGCCACACCGCGCTGCTCTACTACGCGCAGCCGTCCTGGTACATCCGCACCACCGCCGTCAAGGACCGCCTCCTCGCCGAGAACGAGAAGACCAACTGGTACCCCGACTCGGTCAAGCACGGCCGCTACGGGGACTGGCTGGACAACAACATCGACTGGGCCCTCTCCCGCAACCGCTACTGGGGCACCCCGCTGCCGATCTGGACCTGCGAGGAGGGCCACCTCACCTGCGTCGGCTCCCGCACCGAACTGGGCGAGCTGTCCGGCCGGGACCAGTCGGCGCTGGACCCGCACCGCCCGTACATCGACGCGGTCACCTTCGACTGCCCGCGCGAGGGCTGCGGCCGCACCGCGAGCCGGGTGCCCGAGGTCATCGACGCCTGGTACGACTCCGGCTCCATGCCGTTCGCGCAGTGGGGCTACCCGTACAAGAACAAGGAGCTGTTCGAGAGCCGGTATCCGGCGCAGTTCATCTCCGAGGCCATCGACCAGACCCGCGGCTGGTTCTACACGCTGATGGCCGTCGGCACCCTCGTCTTCGACAAGTCGTCCTACGAGAACGTGGTCTGCCTCGGCCACATCCTCGCCGAGGACGGCCGCAAGATGTCCAAGCACCTGGGGAACATCCTCCAGCCCATCCCGCTCATGGACCAGCACGGCGCCGACGCCGTCCGCTGGTTCATGGCGGCCGGCGGCTCCCCCTGGGCGGCCCGCCGCGTCGGCCACGGCACCATCCAGGAGGTCGTCCGCAAGACCCTCCTCACCTACTGGAACACCGTCGCCTTCCAGGCCCTCTACGCCCGCACCTCCGGCTGGGCCCCGACCGACGCCGACCCGGCGCCGGCCGACCGCCCGCTCCTCGACCGCTGGCTCCTGTCCGAGCTGCACACCCTCACCGACCAGGTCACCCAGGCCCTGGACGCCTACGACACCCAGCGGGCCGGCAAGCTGCTCTCGGCCTTCGTGGACGACCTGTCCAACTGGTATGTGCGGCGCTCCCGCCGGCGCTTCTGGCAGGGCGACAAGGCGGCGCTGCGCACCCTGCACGAGGTGGTCGAGACGGTGACCCGGCTGATGGCCCCGCTCACCCCGTTCATCACCGAGCGGGTCTGGCAGGACCTGGTGGTGCCGGTGACGCCGGACGCCCCCGAGTCGGTGCACCTGGCGAGCTGGCCGGAGACCGACCCGGCGGCCGTCGACCCCCGGCTGTCGCAGCAGATGGCACTGGTGCGGAGGCTGGTCGAACTGGGCCGCGCCACCCGCGCCGAGTCCGGCGTCAAGACCCGGCAGCCGCTGTCCCGGGCGCTGGTCGCCGCGGCCGGCTTCGACCAGCTCTCCGCCGAACTGCGCACCCAGATCACCGAGGAGCTCAACGTCACCTCGCTCGCCGGTCTCTCGGACGTGGGCGGCTCACTGGTGGACACCACCGCCAAGGCCAACTTCCGTGCCCTGGGCAAGCGGTTCGGCAAGGGCGTACAGGCCGTGGCCCGTGCCATCGCCGGGACCGACGCCGCCGCGCTCTCCCGGGCGCTGCGCGAGGGCACCGCCTCGGTCGTGGTCGACGGGGAGCCGGTGGCCCTCGCCCCGGACGAGGTGATCATCACGGAGACACCGCGGGAGGGCTGGTCCGTCGCCTCCGACTCGGGCGCCACCGTCGCGCTCGACCTGGAGATCACCGAGGAACTGCGTCGGGCCGGGCTCGCCCGGGACGCGATCCGCCTCATCCAGGAGGCCCGGAAGAACTCGGGGCTCGATGTCGCGGACCGCATCGCGCTGCGCTGGACCGCGTCCGACGAGGCGGTCAGGACCGCGCTCACCGAGCACGCCGGGCTGATCGCGGACGAGGTCCTCGCCGCGGACTTCGCCTCCGGCGAGGCGGACGACTCCTACGGCGAGGCCTTCACCGACGAGCCCCTCACCCTCACCTTCCACCTCCGCAAGTCCTGACCCACCCGGGAGCACCCGCCCCCGGCACCGCCGCCCGCCAACTCCCCACCGGCGGGCGGCGGTTCCGTTCACGACCCGCCCAACCCCGCGCTTGCGGGACCCCCGGCGCCGGGCAACTCCCAGGTGGGCGGCCCCCGTTACGCACACTAGGGCGGGGCCCCGGAAGAATCCGGAGCCCCGCCCTTGTCGGTACTACTGGCGGTGACCGCTCAGTTGTCGTCCTCGTCGATGAGGAAGCCCCGCATCGGCGAAGGTGCCGCCTGCTGCATCGGCTGCGGAGCCTGCGGCCGCACCGGCGCCATCGGCTGGGTCATCGCCGGGGACATCTGCTGCTGCCCGCCGTACGACGGGGCACCCTGCGCGGGACCGCCCGGAGCACCCCCGCCCATCGTCTGGTTGCCACCGAAGGACGGGGCACCCGCACCGGCCGGAGCCATCGAGGGCGCCGGAGCCGGGGACGGCGGCAGCGAAGCGGTCGCCGGGGTCCGCGGCGGGGCCAGCGAGTCGTCCGCCTGCGTCTCCAACTGGCGGAGCTGGGACTCCAGGTAGGACTTCAGCCGGGTGCGGTACTCGCGCTCGAAGCCGCGCAGGTCCTCGACCTTGCGCTCCAGCGTGGCGCGAGCGGACTCCAGGGAGCCCATCGCCACGCGGTGCTTCTCCTGCGCGTCCCGCTCCAGGGCGTCGGCCTTGGCGCGGGCGTCCCGCTCCAGGCCTTCGGCACGGCTGCGGGCCTCGCCGACGATCTTGTTGGCCTCGGAACGGGCCTCCGCGATCGCCTGGTCCGCGGTCTGCTGGGCCAGCGACAGCACCCGGGCCGCGCTGTCGCCGCCGGGACCACCCTGACCGCCGGGGCCGCCGGGGCCACCAGGACCGCCGGGGCCGGGAAGCTGGGGGCCGCCGTGGCCGCCCATCGGGCCGCCCATGGGACCGCCCTGCATGGGGCCGGGGCCGTGCGGACCCTGGGGTCCGGGGCCGTGACCGCCGGGGCCTGCGGGCAACTGCGGTGCACCACCGGGCAACTGGGGCGGACCGCCCATCGGATGTTGCTGCGGGGGCACCGGTTGCGGGCCCGATATGGCGGCTGGCACCGGACCCTGCGGCCGGTCCTGCGGTTCGGGCGGCTTCCGCATGTTCTGCTGCTGTTGGTTCTGCGCGGCGGCACGGGTCGCTGCGGCCAGCTTGGCGCGCAGGTCCTCGTTCTCGCGGAGCAGACGGGTCAGTTCGCCTTCGACCTCGTCCAGGAAGGCATCGACCTCGTCCTCGTCATAGCCTTCTCGCAGACGGACGGTTGTGAACTGCTTGTTCCGCACGTCCTCGGGGGTCAGCGGCATCTCTTCACCTCAACTGGGGTCATCGGCGGCATTCGACATTCGGCAGTCGACATTCGGCAGGACCGTATCGCTCACAGCCGGCTCACGACGGAGATCAGGATGTAGACGATGATCATCAAAACGAAGAAGGACAGGTCGAGCGCCACGCCCCCGAGACGCAACGGCGGGATGAATCGCCGCAGAAGCTTGAGCGGTGGATCCGTGACTGTGTAGGTGGCCTCAAGGAGGACCACCATCACCTTGCCTGGCTGCCATGAGCGGGCGAACTGGAACACGTAGTCCATCACCAGCCGGAAGATGAGCACGATGAGGAAGCACATCAACGCGATGTAGAGCACATCCAAGAACACGCTCATGATCCGCGCTTCCCTCTCCCCTGAACTCGTACCGTTGCTGCTGTTGTGACCGGTTGTGTCTCAGCTCTGGTTGAAGAACCCGCCCTCTGCGATGCGGGCCTTGTCCTCCGCCGTGACATCGACGTTAGCAGGAGACAGAAGGAAGACCTTCTGTGTCACCCGCTCGATGCTGCCGTGAAGACCGAAGACGAGTCCAGCCGCAAAGTCGACAAGTCTCTTCGCGTCCGTGTCGTCCATCTCCGTCAGATTCATGATCACCGGAGTGCCCTCGCGGAAGTGTTCCCCGATGGTACGGGCTTCGTTGTAGGTCCGGGGGTGGAGTGTGGTGATCCGGTACGGCTCTCGTTCGGACACGACCTTGGGCATGATCACCGGCGCGTTCTTCTCCAGGCTCTGACGTTCAGGTGTGATGGACGCCACGGGTGCGATACGCGCCGGACGTCCGGATTCCGGGGCAAGTGAGGCGGACCGGCGGGCCGGTTCGCGCTCAGCCGACGCCCTTACGGAACGCGCCGGTTCGTCCCTTTCGTTCGTGTGGGACTCATGCGGTTCGTGTGCCGGAAGGGGCTGGTGCGACTGGTGCGGCGACTCGTGCCGTCTGCTGTCCCGCTCGGGCTCCGGGTCCAGTTCGGGCTCGAAGTCGTCGTCGGGGTCGAACCCCCGGCCGTCGTAACCATCGTCCTCCACGAGACCGAGGTAGACCGCCATCTTGCGCATCGCGCCGGCCATGCTCTGAGTCCTCCGCTCTGTGGTGGATCGTCGTGGTGGATCGGCTGCCGCCAACCTAGTGTCCGCGATCCACTCGGTCCGTCCCACAAGTTTGGGATTGACCATATTTTCTGCTGTGGTCCGACTTCTTGGCGACGTTACCCGAGCCGTGGTCTGACTCCGAGTACCGCAGTACCGACGCGCACATGTGTCGCTCCGGCCGCCACGGCCTCTTCGAGGTCTCCGCTCATCCCCGCTGAGACCATGTTCGCAGCAGGATGCCGCGAGCGCAGGGCTGTTGAGATTTCCCACAGTCGGTCGAACGCCTGCCGCGGCTGTCCCGCGTAGGTTCCGGTGAGCGGCGCCACCGTCATCAGACCGCCGAGCCGGAGCCCGGGCCCGGCCTCGATGTGGTCCGCCAACTCCCTTACCGCGCCCGGCGATGCGCCGCCGCGGGCACCCCGTCCGCCCTCCTCCGCGTCGAGTGCCACCTGGATCAGGCAGCCCACCTCGCGACCGGCCGCCGCGGCCTGCCGGGAGAGCGCGTCGACCAGTTTGACCCGGTCCACGGACTGCACGACATCGGCATAACCGACCACGGAACGCGCCTTGTTGGTCTGCAACTGGCCCACGAAGTGCCAAGTCAACGGCAGGTCCGAACAAGCGGCGGCCTTGGGGGCGGCGTCCTGGTCGCGGTTCTCCGCCACGTGCCGCACGCCGAGTTCGGCGAGGAGGCGCACATCGGACGCGGGGTAGGTCTTGGTGACCACGATCAGGGTGACCTCGTCGCGGTCCCGGCCGGCCGCCGCGCAGGCGGTGGCGATCCGGTCCTCAACTCCCGTCAGATTCGCGGCGAGTTGCTCCTTGCGTTCCGTCATCTGCCCTCAGTCCAGCCACACATAGCCCGCGAGCCGCCCGGTGGTGCGGTCGCGCCGGTACGAGAAGTGGTCGCCGGACTCCAGGGTGCACACCGGGGACTGCTCCCGGTCGTGTACCCCGAGCCGCTCCAACTGGGCGTGCACCCCGGCCGTCACATCCACCGCGGGGGTGCCCCAACTCGTCTCGGCGAAGGCCGCCCGCTCCACCTCGGCGACCTCGGCGCGCATCCGCTCGGGCACCTCGTAGCAGCGGCCGCAGACCGCGGGGCCGGTGCGGGCGACGATGCGGGAGGGGTCGGCGCCCAGTGCGGTCATGGCGGCGACGGTGGCGGGGACCACGCCGGCCACCATTCCGGGACGGCCCGCGTGGGCGGCCGCGATCACGCCGGCCTCCGGGTCGGCGAGCAGAACGGGGGTGCAGTCCGCGGTGAGCACGGCGAGCGGAAGGCCGCGTTCGGTGGTGACCACGGCGTCCGCCTCGGGCACCGGCCGCTCGCCCCAGGGAGCGTCGACCACGGCGACCTCGCGGCCGTGGACCTGGTTCATCCAGACCACGCGGTCCGGGTCGAGGCCCAGGGCGCGGGCGGCGCGGGCCCGGTTGGTGCGGACCGCCTCCGGCTCGTCGCCCACGGCCCCACCGAGATTGAGCTCTTCGTACGGAACGGCGCTCACCCCGCCCCACCGATCGGTGAAGGCGAAGTGGGCGCCGTTCGCGGAGTGTTCCGCAGTGGCCGCGGCGGGGGCCGCGGCCTCGCTTCGGCCTATCACTTCAGGAAGTCCGGCACGTCCAGCTCCTCGGCAGCGCTGTCGTACGTGGTGGTGGTGCGCGGCTGCGGCGGGGTGGTCTGGGTGGAACCGGAGGGCAGTTCGCTCGCGGGGACCGGCTCGGCCACGGGCTCGGGGCTCACCGGCTCCTCGCGCGGGGTGACGCTGCCGAGGCCGCCGAAGGCCGGGCGGCTCTCCGCGGGGCGGGACGACGGGGCGGGCTGCTCCTCCCGCTTGGCGGAACCGCCGATGACGCCGTCACGCTGCTTGGCCGGGGGCTGCCCGCCGTCGAAGCCGGCCGCGATGACGGTGACCCGGACCTCGTCGCCGAGGGCGTCGTCGATGACCGCGCCGAAGATGATGTTGGCCTCGGGGTGGGCGGCCTCGCTGACCAGTTGGGCCGCCTCGTTGATCTCGAAGAGGCCGAGGTCGGAGCCGCCGGAGATGGAGAGCAGCACGCCACGGGCGCCGTCGATGGACGCTTCCAGCAGCGGCGAGGAGATCGCCATCTCGGCGGCGGCCACCGCGCGGTCGTCGCCGCGGGCCGAGCCGATGCCCATCAGGGCCGAACCGGCCTCCGACATCACGGACTTGACGTCGGCGAAGTCCAGGTTGATGAGGCCGGGGGTGGTGATGAGGTCGGTGATGCCCTGGACACCGGAGAGCAGTACCTGGTCCGCCGACTTGAAGGCGTCGAGGACGGAGACCTGGCGGTCCGAGATGGACAGCAGCCGGTCGTTGGGGATGACGATGAGGGTGTCGACCTCTTCGCGGAGCTCGGCGATGCCGTCCTCCGCCTGGTTGGCGCGACGGCGGCCCTCGAAGGTGAAGGGGCGGGTGACAACGCCGATCGTGAGGGCACCGAGCGAGCGGGCGATGTTGGCCACGACGGGCGCGCCGCCGGTGCCGGTGCCGCCGCCCTCGCCTGCGGTGACGAAGACCATGTCGGCCCCCTTGAGGACCTCCTCGATCTCCTCGCGGTGGTCCTCGGCGGCCTTGCGGCCGACGGCCGGATTGGCGCCGGCGCCGAGTCCGCGGGTGAGTTCCCGGCCGACGTCGAGCTTGACGTCGGCGTCGCTCATCAACAGAGCTTGCGCGTCGGTGTTGATGGCGATGAACTCGACGCCCTTGAGACCGACCTCGATCATCCGGTTGATGGCATTGACACCACCGCCGCCGACACCGATGACTTTGATGACTGCGAGGTAGTTCTGCGGTGCTGCCACGTCGAAGGCCTCTCGCCTCGATTACGTGCCGCCGCCGCGCTCTTGATGGCGCCGCGACGACTGATGCCGAATGGGACGGTCCGAAGCCGACCCGAACCCTAAGCCTGAAGTTTAGGGTTACCAGTGTGCCTGTTGCTGGGACTTCTTGACTGTTCCGAACAGGACACTAAGTCGACACGTGGCGCCCGTTCAACGAACACGCCGAACCTCCCGTTTTTCTTTTCACCCTATGTGATCACCCGTAGCGCTGCCCAACCAGGGTGCTGGCCTGCGACAACAGCCGTCAACTCGCCGATGAGGCAGGGGCGGTGGGGACGCTGACGTCGAAGTGCCGGGAATGTGGAGCTGCTTTCATGAGAGCGGAGAGGACCCTGCTCTTCGCCGCGCTCTCCTCTCCGCTCCCCCAGTTCACCGTGCGCGAACGTGTCAACTCCAGTACCACGGAGTCGAATGAGCGCACCGTGACCTTGCGGGTGTCGCGGTGTACGGCGGCCGGCAGATCGTCCACCACGGCCACCGCGGAACGCAGCAGCCGCCCGGTGCCGAAGCGCGACCGGCTGGGCGAGTCCGCGGCGCGCAACTCGATCCGCGGCAGGCCCCGGGGCGGACGCGCGAGAGTGGCGAACCGCACGCCCCCGCGGTCGACTTCGGCGAATCGGCCGCCCCGGGCGAGCACCGCCACCGCATGGCGTTCGGTCACCCTGAGCGAGATGTCGTGCGGCCAGGAGCGGGAGACGTCCACCGAGTCGACCCGCGGCAGCGCCTTCTTCAGCCGGGCCGCGACGGCCGAGGTGTCCACCGAGACGAGTGGCGAGCCGACCGGAACCCTTGCCGCGTCGCGGACTTGAGCCTGCGTCAGGACCTCGGTGCCGGTCACCTGCACCCGGGTGGTGCGGAGCCAGGAGGAGCCGTAGAGCACCCAGAGTGCGGGGCCGGCGAGGAGGGCGAGGAGGAGCGGGGTGAGGACCAGGAGGCGGCGGCGCCGGTGGGGGCGCGGGCTCCGGTCGGGCCGGGGCGGGCCGGACTTGGGCGGCCGCCGCTCGCTGCGGCGGGCGGTCATGGGTCCGGCCACGTTCCCCTGCCTTCCGTCACACCGTGCGGCGTGACCGGTCGGGCGTCAGGCCGCGTGCCGCGCCCTGATCGCTTCGTACACCATGCCGACCAGCAGCTCGTCGGCGTCCCGGCGGCCGAACTCGGAGGCGGCGCGGGACATTTCATACAGTCGGTGCGGGTCCGCGAGGACCGGCAGGACGTTGCCCTGCACCCATTCCGGGGTGAGTTCGGCGTCGTCGACGAGGAGTCCGCCGCCCGCCTTGACGAGCGGCTGGGCGTTGAGCCGCTGTTCGCCGTTGCCGATGGGCAGCGGTACATAGGCGGCGGGGAGCCCGACGGCGGAGAGTTCGGCGACGGTCATCGCGCCGGCCCGGCAGAGCATCATGTCGGCCGCGGCGTAGGCGAGATCCATCCGGTCCACATACGGTACCGGGACATAGGGCGGCATCCCGGGCAGGTTGTCGACGTGCGGTACCTCGTTCTTCGGGCCGACCGCGTGCAGCACCTGGATACCGGCGCGCTGGAACGCCGGAACGGCCTGCTGGACCACCTCGTTGAGGCGGCGGGCGCCCTGCGAGCCGCCGGAGACCAGCAGCGTCGGCAGGTTCTGGTCGAGGCCGAACGCGGCGCGCGCCTCGGGCCGGACGGCTGCCCGGTCGAGGGTGGCGATGGAGCGGCGCAACGGGATGCCGATATAGCGGGAGTTGCGCAGCTTGCTGTCGGGGGTGGAGACGGCGACCTGGGCCGCGTAGCGGGAGCCGATCTTGTTGGCGAGGCCGGGGCGGGCGTTGGCCTCGTGGATGATGATCGGCACCCCGAGCCGTTTGGCGGCGAGGTAGCCGGGGAGGGCGACATAGCCGCCGAAGCCCACCACCGCGTCCGCGCGGGTGCGTTCGAGGACCTGCTCGGCCGCCTTGATGGTGCCGCGCAGCCGCCCCGGCACGGTGATCAGCTCGGGGGTGGGCTTGCGCGGCAGCGGGACCGCGGGGATCAGCGCCAGTTCGTAGCCCCGCTCGGGCACCAACCGGGTTTCCAGACCGCGTTCCGTGCCGAGGGCAGTGATGCCCACGGTCGGGTCCTGCCTGCGCAGGGCGTCCGCTAGGGCAAGCGCTGGCTCGATGTGGCCGGCGGTCCCCCCACCGGCGAGTACGACATGCACCGAAATTCACCGCTCTCCGGACGAACGCGCCGCGGCGCGCCGTCGCATCGTGTTCCATCTGCGAGGTTCTGCGGTGACCCGCGAACCTCGTGCCGCAGCCCCGTTTTTATCAAAGTCCCGGCGACGGGCCGCCGCCCGGCCGACGAGCTGGCGTACCGGCCCTGGTCCGCGCATCGCGAGCGCGGCCCGGGCGGCAGGCTCCTCGCGGGCGAAGGCGATCAGCAGTCCGATCCCGAACATCGTGGGCAGCAGGGCGGATCCGCCGTACGAGAAGAGCGGGAGGGGGACGCCGGCGATGGGCAGCAGGCCCAGTACCGCGCCGATGTTGATGACGGCCTGGGCGGTGATCCAGGTGGTGACGCCGCCCGCCGCGTACCGCACGAAGGGGTCCTCGGTGCGGCCGGAGAGGCGGATGCCGGCGGCGGCGAGGGCGGTGAAGAGGGCCAGTACCGAGAGGGTGCCGGCCAGGCCGAGTTCCTCACCGGTGATGGCGAAGATGAAGTCGGTGTGGGCTTCGGGGAGTTGGCCCCACTTCTCCACGCTGGCGCCGAGCCCGGAGCCGAACAGCCCGCCGGAGGCCAGGGCGTAGATTCCGTGCACCGCCTGCCAGCAGCGGTCGCCGGGGCCGGAGTCGGTGGCGCCGAGGCAGGCGAGCCGGGACATCCGGTTGGGGCTGGTCCAGATCAGCAGGACGCCGATCAGCGCGGAGGCGGAGAGGACTCCGGCGAAGAGGCGGGTGGGGGCGCCGGCCAGCCAGAGCAGGCCGAAGAGGATCGCGGTGAGGATGATCGCGGTGCCCATGTCGCCGCCGAGCATGATGAGTCCGAGCAGCAGGAAGCCCACTGGGATCAGCGGTACCAGCAGGTGTTTCCACTGGCTGAGGAGGCGCTTGTCGTGTTTGCGGGCGAGCAGGTCCGCGCCCCACAGGACGAGCGCCAGCTTGCCGAACTCACTGGGCTGCAACTGGAACGGGCCGCCCAGCGACAGCCAGTTCTGGTTGCCGTTGACCGCCATCCCTATCCCCGGCACCTGCACCAGCGCCATCAGGAAGACGGACACCGCCAGCATCGGGTAGGCCAGGCCCCGGTGCAGCCGTACCGGCATCCGGGCGGCGGCCAGCAGCAGGGCGCCGCCGATGAGGGCGGCGACGAACTGCTTGCGGAAGAAGTAGGCGCCGGGCAGGGAGAGTTGCAGGGCCCGGATCATGGACGCGGAGTAGACCATCACCAGGCCGAGCACCGTGATCAGCAGCGCGCTGCCGATGAGCAGGTAGTAGGCGGTAAGCGGGCGGTCCCAGGCGCGGCGGACCCGGCGGTTGAAGGTGGCGAGTGCGGAGGACATCGGCGCCGTCAGCTTCCCACCGGGCCCGGTACCGGACGACCGCCCCGGGGACGGATCAGCCGCCAACTCCCGTACTCCCGCATCGGACATACCATCGCACTGCGCCTCATGGTCACGGTCCCTCCCGGAAAGGGTTCAGGCGCCGAGCCCACGTACCGCGTCAGCGAAAGCGTCCCCGCGCTTGTTGTAGTTGGCGAACATGTCCATGGAGGCGCAGGCCGGCGCCAGCAGCACCGTGTCGCCCGCGCGGGCGAGCCCCCTCGCCTCATGGACCGCGGCCGCCATCGCCCCAGTGTCGGTCCGCTCCAGGTCCACCACCGGGACCTCGGGGGCGTGTCGCGCCAGCGCCTCGCGGATCAGCGCCCGGTCCCGGCCCATCAGCACCACGCCCCGCAGCCGGGCCGCGGAACGCGCCACCAACTCGTCGAAGACGGCCCCCTTGGCGAGCCCCCCGGCGATCCACACGATGGACTCGTACGCCGCCAACGAGGCTTGTGCGGCATGGGTGTTGGTGGCCTTGGAGTCGTCCACGTACGCCACCCCGCCGAGGTCCGCGACATGGGCGATGCGGTGGGCGTCGGGGCGGAAGGCGCGCAGGCCCTCGCGGACCGCGGCGGCCGGTACGCCGTAGGCGCGGGCCAGGGCGGCGGCGGCGAGGGCGTTGGCGATGTTGTGCGGGGCGGACGGCTGGACGTCGCCCGTCTCGGCCAGCTCCTGGGCCTGCCGCCGCCGGTCCTCGACGAAGGCGCGGTCGACCAGGATGCCGTCCACCACGCCGAGTTGGGAGGGCGCCGGGGCGGAGAGGGTGAAGCCGATCGCGCGGCAGCCCTCCTCGACGTCGGCGGCCCGCACCAGGTCCTCGGTGGCCTTGTCGGCCACGTTGTACACACAGGCCACCTGGTTGCCCTCGTAGACACGGCCCTTGTCGGCGGCGTACGCCTCCATCGAGCCGTGCCAGTCGAGGTGGTCCGGGGCGAGGTTGAGGACGGCGGCGGAGTGCACGCGCAGCGAGGGCGCCCAGTGCAGCTGGTAGCTGGACAGCTCCACCGCGAGCACGTCGTACTGCTCCTCGCCGAGGACCACGTCGACGATGGGGGTGCCGATGTTGCCGACGGCGGTGGTGCGCAGGCCGGCCGCGGTGAGGATGGACGCCAGCATCTGGGTGGTGGTGGTCTTGCCGTTGGTCCCGGTGACGGCCAGCCAGGGCGCGGAGTCCGGGCCGCGGAGCCGCCAGGCGATCTCCACATCGCCGACCACGTCCACGCCGGCCGCCGCGGCCGCCGCGAAGAGCGGTGCGGACGGCGCCCAGCCCGGCGAGGTGACCACGAGCCCGGTACCCGGCGGCAGGGTCTCGGCGTCACCGAGGCGGACGGCGATGCCCTCCGCCTCGGCGGCCGCGGCCCGTTCGCGGTGCGCCTCGCTGTCACCGCCGTCGACGACGGTGACAGCGGCGCCGAGTCCGGTCAGGGCGCGGGCCGCGCTGAGACCGCTGACGCCGAGCCCGGCGACGGTGATCCGCCGCCCGGTCCACTCCTGGCTGCTGGTCACTTGTCGGCTGCCCATCCCGCGTAGAAGACACCGAGTCCGACGATCACGCACATGCCCTGGATGATCCAGAACCGGACCACGATCAGGACTTCCGACCACCCCTTGAGTTCGAAGTGGTGCTGGAGCGGGGCCATTCGGAAGACCCGCTTCCCGGTGAGGCGGAAGGAGCCGACCTGGATCACCACGGACATGGTGATGAGGACGAAGAGGCCGCCGAGGAGGGCGAGCAGCAGTTCGGTACGGGAGCAGATGGCGAGGCCGGCCAGGGCGCCGCCGAGCGCCAGCGAACCGGTGTCGCCCATGAAGACCTTGGCCGGCGAGGTGTTCCACCACAGGAAGCCGAAGCACGCTCCCATCAGCGCGGCGGAGACCACGGCCAGGTCGAGCGGGTCTCTCACCTCGAAGCAGGCGGCCGGGTTGGTGAGGGTCTGCGCGTTGGCGCAGGACTCCTGGAACTGCCAGACGCCGATGAAGGTGTACGCGCCGAAGACCATCACCGAGGCGCCGGTGGCGAGACCGTCCAGGCCGTCGGTGAGGTTCACCCCGTTCGACATGGCGAGGATCATGAACAGCGCCCACACCACGAACAGCACCGGGCCGATGGTCCAGCCGAAGTCGGTGACGAAGGAGAGCTTGGTGGACGCCGGGGTGTTGCCGCGGTTGTCCGCGAACATCAGGGCGAGCACCGCGAAGCTGATACCGACGATCAACTGCCCGGCCATCTTCGCCTTGGCCCGCAGGCCCAGCGAACGCCGCTTGACGATCTTGATGTAGTCGTCCAGGAAGCCGACCAGGCCCATCCCGGTCATCAGCCCCAGCACCAGCAGACCGGAGAAGGTGACCGGTTTGCCGGTGATCACCTTGCTGAGGAAGTAGGCGACGATCGTCGCCAGGATGAAGGCGATACCACCCATCGTCGGGGTACCGCGCTTGCTGTGGTGCTCCCGCGGGCCGTCGTCGCGGATGTACTGGCCGTAGCCCCTGCGGGCCAGCAGCTTGATCAGCAGCGGCGTGCCCACCAGGGTCAGGAAGAGGCCGATGACTCCCGCGAACAGGATCTGGTTCATCATCGGGCGGCGACCTCGCCCTCGCCGGCGTCCCCGAGCAGCGCGGTGGCCACCTGCTCAAGGCCGACCGATCTGGATGCCTTCACCAGCACGACGTCCCCCGGGCGCAGTTCTTTGCGCAACAGGTCGACCGCCGCCCGTGCGTCGGACACGTGCACCGACTCCTCACCCCACGAACCCTCGTTGTAGGCGCCCATCTGCAGCCAGGCCGCTTCCCTGCCGCCGACTGCCACGAGCTTGCTCACGTTGAGCCGGACGGCTAGCCGTCCGACCGCGTCGTGCTCGGCGAGAGCCTCGTCCCCGAGCTCGGCCATCTGACCGAGCACCGCCCACGTACGGCCCCCCTTGGCCTGTGCTGCCTGGCCCATCGCCGCGAGCGCGCGCAGAGCGGCCCGCATGGACTCGGGGTTCGCGTTGTAGGCGTCGTTGACCACTGTCACGCCGTCCGCGCGCTCGGTGACCTCCATCCGCCAGCGGGAGAGGGTGCCCGCCTCGGAGAGCGCACGGGCGATCTCGTCTGCGGACATGCCCGACTCGTGGGCGACGGCGGCCGCGGCGAGCGCGTTCGACACGTGGTGCTCACCGTACAGCCGCAGGGTCACGTCACTGCACCCGGAGGGTGTGTGAAGGCGGAACGACGGCTGCCCGCCCGCGGTCAGCCGCACGTTCTGCGCCCGAACGTCCGCTTCGTCGGCCTCACCGAACAACAGCACCCGTGCGGTGGTGCGTTCGGCCATGGCTCGAACCAGTGGGTCGTCCGCGTTGAGTACGGCGACACCGCCGTCCGCGGCGGACGGCAGGGCCTCCACCATCTCGCCCTTGGCCTGCGCGATCTGCTCCCGGCCTCCGAACTCGCCGATGTGCGCGGTGCCGACGTTCAGCACCAGGCCGATCCGCGGGGGGGTGAGACCGGTCAGATAGCGGATGTGGCCGATACCGCGGGCGCCCATCTCCAGTACCAGGAAACGGGTTTCGGCGGTGGCGCTGAGTGCGGTGAGGGGCAGCCCGATCTCGTTGTTGAGCGAGCCCGGCGTCCACACCGTGGGCGCCCTGCTGCTCAGCACCTGGGCGATGAGGTCCTTGGTGCTGGTCTTGCCCGCGGACCCGGTGAGCGCGATCAGGGTGGCCCCGAGGCGCTCCACCACGGCGCGCGCCAGGGCCCCGAGGGCCGTCTGCACATCCTTGACGACGATCACGGGCACCCCGGCGACGGGGCGGGAGCCGAGCACCGCGACGGCGCCCGCCTTCACCGCCCGCTCCGCGAAGTCGTGGCCGTCGGCGCGCTCGCCGACGAAGGCGACGAACAGGCCGCCCGGCACCACCTCGCGGTTGTCCCGCACCACGGGCCCGGTGACGGTGACCGACGGATCCGGTATGTCATGCGTCTGCCCGCCGACGATGCTGGCGATCTCGGCGAGGGAGAGGGCGATCACAAGTTCATCCCTGATTCTTCTGAACGGCTTCGATGGCTTCGCGCAGTACCCGCCGGTCGTCGAAGGGGCGGATCACCCCGGCGATGTCCTGGCCCTGTTCATGGCCCTTGCCCGCGACGATCACGGTGTCGCCGGGCTCCGCGCGGCCCACGGCGGCCGCGATGGCGGCGGCCCGGTCCTCGAACACCGCGACGTCGCCCCGCTCATGGGCGGGCACCTCCGCGGCCCCCGCGAGCATCGTGGCGAGAATCGCCAGTGGATCCTCCGACCGCGGATTGTCCGAGGTCAGTACGGCGGTGTCGGCGAGGCGGGCGGCGGCGGCACCCATCGCGCCCCGCTTGGTGACGTCCCGATCACCGCCGCAGCCCAGCACGATGTGCAGCCTGCCCTCGGTGACCTTGCGCAGCGCCCGCAGCACCGACTCCACGGCGTCCGTCTTGTGCGCGTAGTCCACGACCGCGAGATAGGGCTGCCCGGCGTCGACGCGCTCCAGGCGGCCGGGGACGCCGGGCACGGTGGCGATCCCGTCGGCGGCGGTCTGCGGGTCCCGTCCGGCGACGGCGAGGGCGACGATCGCGGCCAGCGTGTTCGCCACGTTGAACGGCCCGGCCAGCGGCGAACGCGCGGCGACCCGCACGCCCTCGGGGCCGACCGCGGTGAACGTCGAGTCCAGCGGCCCCACTTGGACGTCCTCGGCACGCCAGTCGGCGTCCGGGTGGCCCTCGGCGGAGAAGGTGGTGACCGGGTAGCCCCGCTCGGCGCACTCCTCGATGAGCCGCCGCCCGTACTCGTCGTCGTGGTTGACGACGCCCTGGTGGGAGCGGTCCTTGGTGAAGAGCTGGGCCTTGGCCTGGAAGTAGTCCTCCATCCCGGAGTGGAAGTCCATGTGCTCCGGGCTGAGGTTGTTGAAGACGGCGACGTCGAAGACGCAGCCGTCGACCCGCCCGAGGATCAGCGCGTGGCTGGAGACCTCCATCGCCACCGAGGCCACGCCGCGTTCCCGCATCACCGCGAACAGCGCCTGGAGATCGGTGGCTTCGGGGGTGGTGCGCTCGGACTTGATGCGCTCCTCGCCGATGCGCATCTCCACGGTGCCGATCAGCGCGGGCAGATCGCCGCCGGCGGTGAGGCCGCCCTGCACCAGATAGGCGGTGGTGGTCTTGCCGGAGGTACCGGTGATCCCGATCTGGAGCAGGTCGCGTCCGGGATGCCCGTAGACGGTGGCCGCCAGCTCGCCCATGTGGGCGCGGGGGTGGTCCACGACGAGCACCGGCAGACCGGTGGCGGCGGCGCGTTCGGCGCCGGAGGGGTCGGTGAGGACGGCGGCGGCGCCGAGGTCGGCGGCCTGCGCGGCGAAGTCCGCGCCGTGCAGCCGGGCGCCGGGCAGCGCGGCGTAGATGTCGCCGGGGCGGACGGCGCGCGAGTCATGGGTGATGCCGGTGACGGCGGCCTCCGCGGTGGCGCTGACGCCCAGCTTTCCGGCCAGCTCCGCGAGGGGGGTGGCACGGACCTGGGCCGGCCGGGGGGCTCCGGGGTAGGTCACGGGGGCGTCCTTGCGGGTGGTTCGGGACTGATCGGCTTGTGGCACGGCGGTGAGCGTACCGGGCTCACCCGTCCCGGAGCCAAAAGGGCGGGGCGGCTGCGGCGGACGGCCGGACCGCGGGGCGCCGGCGTCGGGACGGTTCCCGGGATCGGGGGTGATGGGGGTCACGGGCGGTTCCTGGTTCAGCCGTGGGGCTTGAAGGTGACGGGGATGCGGGCGGGGGCCGCACCGGTGGGCGGCACCTGGAGGGACTTCAGCGCGAACTCCATCACCTTCTGGTAGATGGGCCCGCAGGTCTGGCCGCCGAAGTAGCTGCCCTTGGTGGCGTTCTGCAGGGCGCAGTAGACGGTGACGCGCGGCTTGTCGGCGGGGGCGAAGCCGGCGAAGGACGAGGTGTAGCCGTGGTAGCGGCCGGATTCCGGGTCGACGCGGTTGGCGGTGCCGGTCTTGCCCGCGACGCGGTAGCCGGGGATGCGGGCGGCGAGGCCGGTGCCCTCCTCGTCGTCCACCACCGACTCCAGCATCCGCGCGACCGTACGGGCCGTGGCGGCGCTCACCACGCGGCGGCGGTCGGGGGCGTCGGCGGGGGTGAAGCGGCCGTCGGGGCCCTTGGTGCCGCGGACCAGGGTCGGCTCGGTCCTGACGCCCCCGTCGGCGATGGTGGAGTAGATGGAGGCGGCCTGTACCGCGTTGATGGAGAAGCCCTGGCCGAAGGGGATCGTGTACTGCTGCGAGGTGGACCAGGTGCCGGGCGCGGCGAGGATGCCGGAGGTCTCCCCGGGGAAGCCGAGCCCGGTCTCCCGCCCCATGCCGAACTTCCGCAGATACGAGTGGAGTACCCGGTTCGCCTGCTGCTGGGTCTTGCCGAGCTGGCCGGTGGCCAGGATGGTGCCGATGTTGCTGGACTTGGCGAGGACCCCGTTGAGCGTCAGGTACCAGGTGGGGTGGTCGATGTCGTCGTGGAAGATGCGGTCGCCGCGGTGCAGGGTGTTGGGGACGGTGACACGGGTGGTGGGGGTGGCCGCGTTCTCCTCCAGTACGGCCGCCATCGACATCACCTTGGCGGTGGACCCGGGCTCGTAGGCGTCCTGGAGCGCCGGATTGCCGAGCGCGCCGGGGGTCGCCTTCGACAGGTCGTTGGGGTCGAACCCGGGGGCGTTGGCCAGGGCCAGGATCTCGCCGGTGCGGGTGTCCTGGACGACGACATAGCCGCGGTCCGCCTTCGACTTCCTGACCTGTTCGCTGATGGCCTGCTGGGCGGCCCACTGGATGTCCCGGTCGATGGTCAGCTCCACCTGGGTGCCGGCCACGGCGGGCGTCTCGGTGCTGCCCGCGGTGGGCACCCGGTGGCCGCCGGACTGGGCGTAGCGGATCTTGCCGTCCTTGCCGGCGAGTTCCTTGTTGAGCTGGAGTTCGAGTCCGCCGCCGCCCTTGCCGTCGGCGTCCACCCAGCCCAGTATCCCGGCGGCCAGATCGCTGTTGGGGTAGACGCGTTTGCTGGTGGGTTCCTGGAGGACGCCGGCGAGGACGTTGACCGCCTTGGGGTCCTGGCCGGCCTTGGCCGCGAGGGTGGATCTGAGGTCCTTGATCTGGTTCCACACCTGCGGGGTCTGGCGGCGGGCCAGCGTCACATAGCGGGTCCTCGGCGTCTTCAGCTTCTTCGTCAGCCCGGCGGCGTCCTGCTTCAGGATCGGCGCCAGCAGCGCGGCGGCCTGCTCCGGGGCGTCCGCGAGCTTGGTCTCCCTCGGCGTGAACATCGTGGGGTCGGCGGTGATGTTGTAGGCGTCGACGGTGGTGGCGAGTTCGACGCCGCCGCGGTCGGTGATGGTGCCGCGTTCGGCGGTGAGCGGCTGGGTGAGGTAGCGGTTCTGCGCCGCCTTGGCCGAGTAGGCGCTGGCGTCGACGGCCTGCACCTGGAGCAGCCGCACCACGAACACCAGCATGATCAGGGCGAGTCCGAGGCTGACCAGCCGCAGCCGGGGCCGCGGGCTGCCCAGCGTCAGCGGCCGGGCCGGGCCGCGGGGGGCGGGCCGCGGCACC